>RXJA01000108.1 GCA_003963455.1 Hyphomicrobiales bacterium
GCGATGCCGCATGCCCGGCCGGCGCGTCAAGGGAGGCTTCGCCCGCGTGCCGCGGCCCTTGACCCGCCGGACCGGAGAGGCGGCCCGCGGAAAGGCGTGATGAAGGGCTGAAATGATGAGGGATCAGGCGATCGCTCGCGCTTCCGCCCGCCAGGCTGAAAGGAGCCGCCATGCACGTCGTCCCGACAATCCGCAACGTCTTCCAGGGCGTCGCCACGCGCCATGAGATGTACCGCATGTTCAATCGCCATCGCGGCGATCCGGCCTATGGTGCGGGCGATTGCGCGCAGCTCTTCGCCGGAGAGTGGTTCGAGATCGCCGAGGCCGAGCATGACTACATGCTCGAGATCCTGCCGCCCCTGTTCATGCGCGGCGATATGTTCGCGCTGCGCGAGTTCATGACGGACAGCGTGACCAGCATCTTCTTCACGCTTGTCATCGACGGCCGCCAGCGCTGGTTCCACGGCTATTGCGACCTCTCCGACCGCTCTTCGCCGGAACGGATGAAGGCCGCGATCATCGAGCGCGAGTCGCGGCCGGTCCGCGCCATGACACACGCCGAGCGGCTCGAGCACATCTGGTCGAGCACGCATGACGACTATCGCGGTTATTCCGGCGAACGCTGGCCCGCTTCCATGCGCGGTCGCCGCACCGTGCTCGTCTATGCCGGCCGGCTCGGCACCGTGCTGAAGCTGCTCGACGAGCTCACCGACGCCGAGATCGCGGCAAAGTTGCCGGTTCAGCTCCGGCATCTGCCCGAGGCGATCGCGGCTTAGCCCCGCGCCGTCCTCCTCGACCTGCGACGGCCCGGCCCCTGCGCCGGGCTTTGTATTTCCGCAGCCGGCTGATCGCTCCGGCCCCTCCCGTCAATCCCGCAACGCCGTGCCGACCGCCGCCTCCGCGGCGGGCCGCGCGGTCGCGCGCGCCCAGCAGAAGGACCTTCCCAATGGCGCAGGACGACCCTTTCACCCTCGACCTCTTCGGAAACACGGCGCTGTCGTCGGGCCTCGGCCTCGGCGTCACCGCCTTCGTCGCCGACATAAGCGGCGATGACGATCCTGACGATGATCCGCCTCCGGCGTCGCCGCCGTCGGCGGCATCGACGCGACCGGCCGGATCACGTTCATCCTGGCGCGGCGTCAATTTTCATCTCGCCGGCGACCGAGGCCTGGCCAACGGCTGGAAGCAGCGCGCCCGCGACAGCATCGCGGCGGTACGGCTCGCCGCGGAGATCGAGGCCGATGAGCGCCCCGCAACCCGCGATGAGCAGGAGCGGCTGATTCGCTTCACCGGCTTCGGCGCCTCGGAATTGGCGAATGGCGTCTTCCGGCGCCCGGGCGAGACGGACTTCGCGAAGGGCTGGGACGAAATCGGCGCCGAGCTGCAGGATGCGGTCGACGATGCCGACTACGCCTCCCTGGCGCGCTGCACGCAATACGCCCACTTCACACCCGAGTTCATCGTTCGCGCCATCTGGGCGGGCGTGCAGCGGCTCGGCTGGCGCGGCGGCCGCGTGCTCGAGCCGGGCATCGGCACAGGCCTGTTTCCGGCGCTCATGCCCGAGGACCTGCGCGACGTCAGCCACGTCATGGGCGTCGAGCTCGATCCCGTCACCGCCCGGATCGCCCGGCTCCTGCAGCCGCGCGCTCGGATCGTCACCGGGGACTTCGCGCGCACGGAGCTGCCGCCTCGCTTCGATCTCGTCGTCGGCAATCCGCCATTCTCCGATCGCACCGTGCGCTCGGATCGCGCGCTGCGTTCGCTTGGTCTGCGCCTCCACGACTATTTCATCGTCAAGGCGATCCGGCTGCTGAAGCCCGGCGCGCTCGCAGCCTTCGTGACCTCGCACGGCACGATGGACAAGGCTGACAGCGGCGCGCGCGAGGAGATCGGGAAGCACGCCGATCTTGTCGGCGCGATCCGGCTACCCGAGGGCAGCTTCCGCGCCGCCGCCGGCACCGACGTCGTGGTCGACATCCTCTTTTTCCGGAAGAGGAAGGTCGCGGAGCCCGAGGGCGATCTGTGCTGGCTCGACCTGGACGAGGTGCGGCCGGCGACCGACGACGAGGGCGCGATCCGCGTCAATCGCTGGTTCGCGCGCCATGCTGAGATGGTGCTTGGCGCCCACGCGCTGACCTCCGGCCCCTTCGGCGAGACCTACACCTGCCTCCCGGATCAGGGCGGCGATCTCGCGGCCGCGCTCGCCGCCGCGGTCTCGCGTCTTCCGGATGCTCTCTACGACGGCGAGCCCGAGCCGATCGACTTCGACATGGAGGACGAGGCGTCGCCCGCGCAGGCGACCGGCGCCCGCAGCCTCGCGGCGCGGGAAGGAAGCTACCTTCTCGATACCCGCCACGGCCTGATGCAGGTCCTCGACGGCAGTCCCGTCGCCGTCACGGTCCGCAAGGGCCGCAGCGCCGAGGGGATTCCGGAGAAGCACGTCCGGATCATCCAGAAGCTGATCCCGATCCGGGAGGCCGTGCGCGAGGTGCTGAAGTGCCAGGAGCTCGACCGGCCGTGGAAGGACGCGCAGGTGCGGCTGCGCATCGCCTGGTCGAATTTCGTGCGCAGCTTCGGCCCGATCAACACGACCGTCGTCTCCACCAGCGAGGACCCGGAGACGGGCGAGGTTCGCGAGACCCATCGCCGTCCCAATCTGCAGCCGTTCCTCGACGACCCGGATTGCTGGCTCGTGGCGTCGATCGAGGATTACGACCTCGAATCCGACACGGCGCGGCCGGGCCCGATCTTCACGGAGCGCGTGATCGCCCCGCCGGCGCCGCCGGTCATCACCAGCGCGCTCGATGCGCTGGCCGTCGTGCTCAACGAGCGCGGCCATGTCGATCCCGATCACATCGCGGAGCTGCTGCATCGCGATGTCGACGACGTGATAGGCGAGCTCGGCAGCGCCATCTTCCGCGATCCCGCCGATGGCTCCTGGCAGAGCGCCGACGCCTATCTCTCCGGCGCCGTCCGCTCGAAGCTCGCGGCCGCGGAAGCGGCGGCCGCGCTCGACCCGGCCTATGAGCGCAATGTCGCGGCGCTGCGCGATGTGCAACCTGCCGATCTCAGACCGTCGGACATCACCGCGCGTCTCGGGGCGCCGTGGATTCCGGCCGACGACATCGTCGCCTTCGTGAAGGAGACGATGGGCACGGACATCAAGATCCACCACATGCCGGAGCTGGCGTCGTGGACCGTCGAGGCGCGTCAGCTCGGCTGGATGGCGGCAGGCACGTCGGAATGGGGAACCGAGCGACGGCATGCCGGACAGCTTTTGTCCGATGCGCTCAATTCATCCGTGCCGCAGATCTTCGACACGATCAAGGACGGCGACAGCGAGCGCCGCGTCCTCAACGTCGTCGACACCGAGGCGGCGAAGGAAAAGCTGCAGAAGATCAAGACGGCGTTCCAGAACTGGATCTGGACCGATCCGGATCGAACGGATCGGTTGGCGCGCGTCTACAATGATCGCTTCAACAACATCGTGCCGCGGGCCTTCGACGGCTCGCATCTGAAGCTGCCGGGCGCGTCGGGCGCCTTCGTCCTCTACGATCATCAGAAGCGCGGTATCTGGCGCATCATCGCCGCGGGCGCGACCTATCTCGCCCATGCCGTAGGCGCCGGCAAGACCATGACGATGGCGGCTGCCATCATGGAGCAGCGCCGGCTCGGCCTGATCGCTAAGGCGATGCTCGTCGTTCCCGGCCATTGCCTGGCGCAGGCGGCGAGGGAGTTCCTCGCGCTCTATCCCGGCGCCCGCATCCTCGTCGCCGACGAGACCAATTTCACCAAGGACAAGCGGCAGCGCTTCCTCTCGCGCGCGGCCACAGCGACCTGGGACGCGATCATCATCACGCACTCGGCCTTCCGCTTCATCGGCGTGCCCTCGGCGTTCGAGCAGCAGATGATCCAGGACGAGCTGGAGCTCTACGAGACGCTGCTGACCAAGGTCGAGAGCGACGATCGGGTCTCGCGCAAGCGTCTCGAGCGGCTGAAGGAGGGTTTGAAGGAGCGCCTGGAGTCGCTCGCCACCCGCAAGGACGATCTCCTGACCATTTCGGAGATCGGCGTCGATCAGATCATCGTCGATGAGGCGCAGGAGTTCCGCAAGCTGTCCTTCGCCACCAATATGTCGACGCTGAAAGGCGTCGATCCGAACGGCTCGCAGCGTGCCTGGGACCTCTACGTGAAGTCCCGCTTCATCGAGTCGAGAAATCCCGGCCGCGCGCTCGTGCTGGCGTCGGGCACGCCGATCACCAACACGATTTGCGAGATGTACTCGGTGCAGCGCTATCTCGGCTACGCCGCCCTGTCCGAGCGCGGCTTGCACGAGTTCGACGCCTGGGCGTCGACCTTCGGCGACGTCTCGACTGAGCTCGAGCTCCAGCCGTCCGGCAAATACAAGCCGGTGACGCGCTTCGCGACCTTCGTGAACGTACCCGAGCTCGTTGCCATGTTCCGGTCCTTCGCCGACGTGGTGATGCCCGAAGACCTGCGGCAGCACGTCAGGATACCGGCGGTCTCGACCGGCAAGCGTCAGATCATGACGGCGAAGCCGTCGGCGTCCTTCAAGCGCTACCAGCTCGTGCTCGATGCGCGAATCAAGGCCATCGAGATGCGCGACCGGCCGCCGGAGCCGGGCGACGACATCCTGCTCTCCGTCATCACCGACGGGCGCCATGCCGCGATCGACCTTCGCCTTGTCGATCCGGACAACGACGACGAGCCCGACAACAAGCTCAATCTCCTTATAGGCAACGCGCTGCGCATCTGGCGGGAAACCGCGGACAACGCCTATGTGCGTACCGACGGCAAGCCCTATGAGCTGCCCGGCGCCGCCCAGATGATCTTCTCCGATCTCGGCACGATCAGCGTCGAGAAGTCCCGCGGCTTCTCGGCCTATCGCTGGATCAGGGACGAGCTCGTCCGCATGGGCGTGCCTGCGTCCGAAATCGCCTTCATGCAGGACTACAAGAAGTCGGAGGCGAAGCAGCGCCTGTTCGGCGACGTGCGCGCCGGCAAGGTCCGCTTCCTGATCGGCTCCTCCGACACGATGGGCACCGGCGTCAACGCCCAGCTCCGCCTGAAGGCGCTGCATCACCTCGATGTGCCCTGGCTTCCCTCGCAGATCGCGCAGCGGGAAGGGCGGATCGAACGTCAGGGCAATCAGAACGACGTCATCGACATCTTCGCCTATGCGACGGAGGGCAGCCTCGATGCCACGATGTGGCAGAACAATGAGCGCAAGGCCCGCTTCATCGCCGCGGCGCTGTCCGGCGACGCGTCGATCCGCCGCCTCGAGGATCTCGGCGAGGGCCAGGCCAACCAGTTCGCGATGGCGAAGGCGATCGCGTCGGGCGATCAGCGCCTCATGCTCAAGGCTGGGCTCGAAGCGGACATCGCGCGGCTTGAGCGCCTGCGCGCCGCCCATATCGACGATCAGCATGCCGTGCGCCGCCAGCTTCGCGACGCCGAGCGCGACATCGAGTTCTCCACCCGCCGCATCGCTGAGATCGGCGAGGATATGGAGCGTCTCGTGCCGACCACGGGCGAGGCCTTCGCCGCGACGATCGCCGGCAAGCGTTATGTCGAGCGCAAGGAGGCCGGCCGCGCGCTGATGAAGGAAGCCCTGACGCTCGTCCAGCTTCAGCAGGAGGGCGAAAGCATCATCGCTTCGATCGGCGGCTTCGATCTCGAATATTCCGGCGAGCGGTTCGGCCGCGACGGCTATCGCTACAGCACGATGCTGCTCCGCACCGCTTCGGAACACGAGATCGAATTGCCGATCACGGTGACGCCGCTCGGCGCGATCGCCCGTCTCGAGCACGCGCTCGACGATTTCGCGGGCGAGCGCGAGCGCTATCGCCAGCGCCTGGCCGACGCCCGCCGCAGGCTCGCCTCGTACCAGTCGCGCGACGCTGGCGAATTCACCTTCGCCGGCGAGCTGGCGGAAAAGCGCCGCCAGTTGGCGGAGGTGGAGGATGCCCTGGCGAGGGATGTCGAGGGAGGCGGCGAACAGGCCGCCGCAGCATGAGGGGAGAAAAGGGGGGAAAGGCCCGCTCGCAGATCGGCCAGGCCGGCAACGCTCGCGCTCAATCGCCGCCTGCGCGAGCCCGGCCCGTCGTCCTTCGCAGGGCTGTGAGCCCTGCTCGTCCGGCCGGGCAGGGCTGCTCGGCCGCAATTGTGCCGGCCCAACCGCTCCGCGGGCCGGGGGGTGTCTCCGGAAGGAGACGAGAAAGGACCGCAAGGCGCGGTCCGCGAACCCCGAAAAGGAGCATCCCATGTATCTCATGAAGGTCGATCCGCGCGCGCTCGTGGAAAACCCCGACCATTCGCGCCAGACGAAGTCGACGCCGCAGGCCGACGCGCTCTTGCTGGCGTCCATCAAGGCCGTCGGCATCGTGCAGCCGCCCGTCGTGTCGCAGCAGACCGATGGCGGCAACGGCTTTGTCATCAACGCCGGCCGGCGCCGCGTGCGCCTCGCCGTCGCCGCAGGCCTCGAGGAGATCGACGTTCTCGTCGACGATCCGGCGAACGACAACGGCGCCATGCGGTCCTTTGTCGAGAATCTCGCGCGCGAGCCGCTGAACGCCGTCGATCAGTGGCGCGCCATCGAGCGTCTCGTCGCGCTCGGCTGGACGGAGGAGGCGATCGGCGTCGCCCTCACGCTGCCGGTCCGCCAGGTCCGGAAGCTCCGCCTGCTCGCGAATGTCCTGCCGGCGATGCTCGATCACATGGCCAAGGGCGACATGCCCGACGAGCGTCAGCTCCGCACGATCGCCTCGGCCTCGCCCGACGAGCAGAAGGAGGTCTGGAAGAAGCACAAGCCGTCGAAGGCCGATCCGCAGGTCTCTTGGTGGAGCGTCGCGCAGGCGTTGACCAAGGCCCGCATGTACGCACGTCATGCCAGCTTCGGCGACGATCTCGCCCAGGCCTACGGCATCCAGTGGGTCGAGGATCTGTTCGCGCCGGCCGACGAGGACAGCCGCTACACCACGGATGTCGAGGCATTCCTCGGCGCACAGCAGGAATGGATGACGGCCAACCTGCCGAAGAAGGGCATCATCGCCGAAGTCACCAACTACGGCGAGGTGAAGCTGCCGCCGAAGGCGCAGCGCGTCTATGGCAAGGCGTCGAAGGGCGATTGCACCGCCATGTATCTCGACCGTGACGGCCGGGTGCAGAGCGTGCATTACCGCATGCCCGCGGCGAAGAAGCCGAAGGGCAACGGCGCGACTGCCGGCGATGATGCTGCTGATGAGACCGGCGCGACCGCCAAGCCGCGTCCCGACGTGACGCGCAAGGGCGTCGAGATGATCGGCGACTTCCGCACGGACGCGCTGCACGAGGCGCTCGCCCGGGCGCCGATCGAGGACAATGCGCTGATGGCGCTGCTGATCCTCGCCTTCGCCGGCCAGAACGTCTCCGTCGCTTCGGCCAACGGCGGGACCTATTACGGCACGCGCCGGATCGCGCGCCATGCCGTGAACCTGTTCGATCAGGACGGCCAGCTCCTGCTCGACAACGACACGCTCCGCATCGCCGCGCGGTCGGTCCTCGCCGAGGTGCTGTCGTGCCGGGAGAACCGCACCGACAGCGGCATCGTCGCCCGCGTCGCCGGCGATGTCGTCGGCGCCGACAACTTCCTGCCGAATATGGGCAGTGACGACTTCCTGTCGTGCCTGTCGCGCAGCGCGCTCGAAGGCTCGTGCAAGGACACGCCGGTTCTTCCGCGCCAGAAGGTGAAAGACACGCGCGCCGCTCTGGTCGAGCACTTCAAGGAGGGCCGCTTCGTCCATCCCGCCGCGCTGTTCGCGCCGGACAAGACGGCGATGTCGAGCTGGCTCGCCTCGAACGCCGTTGCCGAAGACGACGAGTCCGACGAGCTCGTCGAAGACGGTGAGGATAGCGGCGAAACGCCGGACGACGAGGCATTCCGCGAAGCCGCGGAATAGAGCCGGCCTCCTCATCTCCCGAACGACAACCGCCGCCGGTCCCTGCCGGCGGCGGCTTCATTTCCACCATCCGCACAGGAGGACGTCATGTCCGCACAGTCAATCTACGAGTTCGCGTTGCTCGGCTCGATCATTCGCTTCTCCGACGGCGCGCCGCGCCCGCCGGACCGCCATCGCCGCAAGCTCTCCGCCTGGGAGAACAACAACAGCGGCGGCCGCCTCATTCGCAAGCAGGCCGAGCGCCGCATCGGCAACACCGTCATCGGCGCGAGCATCACCCTGCATGCCGGCGACTATGGCAGTGGCGGCGTCGTCGTGCTGCGCGTCCACCGGACATTCTCGGTCGACAGCCGCCTGACGTTTGCCGTGACCGAACGGCCGAACGTCGGTTCGGTCCAAGTGCTCGACCGGCCGGGCGACGACGGCGAGCTGGTCTATCTCGCCAGCCATCGTGCAGACGCGGAGGAATGGCTCAAGCGACACGGCTATCCCAACGCCGTGCTGCGCGAGATCTCGGCCGACGAGGTCGCGGCCGCCGTCGTGGAAGGGAGGGCTGCCGCATGAGCATGCCCGCACCCTCCACCGGAATGATCGCGGAACCCGCGGGCGCATTTCCGCAGATCGAGTTCGGCCGCACAGCAGAGGGCATTCTCGTCGCCTGTGTCGCCGACACCTCCTTCGCCATGCTGCCGGCGCGCGATGGCCGGCACTATCTCGCCACCGGCTGGCGCATCGGCCGGCCGATGGCCGAATGGAAGCGATCCGACTTTTACGGTCATGCCGGCGAGCTCGCCGACGAGGCGGCGTTCCGCTGCAAGGTCGCGGAAAACGCGGAGCATCAGCGCGAGAAGCGCGCGCTCGGCCGCCGCGAGATCGGCTCCACGGCGAATACGCCGTGGGGCCGCTCGCAGGGCGCGACCCTCTATGCCGAGGGTGTCGTCTGCCATTCGACCGCCGGTCATGGCGGCTTCCACCTCTCGGCCGAGCGCAATCGCAAGGTCCATTCCGTGCTGCGGTCGCGCGGCGGCTGGTACGAGGAAGATGCAGGCTGGGCGATCGTCGCGCTCACCTTCCCGCATCTCTTCACCAGCTATGAGCGGCGCTGCGCCGAGCGCACGATCAAGGATAGCTGGCCGGACGCCTGGGAAGCGATCTTCGGCACGATCCTTCAGCCCGGCGAGTCTCTGGAAAAGGATCGCCGCGCCTTCGAGCAGCGGCACGCCGACGACTGGATCGTCGTATCGGCGATTACATCGGATCAGCAGCCGGGCTTTGTCGAAGTCGTCGCCACGCCCGGCGGCCGCCGCGGTGCGGGCACCGAGGAACGGCGCTTCCTCGTGCCGTCCGGCGAGTACCAGGTCGGACGCTTCGGCTTCGTCGTCGATGAGGCGCGTCATCCGGTCCATTCCGGCCCGTCGAGCTTCATCGGCTGGCAGGGGAGGGCGCGATGACAGCTTCCCCGCAACGCATCGCGCAGCTCTCGCGCATGGAAGAGGCGCGCCGCCAGACGCAGCGCCAGCTCGACATGATCGACCGGCAGATCATCTGTCGCATGACGGCGCTGATTCCACAGCTCGGTCGCAAGCGTGCCGCATATCGCCGCGGCAAGCCCGCCGATCCGAGCGCGTTCCTCGAGCGCTACCGCTCGAACCTCGCCGCCATCACGGCCGAGCGCCAGCCCGAGATCGACGCCCTGTCGCGCAAGCTCGCCCGGCAGGATGCGGCGATCGAGGCATTGCGTGAACGCTGCGGCGCCGGGCCATGCGGGTCAAGGCCGGCACAGCCGGCAGAGGCCGCCGCTGTCGAGGATGGCAGGCGCGCTTGTCGGCCGGGAGAGCAGCGCGGCGGGCTGATCTACGCGCCGAACCTGTAACCCGATGGTGACCGCAGCTCTCGCGAGCCCTTCCGGCGCCTGCGATTTCAACTGCCCGAAAACGACAATAAGGTCGACTGGAGCGGGCGATGGGATTCGAACCCACGACCCCAACCTTGGCAAGGTGCCCGACGCGCTTGCGCCGCCATACCCGACTTCACGCTACGGCACGATTTAACTATATAACTCAAGATATTAATTGACATCAGTCCCGCCGAGCCTATCCGGGAGGTAGCCGCCGACTTGCTTCGAAATGCTTGGAATCGGCTTCGATAGAGGGTATGGTAGGGAAATTCTAAGCAAAAATTCGACAAGGTATTGATATGGCGACGGAAAAGATCACAAAGCGGATCGTGGACGCGCTCAAGGCTCCGAAACCTTCGAGAGATGGGGTCAAGGTTCGGGAGCATTTCGTGTGGGATCGCGAGCTGCGCGGGTTCGGCGTGCAGGTCATGCCGTCGGGTCTCAAGAGCTTCGTCATCCAGTATCGCACCCTGGAAGGGAGGAACCGGAGAGCCGTCATCGGGCGCTATGGGCTGATGACGGTCGAAGACGCTCGCAAGCTCGCCCATGAGAAGCTGGTGGCCGTCTCCAAGGGTGTCGATCCGGTCGCCGAGGAGGCCAAGGCGGCCGGCCTGCTCACCGTCGCCGAAGTCTGCGACTGGTATCTGGCCGAAGCGGAGGCCGGGCGGATCCTCGGCCGCCGCCGGCGACCGATCAAGTCGTCCACGCTGGCGATGGACCGCAGCCGCATCGAGGCGCACATCAAGCCGCTCCTCGGCCGCCGCCAGGTCGCATCGCTCAAGCTCGGCGACGTCGAAGGCGCGCAGGCGGACATCGCGGCCGGCAAGACCTCGAAGCCTCGCGCGGGCAGCCGCGGCGGCGCCACCACCGGCGGGGAAGGCGTGGCCGCGCGGACCATGTCGACGCTGCATTCCATCCTTGAGCACGCGGTTCGCCTCGGGAAGATCGAAGCCAATCCCGCGAAGGGCGTGCGCAGGCTCGCCAGCGCACCGCGTGAACGGCGGCTCAGCCGGAGCGAGATCGAACGGCTGGGCAAGACGCTGCGGGCGGCCGCGGAGGAGGGTGAGCATCCGACGGGGCTCGCGGCTATTCGCTTCCTCCTCCTGACCGGCTTCCGGCGCATGGAAGCGCTCGGGCTACAGGGCACCTGGCTCGATGAAGAGGAATGCGCCATTCGCTTTCCGGATACCAAGAGCGGCGCGCAGATTCGCGTGATCGGCCAAGCCGCTATCGATCTGCTTCTCGACCAGCCGAAAACCAAGTCCCCCTTCTTTTTTCCGGCCGATTGGGGTGAAGGGCATTTCATCGGCGTCGTGCGCGTTCTCGATCGCGTCTGTCAGAAGGCCGAGCTGGCGGACATCACTCCGCACACGTTGCGCCACACCTACGCGAGCCTTGCGGGCGATCTCGGCTTCTCCGAGCTGACGATCGCGGCGCTGCTCGGCCATTCCGCCAGGGGCGTCACGCAACGCTACGTTCATATCGACGAAGCGCTTAGGATGACGGCTGACCGGGTTGCCGACGAGATGGCCGACCTGCTCGATGGGCGGGCGACGCCCACACGCTCTCGCTCCGCTCGCCGGGATCGGTCCGAGCGGAACCTGGAACCGACCAGGGTGTGAGTGTCCGAAGTTTGCGACAAACTTCGGACACCAGGGTTCGCGCGCTTTGTCCGAAAAATGTAGTATTCTTCGGACACCAGCTTGCGTCATGTCCGAAAAATGTATCATATTTCGGACATGACGACCTTAGCGCATGAAACCGACCTTCGCTCCCGGCTGCTCGCCCGGATCGCCTCCAGCCCGAACGAGGTCTGGACGCCCGGCGATTTTGCCGACCTTGGCAGCCGCGCCGCCGTCGACAAGACCCTGCAGCGCCTCGCCACCGCAGGCGAGCTGCGCCGTATCGACCGCGGTCTCTACGACCAGCCCCGCAAGAATGATCTGACCAGCCGTCCCACCGTGCCCGACTATCGCGCCGTCATCCGCGCCGTCACCCGCCGCGACCAGGCGCGCGCCGTGGTGGACGGCATGACCGCTGCCAACGATCTCGGCCTCACCACCGCCGTCCCGGCGCGCATCGAGGTGCTGGTCGACGCGCGTCTGAAACCAATCAAGCTCGGTAGCCAAGAGATCCACTTCAAGTTCGCCGCGCCTAGCCGCCTCTATTGGGCCGGCCGGCCAGCCATGCGCGTTGTCCAGGCGCTGCACTGGATGCAGGACATGCTTGCGCAGGACGATGAGCGCGCCCGCGTCCAGGCCGCGCTGCGCCGCCTTTTCGGCGACCCGCAGCACGGGCAGGCGATCCGTGACGATCTACGCGCCGGCCTATCCGCGCTTCCGATCTGGATGCAGGAGTTCTTGCGAGGCCTGCTCAGCGCAACCGATGCGGACGAGGGCCAGTCATGACCAGCACCGCGTACAGGCAGGTCATCGCCGCGCCGCCGAGTGACCGGCTTGACCTGTTTCTCACCACCGCCAATCGGCTTGGCACGCCGATCGGCAATGTGGAGAAGGATTTCTGGGTCTGCTGGACGCTGAATGCGCTCTATCACGAGCGGCCTGATGGAGGACCGCGCCTCCTGTTCAAGGGCGGCACCTCGCTGTCGAAGGCCTATAACCTGATCGAGCGCTTTTCCGAGGACATCGACGTCACGGTCTTCCGTAACGACCTTGACGAGGCTGCTTCGGTCGAGGAACTGGAGGCTCTGTCGAACAAAAAGCGCCGTGCCAAGCTCGATGCGATACGGGATGCGTGCTGTGCCTATATTACAGGCCCGCTCCACGAATTCCTAGGCGCACAGCTCGCCGACGTCACCAATGGGGCCGGACGTGTCGAGGTCGACGAAGCCGATCCCGACGGACAGACACTGCTCGTCTGGTATCCCGAGGTCGAGCCACGCGACGGAGCCTATGTGCGGCCGGCCGTGCGGATCGAGTCCGGCGCGAAGTCAGCTCTTGACCCCAACCGTCCTGTTACGATTCGACCCTATGTCAGTGAGGAGGCCGGCGGGCTCGAACTGGCGATCGCTGACGTCACAACGATCGAAGCCACCCGTACCTTCTGGGACAAGGTTGTGATCGCCCATGGCTTGCGGCTCTGGTACGAGCGACGCGGCGTGCTCCGGCAGGAAGGCCAGCGCGTGTCGCGGCACTATTACGACCTCCATTGCCTGCTCGGCTCGGAGGTCGGGCGAGTGGCGCTTGCGGACCCCAGCCTCGGCGCCGATTGCGTGCGACACGCGCGCATGTTCTTCGACCGCCCCGACTATGATCTGGCTTCCGCCGTTCCGGGCTCATTCGCCGTCGCGCCGACCGGTGCGATGATCGATGCGCTCAGCCGTGACTACGCCAACACCACCGCGATGATCTTTGGCGTCGCCCCGGATTTTCAGGCGATCTTGAGGTCGGTTGGGGAAATCGAGCGGATTGCAAATGCGATAACGCGGAATGCCTGAATGGTCGCTTTCCCGAAAATTCCCGTAAGGCCGGCATTTTTCTTGTTACTCCCGATATTTCCCGTATTTTCGCAATGGATATCATGTGCCGGCGGGGGAGCCAAATGAACACCTTCGGGATCGATCGCGAGCACGAGGACCCCCGGAGTGCCGTTTCGGGCGAGGGCCGCATCAACTTGCGGATCGAATCGGATACCGAGCCTCGGGGGCGCGTAACGACCGCGGGCGATCAGCTGCGGCACGACCCGATTGACAGTGTCGACTGGCACCGCGAATCCGATACCGGCGCTGCCGCCAGACGGACTGAAAATGGCGGTGTTGACACCTAGCAGGCGGCCGGCGCTGTCGAGGAGAGGCCCCCCGGAATTGCCAGGGTTGATCGCCGCATCCGTCTGAATCAGACCACGGATCGGCAGATCGCCGTCGCCTGGCAACTCGCGGTTGAGGGCCGAGACGATCCCCGTCGTCATCGTCCAGTCGAGACCGAATGGGTTGCCAATGGCGAAGACGTTCTGCCCAACACGCAAATCCTTGATGGTCCCCACCGATATCGGCGCCGGGCGGCCCGCGCCGATGCCGATATGCAGTACCGCCAGATCGTGCTCCGGTGCACGTCCGACGAGGCGCGCGGGAAAGCCGCGACCATCCGCCAATCGCACGATCGCGCGGCTGGCACCGGCGATGACATGGTTGTTCGTTACCGCATGGCCAAACCCATCCCAGACGAATCCCGATCCGCTTCCGCTCGGCACGTCGTAAACGCTTCGCGTCCAGGGATCGACCATGCGCTTTTCCGTCGTGATAAACACAACGCTGTCTCGCGCGTTCTCGAAAATCGCGATCGCACTTTCTTCAGACGCGGCGAGATCACCCCTCGGCGCAACGGTGCGTGGCTCGGCGAAGCGGCCGAGCAGGATCCCGCTCACGAGCGGGAAACTCTGCCACGCAGCCACGATGAGAAGCGCGGCCACGGTGACGGAAACCAGACGGGTGAAGAACCAAAAGTTCAAGCGACGCCTCTCGAATGGAACAATCACGATTGATCGCGACGATCCTGATCGCGCACCAGCCAGTGGACAGCACCAAGGGCAAGGGCGGCTCCGGCGAGGGCCGCGATCTTGGCCGGACTCGTTTCGCCGAGATCCAGGATGATGAACTTGCGGGCGATCGCAAGCAACGCGATGAGGACGATGGTTCGCACCTGCAGAATTCCGAACCTGCGCTCAGTCGCCACCAGTAGCGACCGTTTGAACTCCAGCGCGATCACCACGGTGAAAATCATGCCGAAGACGACTTGGAACGTGCTGTAATCGAGCGTATCGAGCGCGCCCAAAACCAGTCGGTTCAGCACCTCGCGCAGGAGCGCCCATACAGATGCCACCACGACCACGGCGATGATGGCGCTGAGCAGGAAGATGACGACCTGCTCGAATTTCTCGTAGAGCGTCATTGCCGACCATTGTTCGCGGGTCAAACCGGGCGGTCTGTCGCGTTCCATTGCGATCTCTCCTCAAACATGGCCCCCGGGGAACCGGGTTCCCCGGGGGCTTCGGCATCTGTATCACACCTGAAATCACGTGGATCGAGGATGCATGTCAGGCGTCGGCGACTACTCGATCACGCGGATCAGCCGTTCTTGACCTCGATGCGCTTGACCTTCGCCTGTGCCTCCGGTGTCTGGGGAAGCTTGATGGTCAGCACGCCGTTCTTGAAGGATGCCTGCGCCTTTTCGCCATCCACACCTGGGGGCAGCGGAATGGTCCGGTAAATCGCGCCGTAGCTGCGCTCGGAGAGATAGTATCCCTTTTTCTCCTCCTGGCGCTCGATCCTCTTTTCGCCTTTCACGGTCAGCATGTCGTCGTTGACCGTGACCTCGATGTCCTTCATCTCCATGCCAGGCAACTCGATCGACACTTCGATCGCGTTGTCGGTCTCGACCATGTCGGATCTTGCTTCGCCGCTTCCCCATGGCCAGTCAAAATTCCCAACACGATTCCAGAAGTTTTCGAACACATGGTTCATCTCGCGCTGGAGCGTCGCGATCGGGTTGTCCTCGCTGCTCTTGGCATCCGGCGCGTTGTCCTTGCGCGCCCAGGGAATGAGGTCCTTGATCTGCATGATATGGTCTCCTTCGGTTCTCAGGCGCCCTTGACGGCGATCCTTTTCGGTTGCGACTCAGCGGCTCGAGGGAGGGTCACGGTAAGAACGCCCCCGTGCATTTCAGCCTCGATCCTGTCAGGGTCGAAGTCTTCGGAAAGCATGAAGGCCCGCTCGAAATCGCCCTCGCCATATTCGGCATAGGACAGTTGCAGGTTCTCGGGCTGCATGGGTTCGACCCTGCCGCGGATCGTCAGCACGCGGTTTTCGAGCGTGATATCCACATGGTCGGGGCCGACGCCGGGCATCTCGAGCATCATGGAGACGCCCTGATCGGTCTCGATGATATCGGTCAGCGGGCGATAGATGCGGCCGCCTCCAGTGGTCTCAGGCGCGTCCGTCACCGTTTTCTCTGTGGCTTGCGTAATGTCGGTGCTCATCTTTCCAGTTCCTCTCACGCTGCCTTGATCTCGATCTTCTTTGGCCGTGTCTCCTCGGGCCGGGCAATGACAATCTTCAACACGCCGTTGACCATCCTTGCCTCGACCAGGTCATCGGAGGCTGCGAACGGAATGCGAATGGCGCGCGAGAATTTGCCATAGGCGCGCTCGTTGCGGTGCCACCGCGCACCCTCCGGGACTTCTGGAGCCTTGCGTTCGCCGGAAAGCGTCAGAACGTTGTCATTAACGGAAATCTCGATATCGCCCGGCTCGATCCCGGGCAGTTCGGCGGTGATGGCGATGGCATCCGGACCCTGCCAGACATTCATCGCCGGGAATGCCGCGCGAGACGTTGGCGGCCTGAAGCCGCTCTCAAGATCGCGCATCATGGAGCGCATGAGCGCGAAGGGATCGTTGCGGCGGATTCGTGTTGGATAGAGCATTGCTGACCTCCTGAAGCTGAAGCGCAACGCCGATCAAGCCGTGCGCGCGGTTCTTGCGGAGGCTCGCGCCGGCAGGCTCTCGGGCATCTTCAATCCTATGCGCAGCGGGATATGATGCAAGCAAAATTTATGCTGGCAAACCAAGCGTCCGCACGTATGATGATCGTTGTCACATAGAACTGGAGGACCACCGATGATCTCATCCGGACAGGCTCTGATCGGCACGACGATCCACCGGGTCGCTCAGCTCATCCAGCAGCGCATCGACGACGAGATCCGCGACAGCGGGCTCACACGCCTGTCCTGGATGGCTGCTGCTCATGTTGCCGACGCGGATGGCCTCACGATCGGCGACCTGGCGGCCCGGCTGGAGGTCGGTAACGCGACGGCCAGCCAACTGGTGGATCGCATGGTGCGTGGCGGCTGGGTCGAGCGATCGCCTTCACCGGACGACCGGCGATCGCAGATCGTCACGATAACGGCGAAGTCGAGATCTACCATACGGGACATCGAGCCGCGGCAGCTGCTGCTGGAAGATGAGATCTTGCGGGATCTGTCGCCCGAAGAGAGACGCGTTCTGTTTGTGCTTCTGGAGCGCATACGTGCGCGGCTGTCACGCTAGAGGGAGACAGCCTGCCATGGAGAAAAGGACCGAATACAACATCTGGTACTGGGTCGCGGCATTTGTGGCTGTGATCCTTATCCAGAACCTGATCGCCAGCTGGCAGTCCGTCGCACCGATCAGTTACAGCCAGTTCGAAAAGTATCTCAATGACGGCAAGATCGCCTCCGTCGCAGTCGGAGCAGATACGATAACCGGCAGCTTCACAGAACCGGTCGATGGCAAGAGGCAGTTCGTCACGACCGTCGTGAACCCCGCCATCCTCGAGCGGATCGACCGGGCCGGCGTCGAGATCACGGGCGTTCCGCAGAACACCCTGTTCGGCACGTTGATCTCGTGGGTGGCGCCGGCGCTCGTGTTCTTCGCCATCTGGATGTTCCTGTTCCGCCGCTTTGCCGACAAGCAGGGTTTCGGCGGGTTCATGCAGGTCGGCCGCAGCAAGGCCAAGGTCTACATGGAGAAGGAGACCGGCGTCAGTTTTGCCGACGTCGCCGGCGTGGACGAGGCCAAGGCCGAACTCGAGGAAGTCGTCGCGTTCTTGAAGAACCCGGCGGAATACGGAAAGCTCGGCGCGCGCATTCCCAAGGGCATCCTGCTGGTCGGGCCGCCGGGGACGGGCAAGACGCTGCTCGCCCGCGCGGTGGCCGGAGAGGCGGGCGTCGCCTTCTTCTCGATTTCCGGCTCGGAATTCGTCGAGATGTTCGTGGGCGTCGGCGCCGCGCGCGTCCGCGACCTGTTCGAGCAGGCGCGCAAGGCGGCTCCCGCGATCATCTTCATCGACGAGCTCGATGCCCTCGGTCGCGCGCGCTCGGCAGGCCAGATCGCCGGCGGACATGACGAACGCGAGCAGACGCTCAACCAGCTTCTGACCGAGCTCGACGGCTTCGACCCGTCGGTCGGCATCGTGCTCCTGGCCGCGACCAACCGGCCCGAGATCCTCGACCCTGCGCTTCTCCGCGCGGGCCGGTTCGACCGGCAGGTTCTGGTGGACCGGCCCGACAAGAAGGGCCGCGTGCAGATTCTCGGCGTGCACATGAAGAAGGTGAAGCTCGCCCCGGACGTCGATGCCGAGAAGGTGGCGGCACTGACGCCGGGCTTTTCGGGCGCTGATCTCGCCAATCTGGTCAACGAGGCGGCGCTGCTCGCCACACGCCGCAAGGCCGATGCGGTGACGATGGACGACTTCAACAATGCCGTGGAACGCATTATCGCCGGGTTGGAGAAGAAGAACCGCGTTCTGAACCCGCGCGAACGCGAGATCGTCGCGCATCACGAAATGGGGCACGCGCTGGTGGCGATGGCCCTGCCAGGCGTCGATCCCGTGCACAAGGTCTCGATCATCCCCCGCGGCATTGGCGCGCTTGGCTATACTATCCAGCGGCCGACCGAGGACCGCTTCCTGATGACGCGCGAGGAGCTCGAGAACAAGATCGCGGTGCTGTTGGGCGGACGGGCGGCGGAAAAGCTCGTCTATAACCATCTCTCGACCGGCGCGGCGGACGATCTGGTGAAGGCCACCGACATCGCCCGTGCCATGATCGCGCGCTATGGCATGGATCCCGATCTCGGCAATGTCAGCTACGACAGCGAACGCCCGGGCTTCCTCGGGACCGGCGATCAGGCGTCCTGGCTCAACCGACGCTACAGCGAGGCGACGGCCGAGCGCATGGACCAGAAGGTGCGCGAGGTCGTGGATGGCGTCTTCAAGCGCACGCTGGCGCTTCTTGAAAGCAACCGAGGTCTTCTCGAGCAGTCTGCACGCGATCTCTTGCAACGAGAAACGCTGGATGAGACCGAACTGAAGGAAATCGGCCTCAAGGTGAAAAGAACGGAAGCGGTTGCGGCATGACGTCTTTAGCGGCGCGGATGGCGCGAACAAATCGAACTGGATGAGCGAAGGGAGAACACAAATGGCAAACGGTAAGTGCGACATGTGCGGCCGCCCGGCGACGGCCCGCGTCCGGGCCTCGGTCAACGGCCGCGTGCAGGACATGGAACTGTGCGATCAGCATTATCGCGAGATGGTGCGCCGGTCTGGCCGCAGCGCGTCGCCGCTCGAATCGCTCTTTGGAAGGCACTCGCTGCTCGACGAGTTCTTCGGCGACAGCGGATTCGGAAGCCTCTTCGGCGACAGCCCGTTGGCGGGAAGCGCGCTCGGGTCTGCGGGCGGCCACGATGCCGTTGACGCAACCTTCGACGATGCCGCCCCCCGGCGCGGCGTCCGTCGCGGCGGGGGCGGACGGACAATCGCCGACAGGCTGAGCGAGCAGGGCAACAAGCTTTTGCAGGAAGCGGCGCAAAAGGCCGGAGAGTTCGGGCGTAGCGAAGTCGATACCGAACATCTGCTTCTGGCCCTAACTGCTTCCGAGGTCGTCAAGACCATCCTCGAGCAATTCAAGGTCGATGTGGACGATCTGCGTCGACAGATCGAGACAGAGGCAAAGCGCGGCGATGCCAAGCCGCAAGGCGAGATCGGCGTCAGTCCGCGCCTCAAGGACGCGCTGAACCGGGCCTTTATCGCCTCGAACGAGTTGGGCCACTCCTATGTTGGCCCTGAGCACTTGGTGATCGGCCTCGCCGAAGAGGGTGAGGGTCTCGCCGCGTCGATCCTCCGCAAATACGGATTGACACCGCAGGCGCTGCGCCAGCAGGTGACGAAGGTCGTCGGCAAGGGCGCCGAGGAAGGCCGCGTGGAGGCCCCCTCCAGCACGCCCGATCTCGACCAATACAGTCGTGACCTGACCAAACTCGCCCGCGAGGGCAAGCTCGACCCCGTCATCGGCCGCGCTCGAGAGATCGAGACGACGATCGAAGTGCTGGCCCGGCGCAAGAAGAACAATCCCGTCCTGATCGGCGAGCCCGGCGTGGGCAAGACCGCAATCGTCGAGGGGCTGGCGCAGCGGATCGTCGCTGGCGAGGTGCCCGAGGCGTTGCGCGACAAGCGGTTGGTAGAGCTCAACATCAACTCTATGGTCGCCGGGTCGAAATATCGCGGCGAGTTCGAGGAACGAGTCCAGAAGATCCTCAAGGAGATCACCGAGGAGAAGGACAGCCTGATCCTGTTCATCGACGAGATTCACACGATTGTGGGCGCGGGCCAGGGCGGCGGTGAAGGCGGGCTCGACATCGCCAACACCTTCAAGCCGGCGCTGGCGCGAGGCGAGTTGAACCTGATCGGTGCCACGACTCTCAACGAGTATCAAAAATATATCGAAAAGGACGCCGCGCTCGAACGCCGCTTCCAACCGGTCTACGTTGACGAACCGACGGTCGCGCAGACGATCATGATCCTGCGCGGTCTGCGTGATACGCTGGAGGCCCATCACAAGGTTACGATCACAGACGAAGCTATCGTCGCGGCGGCAGAGCTTTCGGACAGGTATATCACCGGCCGCTTCATGCCCGACAAGGCGATCGATCTCATCGATCAGGCCGCCGCGCGCGTGAAGATCAGCGCCACCGCGCGCCCGGTTGACGTGCAGGAGCTCGATGCCGAGGTCCAACAGATCAAGCGCGAGCAGGATTACGCCGCGGCCCGCAAGCAGTTCGACCGGGCGGCGGAACTCAAGAGAGAGCTGGAAACCAAGCAGAAGGAACTGAACGAGCTACTGGAAGTCTGGAAACGCGACCAGGCATCGGCCACGGCCGAAGTGCGCGTCGACCATGTCGCCCAGATCGTCTCGAAGATCACTGGTGTTCCGGTCACGGAGCTGACCACCGAGGAGAAGGACAAGCTCCTCAAGCTCGAGGAGAAGTTGCACGAGCGCGTGATTGGCCAGGAAGAAGCGATCCGAGCCGTGGCCGACGCGGTGCGCCTGGCGCGTGCGGGTTTGCGCGAAGGACGCGGCCCGACCGCGACCTTCCTGTTCCTCGGCCCGACAGGCGTTGGTAAGACGGAACTGGCCAAGACGCTCGCCGAGGTTATCTTCGGCGATCAAGACGCGATGATCCGTATAGACATGTCGGAATATGGCGAGCGGCACTCCGTTGCCCGGCTTGTCGGGGCGCCTCCGGGTTATGTCGGCTATGACGAGGGCGGCCAGCTGACCGAGAAGGTCCGCCGCCGCCCCTATTCGGTCGTGCTCCTCGACGAAATCGAGAAGGCGCATCCGGATGTCTACAACATCCTGCTTCAGGTGTTCGACGACGGCCGCCTGACAGATGGCAAGGGCCGCGTGGTGGACTTCACCAACACCATTATCATCGCCACCTCGAACCTCGGTTCCGACATCATCCAGCGCAACCTCAAAAAGCGCGGGACGCAGGAGTTCGACGAGGTGAAGCAGAAGGCCGAACTTATGGAGGTGCTGCGCGGACATTTCCGGCCCGAGTTCATCAACCGGATCGACGAGATCATCGTGTTCCATTCGCTGAATCATGCCGAGATCCGCCAGATCGTTGAGTTGCAGCTGAACCGGGTGAAACGCACGGCCCTGACCCAAGGCGTCGAACTCGAATTCGACGTGAGTGTCGTGGATCACTTCGGCGCGGTCGGCTTCCGCCCCGAATTCGGCGCTCGCGAGTTGCGGCGACTGATCCGCTCGCAACTCGAGACCGAGCTCGCTCGCGAGATCCTCTCGGGACGTATCGCGGACGGCGACAAGGTACGCGTTGCCTGGTCGGCGGACGAGCAGAAGGTGGTCTTCGAGAAGCTCGAAAGGGCTAAGGCTGCCGATGCGTCGAGCGAGGACGCCGACGAGTCGAAAGGCGCCCCAGGCCAAAAGGGCAAGCGAAAGTCGGCGAACAGAGAACACAAGCCAAGTGCAGATGAGTCCGACAAGAAGTCACTGAAGAGCTCGTCTGGCGAACAAAAGCCGTCCGCCTGAAACGAGCGTCCCGGCCGGACACGGGCCACATCGACCATCTCCGGCCGGACCTCCAACGCAAAAGTCAGCGAAAATGAAGATTCGAACCGCATTTCGTAATCTCGACCGCCACGGGCGGCAGCGCGCCCCCGAGGTGATCGCCGAGGAGGTCCGGCAGCTTGAAAGTCATCTGAAGCGCTTCCGACCCGAGCTGGTCCGTTTGGAGATCTCCGTGTCGCAGACGGAGGGCAAGACCCGCATCCACGCCAGCCTGCGTCTCCAACTGCCCTCGGGCGTGATCGCAGCGCAGGAGGACGGATTCGAGATCGAACCTGTCCTGCGCAAGGCGTTCGCCGATCTGCGCAGACGTGTCGATCGGAAGGTGGCGCTGCTCAAGGGCGAACCGCAATGGAAGCGCCGGGCACGGCGCGCCCGGATCAAGGCGCTGCTGCCGCCCGCACGGGACAGAGCCGAGGCCAAACGTCGCACGCTCTATTTCGGCCTGATCGAGGATCATCTCGATGCGGTCTACGACACCGTGAGGCGCGAACTGACTTACCTGGAGGCCAGCGGGGCGGTCCGCGAAGGCCGTCTCGATGTCGGCGATCTGGTCGATGCGACGATCCTGAAAGGTCTCGAGCGGTTCGAGCAGCGGCCGACAGAGTTCTCGGTCGGCCCCTGGCTGACGCGGCTGGCCTTCGAGAGCATCGACGCTGCGGCACGGGAGGCCAGCCATGCGCTGCCCGACAGCGCCGCCTCTCTCGACTTGGAGCCCGAGGCCCCGGCGCAGGATCCGACCGAGGCCGACCAGGAGATGTTCGAGTTCTATCAGCCCGACGAAGCCCTGCGTCTGGAAGACGTCGTGGCCGACGGCTCCGCCGCCAATCCCGAGGCCGAAGCGGCGCGGCGCGAGGAGGCACTGGCGCTGCACCGGGCCGTCGCGGCGCTCCCGGCGCTGTGGCGCAGGGTGCTGCTGCGGCTCGATCTGGAGAACGACACGGCGGAGCACGTCTCCCAAATCCTCGGCATTCCGGAAGATGACGTCCGACGGATCGCCCAATCCGCGCGGGCGCAGCTTCGCGAGAAGATGCAGGCGTCCGGATACCCGGCTGACACCGCCGGGACGTTCAGGGAATCGTCGCGCATCCCGCAGCCACTTCTGGATCGGGATCGGATCGAGAGGGGTCTCCTGGGCGACGTGAAGGGAGAAGCGTCATGACGCGCGGACATAATCGTCCTCCCCTTCCACCGAAGGTGCCGGGGACCGACATGCGGTCTTGGGACGTGCCGACGGCCATCATCTACCGGCCGGCGCGCTCGGTAATGAGCGTAGAAAATGCCGGCGCAACTCGGTTCCAGGAAACTTCTGAAAATTCAAGGAGGAGGAGAAATGAACACTGAGGCGGAACAAAGTGTGCGGGGCAGTGAGGATCTGCTTTGCAGCCTCTCCAAGAACTGGTGGGCATTTGTCCTCCGAGGCATTCTCGCGTTCCTGATTGCAGCGCTGGCATTCATCATGCCGGCAGAGTCGCTCCTCGCCTTGACCCTCGTCTTCGGGGCGTTCTCTTTTGCCGACGGTGTGTTCGGGCTAATTGCCGCCGTACGGCACCTCCGCAAGGGCGAACGTTGGGGCTGGCTGATGTTCAGCGGCATCCTTGGAATTGCGACCGGTGTCGTTGTGGTGGTCTCGCCCTTCGTCGCTACATTGGTGCTGGCCACTTTCCTCTGGGCGAGCATCGCTTTCTGGTCAGCGTTATCCGGCATCTTTGAAATCGTCGCGGCGATCCGACTGCGCAAGGAAATCAAAGGCGAGATCTGGCTTATTCTAAGCGGTCTTGTCTCGGTTGCCCTGAGCGTCGCCGTAATCTGGCTGTTTCTCACCCGCCCGGTCGAGACCTTTCTTGCGCTCGGTTGGCTCCTCGGTTTCTACGCTGCCTTCTTCGGCGTGATGATGGTGTTGCTCGGCCTCCGGCTTCGCAAGGCTCGTAGATCCGACGGCTCCATCTCCAGTGACATTATGAACAAACCCAGTGAAGCGTGAGCGTGGCGACCGAACACCACCGATACGTTGGCGACGAAGACGACGATCTCACTCGTTGGGATGAAACGATCTTCGAGCGATGTTTGCGCGTCGGCTTCAATCCGTTTGGCTCTGGGCCGACGCCTGTTTTCTTGCGGCACAAGCCAATAGAAGAGACGGCGGCGCACAATCTCCCGAATCAAGCTGCGGGAGATTGCAGAGATGAATGATGGCAGTCCGTCTAACGGCAGCAAACAACCTGTATATAGGCGTTCTATATATAGAGCTCGCGACCTGGCTTATGCGCTTTTCTCTATCGCCATTGGGGGAGCAGCATATCTCGCTTTTCGCGAGATGTTCGTCGAGAGCGAGCCCGTACCCTTCGCCCGGGAAGTAGTGCTGGTGTTTCTCGGGGCCGTTGCGACAATCTATCTGACAGCGGTCTTGCTGAACAGGCAAACTGAGCTGGAGCTTCGCAAGGAAGGACAGGTCATCATCCTTCAAAAGAAGAATGATATTTACATGGCCTGCATCGAGAAGGTCGCCCAAATCGTGGAGACCGCTCTGCACAACGACGACCTGATTGATGAATTGCGCGTCTTGAACCACAAGTTGGCCGTGCTGGGTAGTTCTGACGTCATCGCCTCCTTCGAGAATGTCCTTGATACCCTGATTTCGGGTCTGCGGGACGGAAAACTAAATTCAGAGGACGGATCAAATATCATGAAAGCTGTCGCAGAAATGACCTCCGCGATGCGCAGAGATATCCTCGAAGAGATTGCTGCCGGGAATCGGCGTACAACGCGTGAAGCCATTCTTCGAAACTCGAACCGTATGCAACATCTCGACCGGATTGAGTTCGGTAGTTCCGAAAGGGAACTACATCAGAAGGAAAACGGCAATGCTCGGACATAATCGTCCTCCCTTTCCACCGAAGGTGCCTGGGACCGACATGAGGTCGTGGGCCGTGCCGACGGCCATCATCTACCGGCCGGCGCGCTCGGTGATGACCTCCGCGCCCCGGCCGAATTACTGGGTGCTCGAGTTTGAGCCATCGCGACCGCTCTGGATCGAGCCGCTCATGGGCTATACCTCAAGCGACGATCCCTATCGTTCGATACGGCTCAAGTTCCCTGATCGGCAAAGCGCCATCGATTTTGCTGAACATAACGACTGGCGCTATATCGTGCGCGAGGACAATTCTGAGCGTGGTCCTGCCAACCGTTGGCAAGGAAGCGAGAGCCATCGGCTCTACAAGGGCGCGGATGCGCCGGGCGCTTTTCGAATTCTGCGCGGAAGCTACTCGGGAGGCACAGATCATCGCCTTCAGCGCGCGGTGAACCGTGAGGGCTCCGTCGAGCTGTCCGCTCAGGATAGTAACGGCGCGGATCCGGTTCTCGAAGCGAGCCTCGAGTCCTTCCCGGCGTCCGATCCGCCGGCATGGACGGGTGTGACGGTGGCGGCGAAGAAACCATGACTCGAACTGGAAACTGACGCGGGAACCGATAGCTTGTTTCCCTATCTCGACACCGTCGCGCGGAGATATCCTCCCGTCATCGTCTGGGCACTCGTAGGGGTGAACGTCCTCGCGTTCCTCTACCAGATCAGCCTGCCCCAGCGCCTGCTGGATCGGTTCCTGTTCGAGTTCGCGCTGGTGCCATCGCGCTTCTTCGGGCAGCTCAGTCTTGTCGCCCCCTCTGATTGGACTCCCTTCCTGACGAATATGTTCCTGCACGGGGGGTGGCTGCACCTCATCCTCAACATGTGGACACTCTGGATTTTCGGTCCCGCGGTCGAGGACCGTCTCGGTGCTGGGCGGTTCATCCTGTTCTATCTGTTCTGCGGCGTGGCTGCGGGGGTGGCCCATGCGCTCGCGAACCCTGACTCGGTCGTGCCTGCGCTCGGTGCATCCGGCGCGATTGCAGGTGTGATCGGGTGTTACGCGCGGATGTTTCCGGCGGCCCGGCTGGTTATGATCGTGCCCATACTGTTCATACCGTTGTTCTTCGAAGTCCGGGCATTTGTATTCGCCTTGATCTGGTTCCTCATGCAGCTCATCCCGGGATTTATGTCTTTGGGTGACCAGGCGTCGGGCGGGATCGCCTGGTGGGCGCATATCGGCGGCTTCGTCGCCGGCTGGCTCATCACGCCGCTGTTGCGAAGGCCTAGCGCAACCTATCGCCATTACTATCGAGACGAAGGCATCTACGGGTTCTTGCCGGATGGACGCCGGAGAGGAGGACAAAGTCCATGGACATAATGCAGCTGTTTTGGCTGTTCTTCATCATTTCCGCGCTGCAGCCCGTTCTGCAGCGCAGGTATCTCGAAGCAATGCGCACGCGGAAGATCGCGCAGATCGAGAAGAAGCGCGGCAGCCGCGTCATCCTTCTGATCCATCGCCAGGAGACCATGAACCTGCTGGGCTTTCCCCTCATGCGCTACATCGACGTCAACGATTCGGAGGAGGTCCTGCGCGCCATCCAGATGACCGACGACGACGTTCCTCTCGACATCGTGCTGCACACACCGGGCGGCCTGGTGCTGGCCGCGGCCCAGATCGCCCGCGCGATCCAGGGGCACAAGGGCAAGGTGACGGTCTTCGTGCCGCATTACGCGATGTCAGGCGGTACCCTGATCGCCCTTGCGGCCGACGAGATCGTGATGTGTCGCCATTCTGTGCTCGGCCCGATCGACCCGCAGCTCGGCGGCATGCCGGCGGCGTCGATCATCAAGGTTGCCGAGGAGAAGCCGATCGCCGAGGTGGACGACCAGACGCTGGTCATGGCCGATGTCGGACGCAAGGCGATCGCCCAGGTCCAGACCATGGCCATGCAGTTCCTTGCCGAAAACACGGACCAGGAACGCGCCCGGTCGTTGGCCGCAAAGCTGGCGACGGGAACCTGGACTCACGACTACCCCATCTTCGCCGACGAGGCGCGGAACATGGGACTCTCGGTGAGCACCGATATGCCCGACGAAATCCTGGAGCTCATGACGCTCTATCCGCAGCCCGTGCGGCGTCAGGGTGGCGGCGTGGAATACCTTCCCGAGCCGCGGCAGAGGGAAGCACGCAAACAATAGCTCCTGTTGCTACAGGTCAGAAGAAGAACGCCGCTCGTTTACGGCGGTAAAGTCGTTTGGAGGAAGTGTAATGCCCACCATCGTGTGCCCGGAATGCAGCACGACCAACCGCGTTCCCGAAGATCGCCTGGCCGACGATCCCAAGTGCGGCCGTTGTGGGGCTCGGCTCTTCCAGGGGAAGCCGGTCATTCTCACTGCGTCCAATTTTGACCGCCACGCCAGCGCCGAGCTGCCATTGCTCGTGGATTTCTGGGCAGAATGGTGCGGGCCATGCAAGATGATGGCGCCCCAGTTCGAAGCTGCGGCGCGTTCACTGGAGCCGCATGTCCGCCTCGGCAAGCTCGATACGGAAGCGGAACAACAGATCGCGGGCCGGTACGGGATCCGCAGCATTCCCACCATGATCCTGTTCAAGGCCGGCCGCGAGGTTGGCAGAACCAGCGGCGCCATGACGGCTTCGCAAATAACGGCTTGGGTGCGTTCGCAGTCACGAGACTGATTGTCGACCTTGGCCATCGCTCGCAGCGAAGTGGAAAGTAATCGATTTGCACGGCACGACCGGCTTTCTCGAAAGTGGCGCTCTCCTTGTTGTCGCAGCCTTTGTGCTCGTGACGATCTGCGCGCGGATCGGAATTCCAAGCATTGTGGGCTACATTCTCACGGGGCTACTGATCGGACCGTCGGGTCTCGGACTGGTTTCAGAGAGCGCCGCCCTGACCACCATCGGTGAAATCGGGGTGGTCCTTCTGCTGTTTGCGCTCGGCCTGGAATTCTCATTCGAGAAACTCGCGTCTCTCAAGCGTCATGTCTTCGGTGTGGGCATGGCGCAGGTTGCGGTCACGACGATCCTCGTTTCTGCGACGACAATCTCTCTGTTCGGCCTTGGCATCGTCCCCGCGGTCCTCATCGGCGGAGCCGTCGCGATGTCATCCACCGCGCTATGCCTCAAGGTGCTGGCGAGCGTGAACGCCCTTGGCTCGCTGCCGGGGCGCATGGCGATCGCCGTGCTTCTGTTTCAGGACCTTGCCGCCGTGGCACTCCTGTTGTTGTACGATGCATCGAGCGGCGCCGCCGAAGGATTCGGAGCGATTACCGTAATTCTTGGAGCCGTGGCGCTGGTCGCTCTTCTCTTCATCGCGCGGGGACCGTTGCAATTGATCGCCAAGTGGATTGCAGCCTCTGGCGATCCAGAGCTTGCACAGCTACTCGCGCTCGCGATCGCACTCGGCTCCGCTATCGCCGCAGCCTTCGCCGGGCTTTCTCCGGCGCTCGCTGCCTTCGCCGCCGGGATGGTCATAGGTGAAGGCGATGCGCGTCATGCCGTCGAAAGAGAAATCCGACCCTTTCGCGATCTCTTCGTCGGCATCTTCTTCATCGGCATCGGGACGCAAATTCCGCTCGGAACCTTGGCGTCATCCTGGCCCGCTGTGCTGATCTGGCTCGCGATCCTCTTCTTCGGCAAGGCGCTGATCTTTCTCGCTGTCGCTCGCGGGTTTGGCGAACCACTTCCGGCGTCATTGCGAACCGGCATCATCCTGGCTCACGGAGGCGAATTCAGCCTCATGCTGCTTTCGGTCTCATTGGCCTCAGGCCTCCTTCCCGCCAGCTTTGGCGGTCCGCTGTTCATAGCCATCGGCATAAGCATGTTGTGCGGGAGTGTTCTGGTCCGATGGGCCGGACGAGATGCTCAGTCGAACCTGCAGTGAAGTTGGAACGCACCAGCCTTCGCGCTTGGCTATTGCTGCAATGACGGCGGTCATTGGCGCCTTATGCGCAAGTCGTCACAGTGAGGGTGCCTTTGGCTGTCAGAGATGAGCGACTTGAGCACGCGCAATTGGCACAGCTGGATCGTGGTCGCGCTTGGCGGCTGGCTGGTCGTGTCGCCGCTCGTGCTGCAGCAAATGACGCCCGGTGGCGCATGGGCGCCGCTGACAATCTGGAGTTTCGTCATAACGGGTGCGCTGGCGCTTCTGGTTGCTGTTGCTGCCCTTGCGGAGAGGGCGGAATGGCAGGGTTGGCTGGGACTAGCCCTCGGCGCCTGGCTTACTGTCTCGCCTTGGGTGATCGGCTTTGCCGACACGCCGTTTGCTCAAACAAACGCCGTTATTTGCGGCGCCGGAATAGCGTTCCTGTCCGGTTGGGCACTGTGGCGGAAAGGTGGCGCTTCACGACCTTGAATGCGGGCGCGCAGGCTCCCGATCCGAAACCTGCCATGTCACGCGGGTGCTTGTCCCGCAGGTGGAAACTCCACCACCACCCTCAGACCCGGCCGGTTATCGAGAAGTTCGAGGCGCGCTCCGTGGCGGGCGACAATCGCCTGGACAATGGAAAGGCCAAGCCCAGTGCCGCGATTCGCCTTGTCGGCATCGCCGCGGTAAAAGGGTTCTGTCACGCGAGAGCGCTCCTCCTCCGGGATTCCCGGTCCGGTGTCGGCGACGACGAGCGCGACCCTGCCGCCGCTCCGCGGTTCCGCCGAAAGCGTTATCGTTGCGCCTGCCGGACAATAGGCCAGCGCGTTCTCGATCAAATTGGCGACCATCTGGCGGAGCATAGACACGTCGCCGCGCAGCAGGTTCGAATCGTCGGGTGCCGCAAGCTCGAGCTTTATGCCGCGTTCCTCCGCCACGGGGCCGAATATCTCGACCAACTCGGCGAGAAGGCAGCCGGTTCGATATGCCCGCTGTCCAATGAGGGTTGGCTGCCGATGCGTGCGATGCGCAGAACGGAGTCGAACACGGCGGCGATCCGAGCGAGTTCAGCCTCCACCTCACCGAGCGCTTGCTTTGCCCGGTCGCTCTCTGCGGCGTCGGCGGCGCGCTCAATGGCGAGCGTCGCACGGGCAAGCGGGCTTCGCAGCTCGTGGGCGAGGGTGGCCGACGTCGCGCGTGTCAAGGAGATAAGCGACTCGAGTCGCGCTAACTGGTTGTTAATCTGGCCCGCCAGTTTGTCGGTCGCATCAATCCCGAAATCGACTGGTACTCTGGCCGAAAGATCGCCCAGCGACACGCGCTCCAGCGCCGCGCCGATAGAACTTAGTCTGCGCTGGGCCCGACTGCCGAGGACGATGCCGATGCCGATGAAGGTAATCATGACAAGGAGAGCAAGGCCGGAAACTGAGTACGCGAGCGTCCGCAGCGTCACGTCCCGCGTTTGCAGCGAGCGGCCCGAGAGCACCGTAAAATCGCCGAGCACGCTGACATTGGCAAGAATCCGAGGGTAACTGACAGCCACCGTCAACGCGGGATCATCGATCTCATGCCAACCCTCCGGCGGTGGCGGGATAGCGATGTTGCCGGCCAATCGTTGGCCCTGGGTATCATATACGACGATTGCCTCGCGCCAGGCGCCAAGGCGCAAGGCGATCCGTCGGACGTGATCCAGAAAGGTGTCTCTGCCTTCGGCCGCGTACACCTCGATGAGGGCAGCTCGCGCGGACTCGACCTGGTTGCGAACGTCCTCGTCCAGAGTCGTGCGGACCGTCGAAAAGACAGTTACCCCACTGACGACGAGCGCTGCGACCAGCACCGCGGAGCCATAGACTGCGGTTCGGAATGTTGAGGCCGCAAAGAGGCTAGCTAGGGCCATGCAAAGTGTAGCCCATGCTGCGAACGGTGTTAACGAGCGGCAGGTCGAATGGCTTGTCGATCTTGGCGCGCAGTCGACTGATTTGGGTTTCCAAGATGCTGGTACTCGGCTCGAAATTCAGGTTCCAGACCTTGTCGAGCAGCAGCGTGCGCGGCACGACGCGGCCGGCATTGCGCATCAGAACCTCAAGCAGCGCCAATTCCTTCGATTGAAGGTCGATCTGCTTGCCGCCCCGCTTCGCCGTGCGGGCGAGCAGGTCGAGCGAGAGGTCGTGTACGCTCAGCACATGGGGCTCGAAGGCTTGATGACCACGGCGGGCGAGCGCCGTGATCCGGGCAAGCAGTTCCGCGAAATGGAACGGTTTGCAAAGATAGTCGTCGGCTCCGGCGGCGAGCCCCTCGACCCGGTCGGCGACGTCGCCGAGCGCCGTGAGCATCAGCACGGGAACCTGCTTCCGCGCGCCCCGTAACGCCCGGACCACCGATACCCCGTCGATACCTGGAACCATCCGGTCCACGATCGCCAGGTCGATCTCGGCGTAGAGCGCATGAGAGAGCGCGTCACATCCGTTCGTGAGGTGATCGACGCTGTGTCCGCCCTCTTCGAGACCCCTGTAAACGTAACCGGCGAGCTTTGCGTCGTCCTCCAGAAGCAGGATTTTCATGGGTCTGGGTCCTCGCTTTAGCGCCAGGGTAGCTTCTGACCCGATGGACGTCTTTGATCCAGATCAGATGTCGGTCGCCCCTTTCGCGCGATGGCACGGTGGTCAGCCCCCCATAGCCTACCTTACAGAAACGTGAACTTCGCGCCAGCCAGACGTGAACTTCTTGCCTCATCCTTGGCCTTGCAGTCGCCAGGGAGGGAGTCATGTTCATGCCGCAGTGCGAACCGGTCGCCCCCAAATTGACCCGGAGATCCGGTGGGTCGCAGTTCGCCATACATGAAAGTTCCCGTCTGCACCGCTCCATCTGCGATTGTGGGTGGGTTCGTCGTCTGGAACCGGATGAAGGGCTGATCCACCAGGGCACCGAGCCGAGCTTCGTTGGCGTGGTCCTGTCCGGCGTCTTGCGTCTCCAGAAGCTTCACAAGGACGGCACATATCGCGTGCTGGGATTCCTGTTTCCAGGCGCTCTGTTCGGCAGTCCTGGCCGAGGGGTGCGCGATTGCGGCGTTGAGGCGGCCACGGCTGCCCACGTGGCCTGCCTCGATCATCGGACTTTTATGGCGCTCATGGAAGCGGACAGGGGGCTCGAACGCACGTTCTTTGCAGCAGCACTGGATGAACTGGATGCAGCCTACGAACTGTCGTCCCTGCTGGGCATTCAAAGGCGGGACGCGCGCGTGGCGGCCTATCTGCACTGCCTGATCGCGCGAGGTATCGGGGAGATTACCCCGTCGGGCCGACGGGCCATCGAGTTCCCGGTTCCGCGCCGCGACATGGCGGCCTATCTGGCGATCGCCGGCGAAACGCTCTGCCGGTCCCTTCACGCGCTTGAGCGCGCCGGAGCCATACGGCTGATCGAAGCGAGCCGCATCGAGGTCGTCGATGAGGGAAAGCTACGCCGGATCGCCGGCGACCCGCAGCCCGCAAGGCCTAACGTTCGGGACCGGTGCCCGATCGAAATCTCAGCCCGATGACGGTGGTCAATGCGCCGCGGACGGATCGCCTCCATCGTGGTTTCCGGAAGCGAAGAAGCTTCCCGCACAACCGACGAAAGGAGAGCGTCATGGTCTCATGGTTCCGCACAGATGCTTCGATCAAGAAGGACGTCGAAGACGAGATCAAATATGATCCTTCCATCATCGATGACAGCCACATCGCCGTGGCCGTCAAGGACGGCGTCGTAACGCTGACCGGCTTCGTCAAGCGCTACATGGACTCCTATTACGCCGAGAAGGCCGCAAAACGCGTGTCCGGCGTGAAGGGCGTCGCGAATGACATCGAAGTCAAGCTCGCCAGTGAACGCACCGATCCCGAGATCGCCGAGGAGGCCGTCAAGGCCGTCAAACGGGAGCTCTGGGGCGCCGCGGACAAGGTCAAGGTCGTGGTGAAGAACGGCTGGCTGACACTCGAGGGCGAAGCCGAATGGAACTACCAGAAGGAGTGGGCCGAGCGGGCGGTGCGTTCGATCACGGGCGTCAAGGGCGTGACCAACATGATCGTCGTGAAGACAAAGGTAACCCCAACCGAAGTGAAGCGGAAGATACAGGATGCGCTGGTCCGCAGCGCCCAGGTCGATGCCGACCGGATCACCGTCGAGGTGGACGGCAGCAAGGTGATCCTGCGCGGCACGGTTCGCTCCTGGGCCGAGAAGCAGGAAGCCGAGCGGTCGGCGTGGGCTGCCCCTGGGGTGACGAGCGTCGATAATCGCATCACCATCGGCTAGGCTGCTCCGCTCGCCGCCACCTGATCAATCCAGCGTAATGGTCGCATTTGGCCACGGTCGCCGGCAGCGGCGACCGTGGCCCCGCCTCATTGCCGAGTGGCCCGGATCGACCTGGCAGCAGACGCCGTTCGTCTGTTCCATCGTTTTGCCGCGCTCCGTCAGCATTCCGCGCTCCCGGGCCGTCGAAGCACGAGTTGGAACAGGAGCACGGCGAGGACAATGGCGCCGTGGAGCATCACGGCTTGGCTTAAGCTCTCTCCCTTGCGAGCAAGGGAGAGAGCGCCATGACACCGGCAGCCAGACTGGTTTGGGTAATGACCTATGGAATCCGGCCGTGTAGAGGCTCACCAGCGTGCCGGCGTCGACCTTGTCGGTCTTCACGTGTGCGTTGTCGATCGCTTTGACCTGTAGCGGGTTGGCGATCACCACCTGCTCGACGAAGGGCGACAGCACCCGCGAGACCGCCATGCAGTTCCCCGTCGGCTCGATCACCATCTCGTCTGTTCGGCGCAGCCCACAAAGCCGCCGCCGAACTTCGGCACCGAGATCCTCATACCGATTAACAACTCGCTGGAGCGCCTCAACGGCGACATCAAGCGTCGCTCCGAAGTCGTCGGCATCTTCCGCAAAGAGGACGCCTTCACGCACCTCGTCGGCGCCATTCTCCCCGAGAGGGACGAATGGGCCGTCCAGCGGGCTTGCTACCTGACCCTGGAGACCATCACGCCTCTGCGCGATGATCTGGCCCTCATGCTGCCAACCGCGGCCGCATGACCAATCCGGCCAGAAACGCCGGAGAGCACGACGGCTCAGCCGCTCCTCCACCACTCCCTAGCACACGACCGCACTTCCGATCCCGAATATTGGACTATCAGCCATGATAATTGGAAGTCATAGGCCTGCAGACTGGAAGCCGCAGCGCCGTGATCCGAAAATGGCGGTAGTGAAAGCCTCCCCCCGAGGTCGAGCCTGGCGTCTCCGCCGACCCCCTTCTGTGGGGAGACCACGCAACGTCCCCTATGAGTAAGAGTGCGAACCGGGTTTGCCGCGACGGGTTGAGGGCTGGAGGAGAGGCCTCCGGCGCCCGTCGCGGAGACCCGCGATGTCCAGACATGCTATGCACGCCCGTTCCGGCTCCGACCGGACGAGCCTCTATGACGAAATCACCGGAAAGATCCTCGCCGAGCTGGAGGCCGGCCGGCTACCCTGGGTCCAGCCGTGGGGCACGGCGGCGGCGAAGGCGCCGCTTGCCATGCCGAAAAACGCCGCCACGGGCCGAGGTTATTCCGGCATCAATGTGCTGATCCTCTGGGGCGCCGTGATCGAGCGTGGCTTCCCATGCCAGAGCTGGCTGACCTTCCGTCAAGCCCTCTCGCTCGGCGGGAATGTGCGCAAAGGCGAACGTGGAACCACGGTCGTCTATGCCGATCGCTTCGTCCCCGACGACGAGAAGCAGCGTGCCCGCGAGACCGGCGAGGAAGCCCAGGCGATCCCGTTCCTGAAGCGCTTCACGGTTTTTAACCTGGCGCAATGCGAGTGCCTGCTCGACGACCTCGCCATTGTCGTGCCGCCGCCTGAACCGGGCCTGATCGAGCCGAAGGTAGAGGCGCTGATCAAGGCGAGCGGGATCGATTTCCGTATCGGAGGCAACCGTGCTTTCTACGTGCCGGCGCGCGATTATGTGATGGTCCCGCCGCCCCAGGCCTTCTTCGAGCCCATCAACTGGCATCGGACGGCCCTGCACGAATGCTCCCATGCCAGCGGGGCGCCGCATCGCCTGAATCGCGACCTTTCCGGTTCCTTTGGCACAAAGAAGTACGCCTTCGAGGAGATGATAGCCGAGATTTCAGCGGCATTTTGCTGTGCTGCTCTCGGCATCGTTCCGACCGTGCGCCACGCCGATTACATCGGCTCCTGGGCCGAGGTCCTGCGCGAGGACAATCGCGCCATCGTCCGTGCGGCGTCGCAGGCCAGCAAGGCGGCCGACTGGCTGCTAAAGTTTGTGCCCGAAAATGGGCGGCCTGCTCCAGTGTCCGCAGACGCCGACGAGCGGGAGGCAGCCTGATGCGCGCGCCGACTCCAGCAGGCCGGCGCCGCTTCCGGCAGGGATCCTCATCATCCCCCGCGGCCAGTCACGCGTCCGCGCGGGCGCGCAGGTCATCGAAGCGCTGGCGGGGGAAATATCTCTTCGACAATGCGGTTGAGTTCCTTTGCCGGGGCACACCGCCTGCATGCGGCGGGCGATTCCCATTCGCGCGAGGTCCTTTTTCATCTCATCGGATGCGCTGTCGAGCTGTCGCTGAAATCCTACCTGCATTTCCGGGGCTGGAACGACGATCGGTGCCGCGATGAGGTTCGGCACGATTTGGTCAAGGCATTGGCCGCCGCGGAACGGCTCGGACTTCATCGACGTCACCCGGACGTGCGGATGCTGACGCGGATCTTGGCGCCCTACTATCGCTGTCTTCGCATCCGCGAGTTGACGAGGCTCGAGCCGACGCCATTGTCGTCCGAACGGGCGCTGCGGGCGGCCGAAGGACTGCTTGACGATGTCCTGGCCGCCGTGGCGGAGCGTCCCCGTCCCAAGGGCTGATCGGATGCCAGTGTCTGTAGCGCACGGGCCGCCGACCCTCCCTTCTCATTCCCCTCGGCCTTCGCTTTCGCCGCCGCGAGAGGAAGAGGGTCGAGGGGATTTTCGTGACGGGTTGGAGGCCGGGAGAGAGGCTTTCGGCCGCCCGTCGCGGAGAAAATCCCGATGGCTACTGCCGTTCAGAAGATCACCCTGTCGTCCTCGCGCGACATCCCCTTCAACAAGCTGGTGCTCAGCCAGTCGAATGTCCGGCGCGTGAAGGCCGGCGTCTCGATCGAGGAGTTGGCCGAGGACATTGCCCGGCGCGGCCTGCTTCAGGGCCTCAACGTCCGCCCCGTGCTCGACGCCGAAGGCAAGGAAACCGGCATGTTCGAGATCCCGGCCGGCGGCCGCCGCTACCGCGCGCTCGAACGGTTGGTCAAGCAGAAGCGCCTGGCCAAGAACGCGCCCGTGCCCTGTGTCGTGCGCGATGCCGCGACCGACATCCTCGCTGAAGACGATTCGCTTGCCGAGAACGTCCAGCGGGCGCCGCTTCATCCCCTCGACCAGTTCCGCGCGTTCCAGGCGATGCGCGAGAAAGGGCGCTCCGAGGAGGACATTGCAGCAGCCTTCTTCACCTCGGCCAATGTGGTGAAGCAGCGCCTGCGGCTCGCCAGCGTCTCGCCGAAGCTGCTCGATCTCTATGCTGAGGATGGCATTTCTCTCGAGCAGTTGATGGCCTTCACCGTCAGCTCCGATCATGCCCGCCAGGAGCAGGTTTGGGAGACGATCTCCGGCTCATGGTCGAAGGAGCCCTATCAGATCCGCCGCATGCTGACGGAATCGACGGTGCGCGCCTCCGACAAGCGCGCCGTCTTCGTCGGCATCGACGCCTATGAGGCGGCAGGCGGCATCGTCCTGCGCGACCTGTTCCAGTCCGACGATGGCGGCTGGCTGCAGGATGCGGCGCTGCTCGACCGGCTGGCCGCCGAGAAGCTGAAGGTCATGGCCGACGAGATCGCCAATGAAGGCTGGAAGTGGATCGAGGTCGCCGTCAGCTTCCCCTATGGTGTGACACATGGCCTGCGCGAACTGGAAGGCACGCCGATCGATCGCACGACCGAGGAACAGGCGACGCTCGATGCCCTGCGTGCCGAGTATGACAAGCTCCAGGCCGAATATGAGGATGCGGACGAGCTGCCGGAAGAGGTCGATGAGCGCCTGGGCGAGATCGAGACCGCGACCGACGCGCTCGAAACCCGTCACGTCCGCTACGATCCGGCCGACATCGCACGCGCCGGCGTTTTCGTCAGCATCGATTCCGATGGCTCGCTGCTCGTCGACCGCGGCTATGTGAAGCCCGAGGACGAGGCTCCGGCCACCGATGGCGGCGAGGATGGTGACGGGAAGACGGCGGGCGATCCCGACGGGGACGGTTCCAGCCAGCGCACGATCATTAGCATCGGCGGACAGCCCATCGAGGCGGATGACGAGGAGGAAGACGCCATCAAGCCCCTGCCGGACCGTCTCGTGATGGAGCTGACCGCTGAGCGCACGCTGGCGCTCAGGGACAAGCTTGCGGGCGACGCGGCGACCGCCTTCCTGGCCGTGCTGCACAAGTTCTGCCGCGACGTCTTCTCGCGCTACAGCGCCCACGGCGTCGCGATGGAAGTCGCGGTACGCGGCACGGTGTTTCAGGCGCAGTCGCCGGAACTGCGGGACACGCCCTATGCGCGTGCGATCGAGGCGCGCCACAAGGATTGGGAAGCACGCCTGCCGGCTAACGTCGCCGACCTCTGGGATGCGCTCGCCGCGCTTGCCGGCACTGAGCAGGCCGAACTGTTCGCCCATTGCGCATCGTTCGGCGTCAACGCGCTCTATGAGCGGGCCGACCGCTATGGTTGCGGCGCGATCTCCGCGCATGGGGTCCAGTTGCGCCTTGCCGAGGCCGATCACCTTGCCCGCGCCACCGGCCTCGACATGGCCGTGGCGGGCTGGCGTCCAACCGTCGGCAATTATCTCGGTCGCGTCACCAAGGCGCGCATCCTCGAAGCCGTGCGCGAAGGCGCGGGTGAACGGGCCGCGCAGCTCATCGACCATCTGAAGAAGGGCGATATGGCGAAGGAAGCCGAGCGGCTGCTCGCCGACACCGGCTGGCTGCCCGAGCCGCTGCGCCTTGCCGGTGCCGAGCTGGCTCCTGACCTGGCGACGACGGAGGGAGAAACCGAGGCGTTGCCGGACTTTCTCGCCGACGATGACGACGAGTCTTCCACCAACGCTGACGGCGAGGATGACCCGGCCCGCATGATCGCTGCGGAATAGCCGAACTAGGCGGGGCGGCCCTGGCCGCCTCGCATCCCTTCACCCCATCCGCTTATCCGAGCCCGGCCCCCCACAACGGGGAACAGCCGGGCTCCTCTCGTTTCAGGAGCCTGACATGGCCGACTATTTCACTCATTTCTCATGCCTGCTCGATGTCGGCACGCCGCAGAACGCGGCCCGCGCACTCGACCTCTACAACAGGCTGTCCGAAGCGGCGGAAGACCCGCCGTCCGACGGCTTCCTGCTTTCGATCCAGCCCGAACATGGCGGCAGGCGGCTCTGGATCCGCGATGACGTGACCGGCGGCCCGCAGCGCGTCATCGACTTCGTGCTGCTCTGCGCGAAAACCTTCGGCCTCACCGGCTGCTGGGGTTTCCAATATGCGTTATGCCGAATTCGGCATAAGGCGTATTATGCCAGTGCTAGGATTATGCCGCATGGCCACGGCCTGGGCGTGGTAGTGTTAACCGTGGCCATGCGACTATTCGGCATAATCAGAGCGACTCGAGGAAGGCCAGCAACTTATCGTCCGGGCGATATCTACCCGATCTGACACCCGGTGCTGTCACTTGCCGCAGAGCATTTTCTTTCAGCCGCATATCGGCATGGATGTAGATCTGAGTTGTTTCCACGGATTCATGGCCCAGCCAAAGCGCGATGACTGCCTGATCGACACCACTATGTAAAAGTTCCATCGCGGTGCTGTGGCGAAGGGTGTGCGGCGTGACGCGTTTTCCCACAAGGCTCGGGCAGGTCTGCGCAGCCGACGTGCAGTATTTTCGGACCAGATGTTCGAGCGCATCGCGACTGAGACGATCACCACGGATCGAGGGGAACAGCGGACCGGCACTTTCCTTACGATCACGGATCCAGGACTGGATCAGTCTGGCCGTGTCCCGGCGCAATGGCGTTCGGCGGTCTTTGCGGCCTTTCCCCAAGCATTTGACATGGGCACCGGTACCAAGCACGATATCTCCGCAGTTCAGGTTGACCAGTTCCGAAGCCCGCAAGCCGGTCTGAAGGGCAAGGAGCAGCAGCGCATGATCCCGTCGCCCGACCCAGGTGCTGCGATCAGGTGCGCCAAGCAGCGCGGCGATTTCCTCGGCATCCAGGAAGGTCACGGCCCTTTTCACTTGACGCTTGTTCGGCATGGCTAGGATGCGCTGGCAATGATGCAGCCAAGCCGGCTCGGTCATCGCGACATATCGGAAGAATGACCGGATCGCGGCGAGCCGGGCGTTTCGGGATCTGATTGTGTTGCCGCGAGACACTTCGACGTGGCTGAGGAAGTCCGCCACTATGTCGGCATCGATGTCGGCAATCTCCAGCTTCGTCGGGGTCTTGCCGCTGCGAGCCCCGACATAGCGGATCAGCAGGCGGAAGGTGTCGCGATACGCTGCGATGGTATGACGGCTAGCTTCCATCTGGACGCACAAGCGATCGGTGAAGAAGCGCTGCACCAAGGCAGGGAATGTAGCGGCGCTCATTGCGAGTTCTCCGCTGCCGAACCGTCACTGACCCGTGCAGAAGCCAGTTCCAAAAGCTCGGGGACGGCCTGAAGATACCAGTAGGTGTCCCTGAGCCCCTCATGACCAAGGTAGGTCGTCAATTTGTGCATTTCGCGCGCAGCGTCATGTCCAGCGCTATACCATCCGGTGATCGTCCTGACGGCAAAAGTATGGCGAAGGTCGTGGATGCGTGGAGGGCTGCCGGGCATCGGCTTCGACCATGTGCCGCGCAGTCCGACACTCTGACAGACCCGGACGAAGTTTGCTCGCGCCCAGCAATAGTTAGGCCGCGCACCCTTACAATTCACGAAGAGCGGTTCCGAGTGTCGCTCAAGCAGCCGGTCCCGCTCGGAGCAATAGTGCGTCAGTCGATCTGAGACATCCGGATCAATCGGAAGGAGCCGTTCCTTGCCGTTTTTGCCATTGCGGACATGCAAAATCTGCTGTCCGGCATCAAAATCCGCCGTGTCGAGAGCCAAGGCTTCCGCAATGCGCATCCCCGTCACGGCGACAAGACCATAGAGCATCGCGCAGGTCAGGCCGCGCATCCCGTAGATAGACGGCAACTCCCGTGCCGCCCTGATGATCTGCGCGACTTCGGCATCGCTATAGATATATGGCGCAGGTCGCGTGACTCTGCCCGGAACGAAGCCGCGCGGCGGCGGGTCCTCGTGACGCTCATCCATGCTGTGTAGCCATACGGCGAACAGGCGAATGGCAGTGAACCTACTCGCCTTGGTTCCACCGCAGGCGGGCCGCTGGCTTTTCATCCAGTCGAGGATCAGTTCCCGCGTAACAACGCCTTTTCCGGCCTGGTCCACGAAGGTGGCAAAGCTGCGCAACCGCAACTCCTCGGTCCTCAGCTTGGCGCCAAACATTCGGCGGAGATGGAGATATCGATCAAGGTCTATGGTGATCGGCGTGGCCAGATCCATCCTTTCCGGCATCGCCAACCCGGCCCGCACCCTGTCGGCCCGCCCCTCGGGTTTGCTGCGGTCTGCGCCCCCGGCGGTCCGCTTCAAGACCAAGCCGCAAGCGGCCGGAGCCCGCCGATCTCGACAAGGCCCGGCCGCGGCCTGCGCAGGGCTGGAGCCCCGCTTGTCCGCAACCGGACCTCGCTCGCCTGGCGGCCCCCGGGTCTTGAAGCGGCCCTCGTGCCGGCGGCGCCGGGCGACCGCACCCGAAGGGGGTCCGGCAGGGGCCGGATCGACCCCGACGGCGCAACCAGGAAAGGACACTCCCATGACCAAGACCGCTCGCGCATCCCGCCCCAGCGCCCGCGTTGTCCAGCTTCGCCGCGGCACCACGGTCGAAATGATCCGGCTCGTCTGCCCCGACGCAGCGCAGGCCACCCGCATCGCCGAGAGCTTCGGTCTCACCATCCTCGACAGTGACGGCATCCGCGATCTGCATCAGCGGCTCATCACCGAGACTGCGGACGTGCTCGGCGAGGGCCTCAGCGAACGCGCCATGCAGATCCACCTGCAGCGAATCGTCGGCTCCTATGTCGGCTCCGCCCACGGCGCCGGGCAGTTCTACAGCCGGGCCGTGACCGACGCCCGCGAGGCGACGGCGCGATTGGCCAACGACGCCCGCGACGAGGACCTCGACGGACCCGTCGGCTTCGACTCCGCGGCCCAGCGCAAGCGCGAGTTCGCCGCCGAAGTCGGGGTGCAGGCGCACGCCCTGCGCATGGCGGCCGAAGGCGCGATCGCCGCTTACGAGCACGTCGTCGGCGAGAGCTGGAAGCCGTTCGAGCGCCATCCCGAGCATCCCGGCGAGACCGTCAGCCGCAAGGCGGCAGAGGTCCAGATGGCGGCATTCGAGTGATGCCGCCGGCGGGGCTTCGGCCCCGCCTTTCTTCCTCTCCGACCAATTCCGGCCGGTCCTTCGGGACCGGCTTTTTTCATGTCGCGCAGCGCGGACGCGAAAAGAAGGCAGGAGAAGGAGAGATGCGGGCGGCGATCGCCGCCCGTCTCGGCTTTCGGTCCATGCTCCGGCCTGCGCGGCAGCGCAACGGCGTGGCCGTCCTCCACTGACGTTCCGGTCCGGCGCGTCGCCAGTCATCTCGCTCATGAACCTCAACCGGATGCGCGGCCGTGCGGGCCTCCGCGGCGGACCGCCGTGACGGGCCGCGATCGGCGCGGCCTCCAACGGAGGTTCGGATCATGACTGGTAAGCAAACAAAGTCCCGCGTCGACATCTATGCGCGGATCACAGATCGCATCGTCGCCGACCTGGAACGCGGTGTTCGCCCGTGGATTCAGCCGTGGAGCGCTGCGAATGGCGCCGGACGCATCACGCGGCCCCTGCGCCACAACGGCCTGCCCTATCAGGGCATCAATGTCGTGCTGCTCTGGTCGGAGGCCGTGGCGCGGGGCTTCGCCTCGCCGATCTGGATGACGTTCAAGCAGGCCCTTGAGCTCGGCGGCAATGTCCGCAAGGGTGAGACCGGCACGACCGTCGTCTATGCCAATCGGCTCACGAGAACGGAGACCGACGAGCATGGCGACGAGGTGGAGCGCGCGATTCCGTTCCTGCGCGCTTATTCGGTCTTCTGCGTCGACCAGATCGACGGCTTGCCGGAGCACTTATACGCCCGGCCGGCGGCGCCCGCAGCGGCGGCGCAGCGCATCGCCCATGCCGACGCATTCTTTGCCAACACCGGCGCCGTCATCCGGCACGGCGGCGACAGGGCGTTCTTCGCGCCGTTGCTCGATCTCATTCAGATGCCGCCCTTCGAGTCGTTCCGCGACCCGGAGAGCTATTACGCCACGCTGGCGCATGAGACCGTGCATTGGGCTGGCGCGGAGCATCGGCTCAACCGCGATCTCTCGCGCTATCACAGCGATCGCAGCGAACGCGCCCGCGAGGAGCTGATCGCCGATCTGGGCGCTTGTTTCGTCAGCGCCGATCTAGGAATCGTCCCCGAGCTCGAGCCGCGCGCCGACCATGCGAGCTACCTCGCATCCTGGCTCGCGGTCCTCGCCAACGACAAGCGCTTCATCTTCTCGGCCGCCGCGCACGCGCAGCGGGCCTGCGCCTATCTGCATGGTCTGCAGCCGCAGGCGGAGACTGTGCCGGAGGCGGCTTGATGCTCTCCGCTCCGGCCTTTGACGGGGGCTGGCATTCGTCATTCAATTGCATTACATTTCCTTGGAAAGGAGGCGATCATGGCCACAAATGCGCTTGTTCAGACCCGAATCGACGCTGACGTACGGGACCGCGCGTCCGCCGTGCTCGAGGGCATAGGGCTCACGGTGTCGGACGCCGTGCGCATCCTGCTCACCCGAACCGCCAATGAAGGCGCGCTTCCGCTGGAACTCGTCACCAACAGCGAGGCGCATGACGCCTGGTTCCGGACGAAGGTGCAAGAGGCGCTGCAGGATACGCGCCCCGACGTGCCTGACGAGCAGGCCGAGACGCATTTCGCCGCTCGCCGCGCGGACGCCCGGCGCAAGGCCGCCGGCGGATCGTGAAACTCGTCTGGTCGGCCTTCGCGCTCGCCGATCGCGACGGCATCTTCACCCATATCGAAGCGGACAATCCGCGCGCGGCGATCGCCGTCGACGAGCGGATCGCCACCGCAGCGCGCCGCTTGGTCGACTTTCCGGAGAGCGGCCGTCCCGGCCGCGTCGCCGGCACGCGCGAGCTCGTCATCACCGGCACGCCCTATGTGGCAGCCTACGCCGTGACCGCTGAGACGATCCGAATTCTGCGCGTCCTGCACGGCGCCCAAAGATGGCCGGATGAGCTGCCGCAAGGCTGAGCCAGCCATCATCACCCCTTTTTCTGGGGTGGCAGTTGGAGGCTGCGAGGCAGATCGTAGGGCAACCGCGGCGGCATCATGCTTCTGGGTGAACGAACACCGGCAATTGTCTCAGCCCCGCCCGCAAAGGCAAAGCCCTTCGCGTCCCGATCGCCTCACCTCAGACGCGATTCGCTCAACCGCTCTTGACTCTCGCCCCAACAGCACAGAACAAATAGAGAACATGATGCAAGAGCCATCGCAGGAGGTCAAGGACCAACGTGCGGCCGCAGCCCGCCATAGAGTCGTTGCGCGCGCAAATCGAGAAGATCGAGGGTCGAACCCCGCGCGCGAAATCGGTGCTTCCATTCGGAATCGCCGAGGTGGACTCACGACTTCCCGGCGGAGGGCTGGCACTCGGCGCTCTGCACGAGGTGGCGGGCGGCGGATTCGGCGCCGTTGACGGCGCGGCCGCAGCCCTCTTCGCCGGCGGCGTCGCAGCGCGGACGAAAGGCAAGGTCCTGTGGTGCATCACGCGCCCAGACCTTTTCGCGCCCGCACTTGCCCAGGCAGGTTTGCCGCCCGACAGGGTGATCTACGTCGAGGCGGGTGACGACAAGTCGCTTCTCGCCTGCATGGAGGAGGGTCTTCGTCATGGCGGACTGGGCGCCGTCGTTGGCGAGGTCGCGCGTCTCTCGATGACTGCGTCACGGCGCCTCCAACTCGCGGCTGAAGGAGCCGGTACGATCGGTATCGCGCTCCGGCGCTGGCGGCGCCAGACCGAGGCAGCCGATTTCGGGCAACCGACCGCAGCCATGACGCGCTGGAGAATTTCGGTGTTGCCCTCGTCGCCGCTTCCGGTTCCCGGTGTGGGCCGTCATCGATGGCTCGTCGAATTGATCCGCGCCCGCGCGGGCGAGAGTGCAGATTTCGAGTTGGAGGCTTGCGATGACACGGGTTGTCTCGCTCTTCCTGCCGAGCTGGTCGACCGACCGGCTGCGGCGGAAGGGCGGCGACGCGGCGCCTCCGCTTGAGGCCCCGCTCATCCTGATCGGCCGGGAAGGAAGCCGGCGCGTGGTGGTGTCGGCGGATGCCGCCGCGCAGGCGGCTGGCCTTCGGCCTGGCATGCCGGTCGCGAAGGCGCAGGTCCTCGTACGGGACCTGCTCATCCAGGATGCCGATCCGGTCGCAGATTTCGAGGCGCTCGAGCGCCTCGCCTTATGGGTGCTGCAACGTTTTGCCCCCATCGTCGCGGTGGATGGCGACGACGGCATCGTGATCGACACCACGGGCGCCGACCATCTCCATGGCGGTGAGGAGGCGATGCTCGATGCGCTGATCGGGCGCCTTGCCATGTCCGGCATCTCCGCGCGCGCCGCCGTCGCCGACAGCTGGGGCGCTGCGCACGCCTTCGCCCGCTATGTCGCACAGCCGGCTTTCGTCGCAGCGCCCGGACATTGTCCGGCGACTATCTCTCCCTTGCCGTTGGAAGCGCTACGTTTGCCGGCCGCCATGACCCACGATCTGCGTGTGCTCGGCTTCGAGTGGATCGGGGACCTCCTATTGCAGCCGCGTGCGCCGCTGACGCTTCGTTTCGGTCCCGAGCTCGGGCGGCGGCTCGATCAGGCGATCGGCGCGGCGGCGGAGCCGATCGATCCGGTTCGGCCGGCCGATCTCATCGAGGTCCGGCGCAGTTTTGCCGAACCGATCGGCGCCGCCGAGACCATCGCGCGTTACATCGGCAAGCTCGTCGTCGCGCTGTGCGAACGCCTTGAGGAAATCGACCTCGGTGCGCGACGGCTCGATCTTCATCTGCGGCGCGTCGACAACCAGCGCCAGGCAATCCGCGTCGGCATGGCTGTGCCCGTTCGCGACGCGAAGCGCCTCACCCGCCTCTTGTGCGACAGGATCGAGACGATCGATCCCGGCTTCGGCATTGAACTCCTGACCCTCGTCGCAAGCATCGCCGAACCATTGGTCCGCAAGCAGACCGTCAGCGCGCTCATCGAAGAGGCCATCCCCGATGTGTCCGACCTGATCGACACGCTGGCCAACCGCGTCGGTGAACGCGCCGTCTACCGCGCGGCGCCGCTATCGAGCGACGTGCCCGAGCGGGCCGTCGCTCGAATTCCTGCGATGGCGCCTGATACCGGCGCCACCTGGCCGGGCCATTGGCCGCGACCGGCCCGCCTTCTGCCGCGCCCCGAGCCGATTGAGACCGTCGCGCTCTTGCCCGACCATCCGCCGGTCACTTTTACCTGGCGCGGTATCCGCCGCCGTGTGCGACGGGCCGACGGGCCCGAGCGCGTGTTCGGCGAATGGTGGAAGCGTGATGCCGAACTCGTCGCGGTGCGCGACTATTTCCGGCTCGAGGACGAGGCCGGCGAGCGATATTGGGTGTATCGCGCCGGCGACGGCGAAGACGCTGCGACCGGATCGCATCGCTGGTTCATGCACGGGGTGTTCGGATGAGCACCCATCGCTATGTCGAGTTGCAAACGACATCGCACTTCAGCTTCCTGCGCGGAGCCTCCTCGGCCGACGAGCTCTTCGCCCAGGCGGCGGTGCAGGGCATCGAGGCGCTCGCGATCGTTGACCGCAACAGCCTCGCCGGCATCGTGCGCGCGCACGAAGCTTCGAAGACAACTGGCGTGCGCCTGATCGTCGGCTGCCGCCTGGATCTCTCCGACGGCATGTCGCTTTTGGTCTATCCGACCGACCGATCCGCTTATTCGCGCCTATGCCGCTTGCTCTCGCTCGGCAAGCGACGCGCCGGCAAGGGCAAGTGCAGCCTCGGATGGGCCGATGTCGTTGCTTACGGCGAGGGCCTCATCGCGGTGCTCGTGCCGGACACGGCCGAGGATGATTGCCGATTGCACCTGCGCCAGCTGCACGACGCATTCGCCGATCGCGCCTATATGGCGCTCACGCTCCGGCGCCGGCCGAACGATCAACTGCGGCTTCACGCACTCTCGAACGCCGCTGCGGCCGCGAAGGTCCGAACCGTCGTGACCAATGACGTCCTCTTCCACGCGCCCGATCGCCGGATCCTGCAGGACGTCGTCACATGCATCCGGCACAACGTCACGATCGACGCGCTCGGCGATCGGCGCGAGCGTCATGCCGATCGCTTTCTCAAGCCGCCCGAAGAGATGCATCGCCTCTTCACGCGTTACTCCGACGCTTTGGCGCGCACGCTTGAAATCGCCGATCGCTGCCGTTTTTCGCTCGACGAACTCGCCTATCAATATCCGGAGGAGCGCGACGATCCTTCGCTCTCGCCGCAGGAGACGCTTGAAAAGCTCACCTGGGAGGGCGCGGCGACGCGCTATCCCGAAGGGCTGCCCGACGAGGTGCGCGCTGTCCTCCAGCACGAGCTGCGCCTCATCAACAAACTCGACTACGCGCCGTATTTCCTGACGGTCAACAGCATCGTCAGGTTCGCGCGCTCACGCGACATCCTGTGCCAGGGACGCGGCTCGGCCGCGAATTCCGCCGTCTGCTACGTTCTCGGCATCACCTCGATCGATCCCGGACGCAACGACCTGTTGTTCGAGCGCTTCGTCAGCGAAGAGCGCCGCGAGCCGCCCGACATCGACGTCGATTTTGAGCACGAAAGGCGAGAGATCGTCATGCAGTGGGTGTTCGAGACCTACGGCCGCGATCATGCCGCTCTGTGCTCGACCGTGATCCGTTATCGCACGAAAGGCGCATTGCGCGATGTCGGCAAGGCGCTCGGCCTGCCCGAAGATCTGATTTCGTCGCTCTCCGGCCAGGTCTGGGGCTGGTCCGAGGAAGGCGTTGAAAATCGCCATGTCGAGGAGCTCAATCTCAATCTGGCCGATCGACGGCTGCGATTGACGCTCGATCTCGCGCGCCAGCTCATGGGCGCGCCACGACATCTCTCACAGCACCCCGGCGGCTTTGTCTTGACCCACGATCGGCTCGACGATCTCGTGCCGATCGAACCGGCGAGCATGAAGGACCGGCAGGTCATCGAGTGGGACAAGGACGATATCGACGCGTTGCGATTTATGAAGGTCGACGTCCTCGCCTTGGGTATGCTCACCTGCATGAAGAAGGGTCTCGATCTGCTCGCGCAGCACAAGGGCGTCGAGCTCGACCTTGCGACGATTCCTGCCGAGGATCCTCGTACCTACGCCATGATCAGGAAGGCCGATACGCTCGGGACGTTTCAGATCGAAAGCCGCGCGCAGATGTCGATGCTCCCCCGTCTCAAGCCCAGGACCTATTACGACCTCGTCGTCCAGGTGGCGATCGTTCGGCCTGGCCCGATCCAGGGCGACATGGTCCATCCCTATCTTCGCCGCCGAGAAGGACGCGAGCCCGTCCATTACCCCAAGCCCGAGCTCGAGCAGGTGCTCGGAAAAACCTTGGGCGTGCCCCTGTTTCAAGAGCAAGCGATGCGGGTGGCGATCACCTGCGCGGGCTTCACGCCCGGCGAAGCCGATATGCTGCGCAAATCGATGGCCACGTTCAAGTTCACGGGCGGGGTCTCATCGTTCAAGACCAAATTGATCGACGGCATGGTCGCCAACGGATACGAGCGCGATTTCGCCGCGCAGACGTTTCGGCAATTGGAGGGGTTTGGCTCATATGGATTCCCGGAAAGCCATGCCGCGTCGTTCGCCCTGATCGCCTACGCCAGCGCTTGGCTTAAATGCTGGCATCCGGATGTTTTCTGCGCTGCTTTGCTCAACAGCCAGCCCATGGGTTTTTATGCGCCGGCGCAAATCGTAAGAGACGCGATCGAGCACAGCATTGAGGTGCGCCCGGTCTGCGTCACGGCCTCGCGCTGGGATTGCACGCTGGAGCCAACCCGCGACGAAAGCCGCTTTGCGGTCAGGCTCGGCCTGCGGATGGTTCGCGGTCTCGCCAATGGCCACGCCGCCCGAATCCTTGCGGCCCGCGCCGATCAACCCTTCGCCTCGGTCGACGACCTCTGGCGCCGCTCCGACGTGCCGCAAGCCGCACTCGTTCTCCTGGCCGAGGCGGATGCGTTTCGGCCGGCCCTCGGTCTCGCCCGGCGCGAGGCGCTGTGGGCGATCAAGGCTCTCAGGGACGAACCTTTGCCGTTATTCGTGGCCGCCGCGGCGCGCGATCACGGACCGAGCGCCGAGCTCAACGAACCCGCGGTGGCGCTGCGATCGATGAAAACGGGCGGCGAAGTCGTCGAAGACTACCGGCATGTCGGCTTGTCATTGCGCAGTCACCCGGTCTCGTTTCTTCGCAGCGACCTACATCGTCGGCGCATCGTCTCCTGCGCGGAGGCGATGGAATCGCGCGACGGCCGCCGGCTCGAAGCAGCCGGCATCGTCCTGGTCCGCCAGCGGCCTGGGTCAGCGAAGGGCGTTATGTTCATCACATTGGAGGACGAGACAGGCATTGCCAACCTCGTCGTCTGGCCGAAGGTCTTCGAAACCAATCGCCGCGCCATCATGGCGGCGAGCATGATCGCCGTGCACGGCCGCATCCAGCGCGAGGGCGAGGTGGTTCATCTGGTCGCGCAGCGGATCGTCGACCTGTCGGGAGAGCTGGCCAGCGTCGGCGAGCGCGAGGCCAGCTTTCCGCTGCTTTACGGTCGCGGCGATCAGGTCCGCAAAGGCGGTTCGGCCCCCGATCCACGCGAGCAGCCGCCGAGGGCGGTGCGAACGCGCGACATCTATGTGCCAGACCTCCATATCGACACCATCAAGGTGAAAACGCGGAATTTCCACTAGCGGCGGCCGCGAAACTAAATCCGTTTCACAGTTGAAAGCATTCGAAGGCCGATCAACAATACCGCTGCAATTACCATAAGGATCGGAAATCAACTCGACGGACCGATCAAGCCCCAGGGAGATGCAAATGGCCGACGACAAATCGAAACGAGGCAATGCCGACCGTCGGCGCGTCGCCGGCGGCGAAGGCTACGAAGTCAGTTATTTCGCTAAAAAGCACGGCATCACGAAGGACCAAGCCGAGGGCCTGATCAAGCGGATCGGCAATGATCGCAACAAACTCAACGCAGCCGCCGAAAAGCTGAAGAAATAAACGCAGCGCGGCTAAGGCTGTTCATCCAGGACAGTTGCGCGATCAAAGGACAGGTCGTTCGATCATGGCGACGGCGCCCAAAACAAAAGCAAGATCGACCGCACGCGAGACGAAGTCTTCGTCGGCGCGAACATCCGCGGTGGCGCCGGCATTCCGTCCCGTTCAGCTCGCTACGCTGGTCGACGCGGTTCCGGCCGGCGACCGCTGGATTCACGAGATGAAATATGACGGCTATCGCACGCTCGTCGCCGTCGGTGGGGGCGAGGCGCGTGCCTATACCCGTTCGGGCCTCGACTGGTCCGGCCGCTTTCCCTCGATTCTCGCCGATGCGCGTCAACTCAAGGTCCAATCCGCCCTGATCGACGGCGAGGCGGTCGTGCTCGATCCCGAGGGGCGCTCGAACTTCCAGAAGCTGCAGGGCGCGCTGAAGGGCGCTCCGGCGAGCATCGACTATTTCGCGTTCGATCTGCTCGAACTCAATGGGGATGATCTGACCAGCCTTCCCCTTCTCGAGCGAAAAACCAAGCTCAAGGGAATTCTTCCCGCGAAGGGCACCCACATTCGCTACTCGGATCATATCCAGGGAAACGGCGAGAAGCTGCTCAAGAGCTTTTGTGCGGCCGGGCTCGAGGGTGTCGTCTCTAAGCTCGCCAACTCGCGATATGTCGGCGCACGCGCCGGCAACTGGGTGAAAACCAAATGCATCAAGCGGCAAGAATTCGTAATCGCCGGCTGGACGCCGTCCGACAAGAGCCGCGCCTTCCGGTCGCTCATTCTCGCCGTCCATGACGGCGGCACGCTGCGCTACGCCGGAAAGGTCGGCACCGGCTTCGATGCGGCCGAACTCGCGCGCCTGATGAAGATCATGGCGCCACTCGAACAGAAGGCAGCGACGGTCGAGGCACCACGCGCCGAGGTCCGCGGCGCGCATTGGCTGCGGCCGAGGCTCGTGGCCGAGATCGCCTATACCGAGATGACCAACGAGGGAACGCTTCGTCACCCCAGCTATCTCGGGCTGCGCGAGGACAAGAAGCCCGAGGCCGTCGTGCTCGAGACTGAGCATCACGCCGCTGAACGGCCGGCGCCGGCGACAAGCACGGTCGTCATCACAAGCCGCGACCGCGTCATTTATCCGGAAGCCAATATCACCAAAGGCCAGCTCGCCGACCACTATGCGGCGGTCGCCGAGATCATGCTGCCCTGGATCGGCAGCCGGCCGATCAGCCTTGTCGGGGTCGTTTGCGGGAGGGGGCGGAATCCTACGCTAAGGTTTTTGGCCAACGATATTCTCCGGTGAGATTGATATGTTCCCATCCGAGCGGCGAGACATGAGCCAGCAGATCAGGCGATAGCAGTTTTCCCTCGCATTTCTGGTTGGCAACGACTTGGCCGAGCTTCATGGTGTTCCAGAAGATAATGATCGCGGCGAGCAGGTTCATGCCGGCGATCCGGTAGTGCTGGCCTTCGGCGGAACGGTCGCGGATTTCGCCGCGCCGGTGGAAGCTGATGGCCCGCTTCAGCGCGTGATGTGCCTCGCCCTTGTTGAGCCCGATCTGGGCGCGGCGTTGCAGTTCGGCATCCAGAATCCAGTCGATCATGAACAGGGTCCGCTCGACGCGACCGACCTCGCGCAAAGCTGTGGCCAGTTCGTTCTGCCGCGGATAGGAGGCGAGCTTGCGCAGAATCTGGCTGGGCGCGATGCTCCCGGCCGCGATGGTGGCGGCGATGCGCAGGATATCGGGCCAGTTGCGCTCGATCATGGCCTGATTGATTTTTCCGCCGATCATGGCCCGCAAGTGGGCTGGGGCGGCCGACGGATCGAACGCATAGAGCCGTTTGGATGGCAGGTCGCGGATGCGCGGAGCGAACCGGTAGCCGAGAATAGCGCACGCAGCAAAGACGTGATCGGTGAAGCCGCCCGTGTCGGCGAACTGCTCGCGGATATGGCGGCCGGCATCGTTCATGAGCAGGCCGTCGAGAATGTAAGGGGCTTCGCTCGCCGTTGCAGGAATCACCTGGGTCGCGAACGGCCCGTATTGGTCCGAGACGTGGCTATAGGCTTTCAGGCCCGGGGTAGTGCCGTATTTCGCGTTGACCAGGTTCATGGCCTCACCTTGCTCTGTGGCGGTGAAGAACTGGCCGTCACTCGAAGCCGAGGTGCCCATGCCCCATATCTGGGCCATGGGTAATGCCGCCTGCGCCTCGACGACCATCGCCAGCGCCCGGTCGTAAGCTTCGCCCTCGACATGCCACCGTCCAATGCGGATCAACTCCCAGAAGGTATGGGTGTTCGTCGCGTCGGCCATCTTGCGAAGACCGAGGTTGATCCCTTCCGCGAGAATGACGTTCATCAGGCCGATCCGGTCGGCGCAGGGCGCTCCCGTGCGCAGATGGGTGAAGGCCTCGCAGAAGCCGGTCGCCGCATCCACCTCCAGTAGGAGGTCGGTGATCCGCGTGGGTGGGATCTGTTTGTAGAGATCGAGAACCAGATCTTCGGCGCCGGCCGGCGCGGCAGCTTCGAGCTTGTCGATATGCAGAACACCGTTTTCGATCGATCCGCCGGGAATCGTGCCCGCGCGTGCCGCACGGCTCAGCTCGCGTAGCCGGACAGCAAGGCGAGCTTGACGATCCGCCAGCCATTCCTCCGGCCGCAATGGCACGGCGAGGCGACCGCCTTCCGCGACAGCCTGCGCCGGAACGAGTGCATGTTTCAGATCGCCATAGCGCCGTGACCTGGCCAGCCAGATATCTCCGGAGCGGAACGCGTCGCGAAGATGGAACAGAACCGCGATTTCCCAGAGGCGGGCGTCACCAGCCGCCTGAGCCCGAAGATGGCGATGCCATTTCGAGCTCGGACGCAGGAAGCCGGTCAGCGCGGCATCGTTCAAACCGGTGCGCAAAGTCATCACCGCTTCGAGAAGCGGGAGCGCGACAGGCGCAGCCCGCAGATCGAGCAGGCGCAACATGCGCGGAGCATAACGGCGGAAACGGTGATAACCGTCGAGCACATGATTGAGAGGGTCGTCCGCCATGGTAGCGGTTAGCCGGGTTGCCATTGCAACAAGGGTCTTGAAACCGTCCCACCCTGATCCGCTCGCGATGACGGCGTCCAGTGGCTGGCCATCATCCTGTGCATCGACTAGGGCGCCGCCGATTTCGGCAAAGGATTTCAAGGTGTCGCGCACTGCGCTTGCTTCGTCGGCGATCTTTGCCTGGCAAATGCGCTCTGAAGCACGGTAGAGCCTGCCGACGATCCGGTCATGGGTTTCGACAACGGCGTCGGCGAGCATCGCCTGCCATTCCGATGCGCAAACGGCCAGAATCGCCAGCCGTCTGTCCTCCGGGAGATCACGCATGCCGTCGGCGTAATATCGCTCGCCCTGCCTGCGCAGACGTGTCACCCGATGGGCAGGAACACCGGCCAGCAGATCCTCGGGAAGATCGACACGTTGCAGGTATTCAAACCGGTCGAGTAGCCGGTTGGCCGACGACGAGTTCGAGCCAGGCTCGAACTGACGCAGCCACACGAAGCGGGTGACCCGATCGTCAGCCGTCTCCTCGAGCAATGCCAGTAACTGTCCCCGGATCAGCACCGATAAGCGATCGGCGATCCTCGTCTCGATTTGCCGCTCCGCATCGACCAGAGCCGTGGCGCAAAGTCGCTCGATCGTGGATGTCGCGGGAAGAACCGTGCGGGTGCGACGGCACTCGGCCACGAAGCGACGGGCAATGTCCTCGTTTGACACCGCCAGCTCGGCTTCCCGGAACAGCCAGTCCTTCAGCTCGTGTGCTCCACGTCCGGAGAAGGCACGGAATCCGTAGAGCGACCGCAGCTCGGCAAGATGCTCGTGCCGCGTCTCCTCACGGGAGGCATAGTCGACGAGATCGTCGGCAAGTAGGCCAAGCTGCGCTCCGATGAACTCGACCACCTCCGCCGGTATCAACTCGCCAGGAGCGAGCACCCGACCGGGATAGCGCAGGACGCACAATTGCAGGGCGAAGCCGAACCTATTGTGAGTGCGCCGACGCTGCCTGATATGCCCGAGATCTTCATCGCTCAGTGTATAATGCTTCAGCAAATCCGCCTGCGAGGTCGGCAGGCGCAATAACGCGTCCTTCTGCCGATCGGTTAGAGTGACACGACGCGGCATCCATGTTCCTTTTTCAAAATGGGGTAGCGTTCAAGACGCTTTGTTTATGAAGCTGGTTGAGATACATTTCCAGCGAACAAATCATTCGTGACCACCGCGCCGCCTCAAACCAACGTTTAAGAAACATGCTGATCGGATACGCACGTGTCTCAAAAGCCGATGGCTCGCAGTCCCTCGACCTGCAGCACGACGACTTGCGCGCCGCCGGCGTCGACCAGGACAATATCTATGAGGATCGCGCTTCCGGCAGCCGCGACGATCGGCCCGGACTGGCCGCCTGCCTGAAATCCTTGCGCGACGGCGATGTGCTGGTGGTCTGGAAGCTCGACCGCCTCGGTCGGTCGCTTGCTCACCTGATCAACACTGTGAAGGATCTGTCGGATCGCAATATCGGTCTACGGGTGCTGACTGGGAAAGGCGCTCAGATCGACACAGCCACCGCATCCGGGCGTATGGTGTTCGGCATTTTCGCCACGCTAGCCGAATTCGAGCGGGATCTGATCCGAGAGCGCACTATAGCCGGCCTCGCCGCCGCACGGGCACGCGGCCGCAAAGGGGGCCGGAAATTCGCCCTGACCAAAGCACAGGTGCGTCTCGCCCAAGCCGCCATGGCGCAGCGCGACACTTCCGTTTCCGATCTGTGCAAGGAACTCGGGATCGAGCGCGTCACTCTATACCGGTATGTCGGCCCGGAGGGTGAGCTCAGGGATTATGGTAAGCGTGTCCTCGGCGTTGCTTGAGTTTGGTATAGAAATCGCTGCTGGATAACTGCAGCACAAAGCTCATCGCCAGCCCAACAGCGACGTGTCTTCGTCGCGCGTGTCATACAGTCAATGCCTCGGCCAGGCTGGATGATGGTCGTCTATCACGAAGGCGTGGATATGTCGGGTTGGTGCGTGGCGATGCGGATGACGATGTGGCTCTGGCCCCTCCCAGCCCTCATGCTCGTGCTGATGATGCTCGTCATGAACATGCAGGTGGTCGTGCTGATGCGGTTCGTGTGAATGGGCGATCTCCGCCGGATCGACGCTCGGCCAAAGCATCAACGCGAGGGTCGAGGCAATCAGGACCACTGCAACCATGGCCGCGAACGCCGTTGCGAGGCCGAACGTCGCGCCAAGCCAGCCCGCGGCCGGATAGGTTAGGAGCCAACAAGCATGTGATAACGCAAATTGCGCGGCAAACAGCGCCGGGCGGTCTTCGCTCTGCGAGGAGCGGCGCAGGAGGCGCCCACCTGGCGTCTGTACCAATGAGGAGCCGATGCCGAGGAGCAGCCATAGGCCGGCTGCGACGGCAAAGCCTGGCAACGTCGCCGCCGCTGCGAGACCGAGCGCCAGCAGGCCAGCGCCGCCGATCATTGCCGTGCGCTCCGGGACCCATGTCAGGACACGCGGCAGGAGGAGTGCCGCGAGCATCGATCCGCCGCCGGAAGCGGCCATCAGCCAGGCGACCGCGCTGTTGTCGCCGCCGAGAATGCTGCGGACATAGACGACGGTGTTGACGATCACCATCGAGCCCGCTGCGGCCACGGCAAGATTGAGCGCCAGCAACCCGCGCAGGCGCGGCGTCGCCAGATAGAGCCGCATCCCGTAGGTCGTCTTCGACCAGATGCCGCCGGTGCGCTCGACCGGCTTTGCCGCCGGCAACACCGTCGACAGCACCAGGCCGGCCGAGACGAAGAAGGTCACGGCGTCGCCGACAAACAGCGTGCTATAGCTGGTGATCGTGAGCAGCGCGGCAGCGAGCGTCGGAGAAAGCAGCGCCTCCAGGTCATAGGCAAGCCGCGAGAGCGAAAGCGCCTCGGTGTAGCGCTTCTCGTCAGTCAACACATCGGGGATCGTCGCCTGGAAGGTCGGCGTGAAGGCGGCCGAACACGACTGGAGTACGAAGATCAGCACGTAGATCTGCCAGATCGCGGTCACGAAGGGCAGGAACAAAACAATGCCGGCGCGCACGAGGTCGAGAGCGACAAGAAAGCTCCGGCGCGGCAGCCGGTGGGCGATCGCGCCGACCAGGGGTGCGATGCCGACATAGGCGACCATCTTGAGCGCCAGCGCCGTGCCAAGCACCGCGCCGGCATCCTTGCCGGCCAGATCATAAGCAAGCAGCGCGAGCGCAACCGTCGTCAGGCCCGTTCCGACAAGGGACAGAGCCTGCGCCGCAAAGAGGCGGCGATAGGTTCGATCAAGCAGCGGTTCTAAAAGGGCCGGCCGCATGTCGCCTCCATCAGTTTCGCGTCACCGGAGGCGAGGCCAACGGTATTGCTCTCATTCAACATCACCGTCCCTCCGCCGCCATCATAGTTTCGGAGGCCACCTTCGCATTATCTGCGCCCTCATTGGCGCGGGCCGGCAGGAGTCGCGCCGAGTTGAGGATGAAGACCAGCTCCGAGACGACATGGATCGCAGCGGCGAGCAACGGGTTGAGGAAGCCGAAGGCAGCGAGGACGATGCCGAGCGTGTCGACGCCGATCGTGCCGGCGAAGTTCTGCCAGATGATTCCGCGCGTCCGTCGCGCGACGGCAAGCGTTTCGACGAAGCGTTCAAGGTCGTTTCCGAGCAGCACCACGTCGGCGCTCTCCTGCGCCACGTCCGTGCCGGACCCCATGGCGACACCGACATTGGCCTGAGCCAGCGCCGGGGCGTCGTTGACGCCGTCGCCGACCATGGCGACGACACGCTTCTGCGCCACGAGGGCATCGATGCGTTTCAGCTTGTCCTCCGGCAGCAATTCCGCTTCGATCTCCCTGATGCCGAGAGCTCCGCCGACTGCGCTCGCCACGCGCTCGGCGTCACCCGTCAGCAGAATGGTCCGAATGCCCATGCGCTGCAGGGATGCGATAGCATTCCTCGCTTCCGGCCGGACTGTATCCGCAACGACGATGCTGCCGAGGAGAATGCCGTCACGGGCAACGAGGATCTCCGTTCCCGCGCCGCCGCTGGCATGGCTGGGTGTATTCGCCTCGCCGACGTTCCCGATGCCATTATCCGCCATCCAGGCACGGTTGCCGACGAGGATCACGGCATCATCAACCTTGGCGGTGATGCCGCGCCCCGGCGTGTAGCCGAAGCTACCCGGCTCGGCGATCTCGCGGCCCTGCTGGCGGACGTAGGCAAGAATGGCCTTGCCGAGCGGATGCTCGGAGCGCAGCTCGGCCGTTGCCGCCGCATCGAGCAGCTCCTCTTCCGTTCTGCCGGCGACGGGCACCACCTGCTGTACTTCCGGGCGTCCGAAGGTCAGCGTGCCGGTCTTGTCGAGCACGACGGTGTCGACCTGGCCCAATGTCTCTAGATGCACACCGCCCTTTACGATCGCGCCAAGCCTGGCCGAGCGGCCGATACCGCCGAGGATCGCAAGCGGCGTACCGGCAGCGATGCCGCAGGCGCCGGCGACGATAATGACCGAGATCGTGGAATAGATGTCGCGTGTTAGAAGGAAGGTCAGCACAGCAGCGCCGAGCGCAAAATAGACGAGGTAGCCGGCCAGGCGGTCGGCGAGCCGCTGCACCGGAGCGCGCGACTTTTCCGCCCGCTCGACTGCCTCGATGATCTTGCCGTAGCTGGTGTCGCGGCCAATTCCGCTCGGCTGAAACTTCGAGCGCGCCGGACTGATTGATGGAGCCGGCGAAGACATGCGTGCCCGCGACCTTCTCGACGGGCATCGATTCACCCGTGATGCGCGATTCATCGACGAAGGAGTGGCCCGACAGCACCGCGCCGTCGACCGGTATGCGACCGCCCGGCGCAACCAGGATCGCGTCGCCCACCGAGAGTTCCTCCGCCGAGACCGACCGGATCGCTCCAGCCCGGCGCACGGAGACTTCGCGCGGCAGGAATTCGAGCAGGTCGCGAATGGCCTTGCGGCCGCGGCCAACCGTCAGCCCCTCCAGCACCTCGGCGACGAGGACGAAGAGCGTGATGACGAGTGCGGTGAAGAACTCGCCGATCGCCGCAGCAGCGGCGATGGCGATCGTCATCGACAGCTCCATCGTCATGCGCCGCTCGACGATATTCTCGAATGCCTCCTTCAGGATCGGCCAGCCGCCGATCAGAAGGCCGGCGACGCCGATGACGCTGACAGCCTGGAATGGCTCCCAGATTTGGAACCAGACGGCCGCCGCCGCGACCGCGACAAGCGCGATCCGCACTGCTTCCGGCCATTCGAACGGGTGGTCGTGATCGTGGCCGTGCTCATGATCGTTGTGCTCATGATCATGATGGTGATGCGCATGAGGATGGGGCTCAGCCGCATGCCCATGAGGCTCATCGGCAAGCCTGCGGCGGTGGGTGGTGTCGTGAACGACCATGGCGCCAACTCCGGTTCTATTTGAGGTAGGCGCGCACGACATCGATCAGTTCGGCGGCGCCCTCATTGCGTTGTTTCTGGTCGAGATCGGCATCGGCCACATGATGCTGGATGTGGTCCTCCACCACCTCCGCCATCAGGCCGTTCACGGCACCGCGTACGCCCGCGATGAGCTGCAACACTGCGGCGCAGCCCTTTTCCTCTTCGAGCGCGCGTTCGACCGCCTCCATCTGGCCGCGAATACGGCGCACGCGATTGAGCAGCTTCTGTTTCTCACGGGTCGTATGCGACATGCGATCCTCCAGTTTCATTCCATATAGCATACCCCCCTATATCATAATGACAAGAACTGGCGAATGAGGCGGGCCGAGAATCGTCGCTTACGCGATGACGTTTCTCTTGATATGTTACCGTCGTTTCATTATGGATGAACCATGACCGCTCCATCCTGGCTTCTTTTGACCTACAAGGTCCCACCCGAGCCGGCCGCCAAGCGCATCGCGTTATGGCGCCGGCTCAAGGGCATGGGCGCGGTCTATCTGCAGAACGGCGTGTGCCTCCTGCCGAAGACCGACGATCATGTCCGACGGCTCAAGATGCTGGAGAACGACGTGGCGGAGATGGGCGGTGAAGCCGTGATCCTGGAAACAGTCGCCCTCGACCGCGCCCAGGAAGACAAGGTGATCAACCGCTTCAAGGCCGATCGCGACGAGCAGTATCGTGAGTTCCTTGGCCGCTGCGGCGATTTCGAGGCCGAGATCGCCAAGGAGATCGCGATCAACAAGTTCACTTATGCCGAACTGGAGGAAGAGGACACAGACCTCAAGAAGCTTCAGGGATGGCTCGAGAAGATCAGCAAGCTCGACTTTTACGGCGCGACATTGGCCGAAGAGGCCTCAGAGCGGCTGCGCGCCTGCGAGGCGCTGCTCGACAGCTATGCCCAGCGCGTCTTCGACGCCCAACACGAGAACCGCTGAAATGAGCGACCAGGCCGGGAAGCCCACAATCACCGTCGAGAAAACGTCTTCTGCCGAAACCCGTCGCGGTATTCCGGCAGGCATCTGGGCGCTAGGCTTCGTCTCCCTGCTGATGGACACCTCCTCGGAAATGATTCATGCGCTGCTACCCGTCTATATGGTGGCGGTGCTCGGCACGTCGGCGCTGGCTGTCGGCATCATCGAGGGGATTGCCGAAGCGACCGCCTCGATCACCAAGGTGTTTTCCGGGGCGCTTAGTGATTGGCTTGGCAAACGTAAGTTCCTTGCAGTTCTCGGTTATGGCCTTGCCGCCTTCACCAAACCGATCTTTCCTCTGGCTTCTTCGCTCGACTGGCTGATCGCTGCCCGCTTTATCGATCGGGTCGGAAAGGGCATTCGCGGCGCACCGCGTGACGCGCTCGTCGCCGATATCGCGCCGCCGGAGCTGCGCGGCGCGAGCTTCGGCCTGCGCCAGTCGCTCGATACGATCGGAGCTTTTGTAGGGCCGCTCCTCGCTATCGGTCTGATGTGGCTCACCGCGGATCACTTCCAAACGGTTTTCTGGATCGCTGTCATTCCGGCGTGTCTGTCCTTGGTGCTCATCATCGTCGCCGTCAAGGAGCCGGAGCGCCCGAAGGCATTGCGCAAGGTTCGGATGCCCTTGCGACGTGAGGAACTGCGCCGTTTGGATGCTGTTTACTGGTGGGTCGTGGTGATTGCCGCGGTCTTCACGCTGGCTCGATTCAGCGAAGCGTTTCTCGTCCTCCGCGCGCAATCGATAGGCCTGCCGCTTGCGCTGATACCGGTTGTGATGGTCGTCATGAGCCTCACCTATTCGCTCTCGGCCTATCCGATTGGCATCCTGTCTGATCGCATGGACAAGGTGATGATCCTGATCGTCGGACTGGTTCTGCTCGTTCTGGCAGATGTCGTGCTGGCGTTTGCGTCCAGCATTGTCGCGGTCGTAATTGGCGTCGTACTCTGGGGCCTTCACATGGGCTTCACCCAGGGCCTGCTTTCGACGCTTGTCGCCGAGACCGCGCCGTCGGAACTGCGCGGTACCGCCTTCGGCATGTTCAACCTGATCTGCGGTCTCGCGCTGCTCGCCGCCAGCATCATCGCGGGGATCTTGTGGGATGCCGCCGGACCCCAGGGGACATTTCTGGCGGGCGCGGGCTTCGCGACGCTGACCGTACTGGGTCTCCTTCCCATTCGACCAAGGCTCGTAAAGATCGCCGTGCCCGAAGCAAAACGGGATCGCTGACGCGCGTCAACGCAAGCGGTGCCAACAAAAAGAAGAGGATACAGCGTTGCAACTCTACGATCTCGATGCCGCCGCGACCCGCGCCGTCAACAGCCTTGCCGGAGCTAGCGCCTCGGTCGATTTCCTGATGATCTGGGTGTCCGCCATCGGTGTGCCGCTGCTCGAGCTGGCGGTCGCCGCGCAATGGTGGCGAGGATCGGATAGGCCGCACAACAGACACGTTCTCGTCGCGACGGGACTCTCTTTCCTGCTCGGCCTTGCTATCAATCAGCTTATCCTGCTGTTTGTTCATCGCATGCGACCCTATGACAGTGGCATCTCCCATCTGCTGATCAGTCCCAGCGCCGATCCGTCATTTCCCTCCGACCACGCGACCGCGACTTTCGCCATCGCGGCGGCGTTTTTGCTGCACGGGATGCGGCGCATGGGACGGTGGCTCTTCGCGGCGGTGGTTCTGGTGGCAGTCTCCCGCGTCTATATCGGGACGCACTATGTGAGCGACGTTCTCGGAGGAGCCGCGACAGGTATCGTCGCCGCCATATTGGTCCGCGCGCTCTACCGGGAGGGGACACGCCTCGATCGGTTCGTCACCTCCGTTCTTTAGAGGAGCGCGGGATGGTGGCGTCTTTCTTCTCCGCCGTCACCGCGTTCATCGCGGCGCATCCGCATTTGGCTTATGCGACGGTGCTTCTGTTGGCGCTGTCGGAATCCATACCCGTCATCGGAGTTTTTATTCCAGGCACTGCCGCAATCCTGGCAATCAGCGCACTGGTACCCAGCGGCATTGTAAAACTCTGGCCGCTGCTCGGCGCGGCCTCCGCCGGGGCAATCATCGGCGACGGCCTCTCGTTCTGGATCGGCCATCGCTATCACCGCGAGATCCTTGAACGATGGCCGCTCAACCGACACCCGGACCTCATCACGCGCAGCGAGGCATTTTTCGCAAAGCACGGCGACAAAAGCGTCTTTATCGCCCGCTTCACACCGGGCGTGCGAGCCTTCGTCCCCCTGATCGCCGGCATGTTAGGGCTCTCGGTGCGGCGGTTCTACGTTGCCAACATCCTGTCCGCGCTGGTGTGGGCGCCGTCGCATGTTCTGCCCGCTGTGTTCGTCGGCGCTGCTTTCAGCATGTTCGGCGCGGCCGCCAAATCCCTCGCTATTCTGGTTGTTCTCATCGTTGTCTTCATCTGGGTGCTACTCCGTCTCGCCCGGTTCGCCCTGCGCCACGGTCCGGCGCTTGCATCGGCTCTGTCGGGTTGGCTTCGGCAACGCACGGCCATGAACCACTCCCGTTGGGGTCGCTTCGCGCTCGATCTTCTCGATCCGTCGCGTCCCGACGCCCGAGGGCTTGCGTTTCTGGCTTTGCTGTTGGTCGGCTCCGCCTGGCTGTTCTTCGGCATTCTCGAAGATGTCGTCAGTGGCGACCCTCTCGTACGCGCCGATAACGCGATCTACCAGGCACTCCAGGATCTGCGAACCGTTCCGGGCGATTCCGTAATGCTGATAACCACCGAGCTTGGCGATACGGTGGTCGTGATGACGGTAACGATCGCAGTGTTTCTATGGCTTGCCTGGAGACGGGCATGGCGTCCAGCAGCCTACTGGCTGGCGGCAGTTGGCGGTGCATCCGTGCTCAACACGGTCATAAAAGTCACGCTCCATCGCGCCCGGCCGACCGAGTTGTTCTACACGGGCTGGAGCGCATTTTCCTTTCCCAGCGGCCATAGCACAGTCAATCTCGCCGTCTACGGCTTTCTCGCTTTCCTGATCGGACGTGAACTTCGTCCGATGTGGCGCCTTCCGGTCGCTTTGACCGCTCTATCCTTTGCACTGCTGATAGCGTTCTCGCGCGTCTATCTGGGCGCTCACTGGTTCTCGGACGCGGTCGGGGGGCTTGCCTTCGGTACGGCCTGGCTGGCAGTGCTCGGATTCTTCTACATGCGAAAGCCGGCAAAATCAGTCGGCGCGACGTCATTGATGGTGATCGCCGGCGCGGCACTCGCGCTAGCCGGGGGGTTGAACGTCTATCGACATCACTCTCTCGATGTCGAACGCTATGCCGTAAACCGAGCGACCCCCACGATGATGGCCAACGACTGGTGGACGTCAGGTTGGCAACGGCTGCCGCCCAGGCGGATCGATCTGACCGGCGAGATCGAAGAGCCCTTCACGATCCAGTGGGCGGGAGACCTTTCTGCAATTCGACAGGATTTGCTGAGCAAGGGATGGCGTCTGCCCGCGCCATGGGCGTCATCCAGGATACTGGGTTGGCTCTCCGCGAAGACAACTCCTGTCGAATTGCCGGTTACCCCTCATCTCGCCAGCGGAAGGCTGCCGAGCTTGACGCTCGTCCTGCAAAACGGAGCTGCACCGAACAACACTCGGTTCGTGCTCCGGCTTTGGGATGCAGATCTCAACCTCATGGGAGAAAAACTCGCACCGGTCTGGATCGGTTCGGTCGTGCAGGAACAGATCGAGCGGCCGCTGTCGCTATCCTCTGCTGTCTCAACCCAGGCCGATGCCAACACGCCGCGCGACATTCTGGCACAAATGCTTGGATCAGGGCGTATTGCGGTACGCCCCGACGCTGAAGCGAACACGAATTGGGACGGAGGGGTTCTGCTGCTGCGAACAGGATTTTAACGCCGAGGCGCTTAAGGGAGTGGCGGCCCCAAGCTAAGCCAAGAACCCACCATCGACCGCACATCCCTTCCCCATGACCATGGTCTACACGGGAACTCAGAGGTCAAGGAAAGCGTGTCCTCAGATTGGCCTAAGCTTTCGCTGGCATGCCCAGGTCAGTGCTCCGAAGCCGAGACAGACGTACAAGGACAACCATAGCCACCATTCAAGTACAGGCTGATAATCGGGCAAGGAACCTTCTTGCCATTCGATCAGTGCCAGATTGGGAGCCAAACCGCACACCGCCATAATCGTCGCGGCAATCACCACCCCGACGATTGTTGGTGCGCTCGCCCGCATGACGGCGCCATCGATGCTGCGAGCCTTCAAAGGTGTGCCGATCATTTTTGCAGCCAGGCGATGGCGGGGCGGGTCCATCGACGCCTCGCGCTCGCTCAAGGGAAAGCCAAATCGCGCAAAAACAATCTGGATAATCGGAACGACAACGACGGCGATCATTGAGGACGCCATCACGTCACTGATGTAGTGCGCAGTCGTGATGAAGCGCGTGCATGCCAGAATGGCTGCGCCAGCAAGCGCCAGGCTGCGGTAACGCGGAAAGATCAGGGCCAAAGCGATGCCCGCTGCCATCGCACAGGCGGTGTGTCCCGACGGGAATGAATTATATTCGTGCCCGAATCTGAAAAAAAAGAACTGAAAAATATCCTGATTGAACAACAATTCTGGCCGAGCGCGACCAAATACGACTTTGAGAATATCGACGATAATGCCGGTCGATGCCACGCTCGTTAAAACGAAAAGTGACCTGGAAGCATAAAGTGGATTCTTCCACATGAACCGGAACAGTATGAACAGAGCGGCAGCCGGGACGATGAACCAGTAGGCTTTGCCGAAGTCTGTCAAAAATCGCGCAATATGCACCAGTGTCGCGTCACGCTGACTTGCAAAGAACAACGCAACAGGACGATCAACCAGCTCCTCCAGCGCATGGAGCTGGACTACCGTTGCCAGAAGAGCTGATAAGGCTGCGCCGGCCAATACCCATTTTTCTAGAGTTCGGGAAAGTGCTTGTGCTGCCGCCTGCATTCGGACTGTCCTCGGCGATATTGGTGTTGAAGCTGGCAGACGATCACTCAAGGCCGGGCGGCTCCTCAAAGTCCTTCCTCGGCAATAGCAAGCTTCTCGCCTTCGCCGGGGGCTGCCATCTTTTGATCCTCATCAACGTCAGCGAGTTCCTCGCCCTCGTGCCGAACGCTCATGAAGATGACGATTGCAACAATTGCGGCGAGGAAGATCGCGCTGGTGATGATCGTGCCGAGGCCGAAACCGCCATACTGCGCGGGCTGGGACATCAGGTCGCCGAAGGAGGCGCCGAGAGGCCGGGTCAGGATATAGACCAGCCAGAAGCCGAGGATCGCGTCGAGGCCGAGGAAAAAATAGCCGATGCTGAGCGAGAGGATGATCATCCCGAACAGGACGCCGGTCGCCAGATAGCCCAGCGCGAATTTTTCGGCCACCAGATCGCCGGCGGCCGTCCCAAGCGCGAAGGTGAACAGGATGGCCAGCCAGTAGAAGGCCTCACGCCGCCCGGTGTAGATGGAGTGGATCGAAAGCGTCCCTTCGGCTCTGAACCAGAGCAGGAACGTCAGCGCCAGGGCGACCGAGAACGCAATCGTCGTATCCAGCAGCCGAACATGGAAATTGTCGACCAGATTGTCGGTGATCAACGTGCCAACGATGCTGATCAGCACCACGGACAGCCAGTAGGCGGCGGGAACATATTTCTTCTGCGCAAACTGCCAGACCAGGGCGAGCGCCAGAACTGCGGACATGATCAGTGACGTCGAGGTCAAGCCGAGGCCCATCTGTACGTTGAGATAATCGGCCGCCGTTTCCCCCATGGTGACGGCCATCAGTTTTATGAGCCAGAAGTCGGTTGTGACGCGGGGAACGCGATTGTAAACAGCAGCTTTGGTGGCCGGTGCAGACATTGTGGGTATCCTTGAAAGGGCGTCGAAGTTTCGGGCGGCGGTTTGCAGAGTGACGGTGTTTGTCGCCCGCCTACTGAGCAGGCTGTGCCGGATTGTTGAGAACCGCCATCAGGGCGGCGAGTGTTTTGTTGACCTTGTCCGCCGACGGGCTCGATTGACGAAGGGCCTTCAATGCAGCGTCAGAGGCCGCGTCGATGTTGTTCCAATCGTTCTGGTTCAGTGGACGGATCGCGGTCTCGGCCTGGTCCCATGCCGTTTCATAATCGGTGATGCGCTTGGCAGCGCCGGGGAGATCGCCCTTGGAAGCGAGGGTCTGGACGTCAGCAATGATGGCCTTGAACGACGACAGATCGCCGAGGCTCGCTGTTTTGGCTGGTGCAGTACTGGCGTAGAGCTCAAAGCCGGTGAAAGCCGCTACCGGAGCGGTAATGAGTGCGATGGCAAGAAAAATCTGTTTCATCAGTTAATTTCCCTGAATTGTGGCACTGCAAGGTATGCTTGGCTTCCGCATCGCTCCTCGAAGGTTGAATGGCACTCCTGCAGCGATAGCTCGATACGCCCACCGCTCTACTTGGCGCGCTCGGTCGGCCCACTGTGACTACGCAGGTTCAATTAGCTGAGAATTAGAACGGGTGTCGGCCTGGCGCCGGACATGGTCGACGGCTGCCAATCGCGTGCGAAAGCAGCGGCCGGCAATGACGCCGGCCGCTGCAATTTTCATTTCTGCGGAACCAGATGGGAGACAACCGCCTTACCGCCCTTGTCCGCATAGGTTAGCTGGACCTTTTCGCCGACACGGAGTTTGGTGTCTTCGATCCCTTCGGGCAGGGCGTAAGTCTTGCCGTCCGACAGCGTGATCGTATCGGCATTCTTGCTGATTGCGGTGATCGTGCCGGATGTCTGGGCAGCGAATGCGGCGCTGATCGGCGCCAGCACCAGCATCGCGGCCATGATCATTTGCGGTTTCATTTGCTTTATCCTTTCAAGGTCTCGGCCGCCGATCTCTATCCTTTCCCGCAATGGCGGCCTGGATTGCGAGAAAACAGGTTCTCACTCGCCTCTGAGCTTCTCCGTGACGTGTTTCCGGCTGCGCATTGCTTCACCTGTCGCGGCTACCAGAGCGGCGCCCGCCGCCGTGACGATGAGAGCAACGAGGTAGAGCCACGGCACCGAAAGCACCTCAGGTGGCGGGTCGAACACTCCGGTCAGCAGCTTGACGAGCACATAGGCAATCAGCGTGCCTGCCCCGAGACCCAGGACCATGCCGCTGCCGGTAACCAATGCCGCTTCGCTCCAGACGAAGGCGCCGAGCTGTCGTGGTCGGGCTCCCAGAGCCACGAGAACCGCGAAGGAGCGCTCGCGGTCGGCAAAGCCAAGGCCAAGGACCAGTCCGCCCGACGCAGCAAGCATGACAAGCGCGAAAACGAGTTCCAGCCGCGTTAGACCGGCGAGATCAATTGCGGTGAGGCTCGACCCTATCAGGGCTACGGTATCGCCGATCTGGCTGACCTTGACTCCGGGGAGGCCCGCAGTCGCATTTCGGGCGGACAAAGCGACGCGGGCGGGATCACCGTTCGATCGAATGAGAACAATCTCGTTTGCCGCGGAACCGGTTTGCCGGGCGATGTAAGCCGCGTTGGCGACCAAGAACGAATCCTTGGGGGCGGTCGGGAATTCGCGCACCACACCCACGATGTGAAAGGGCACGACATGATATTGGTGATCGGCCGCGTTTTGCAGGCGAAGGTTGATGCTGTCGCCGCGGCGGAGCTGATAGTCGTTCACGGTTTCCTGAGAGACCAGCACACCATCGGGCGTTTGCGCGAGGTCGGCGAGTGTCGCCCTCGCATCGCCATTGGCAAAATAAGCGTCGGACATGGCCGTGGCTGTCCCGATGCGTGCCGGATCGATGCCGTAGAGATCCTGAAGGTCGGTTCCGACATACGCGTATCGGTGTTGCATCGGCTGGGCCGCCGCGACGCCCGGTAGCCTGGAAAGGGTGTCGAGCGCCTGAGACGCAGGTGCGGCGGATGTGCCCGTGACGGTGACGTCGGCGCCGTTGGTGAGTTCAGCGTCGACCCGCGCCTGGGCCTCATAGGTTGCGTTGAAAATCGCGGTAGACGATGCAAAGGCGAAAGCAAGCGCAGCCAGGCCGATGCCAGCAGTCAATCGGCGGCCTTGGCGCCCAAATGTTGCCGCCACAACATCCGCCAGACGCCCGGCGACAGGTCGCAAGCCCTTGGCAATCAGCGGTCGGCCTTGCCGCAGCCCGGCCCCGACGAGCCGCATGGCCAACAGTGCCAGACCGGTCCATAGCATCATAGGCGCAAGGAAGGCGGTGTAGTCGACGGCCGCGGCCGTCACACCCTCCGGCGCGAGAACGACCTGATATCCGCTCGCTGCCGAACGCCAGTAGAACGCCGCAGCGAGCGCAAGCAGCACAAGGTCCAGATAACCGCGAGCCCACAAGGGTGTCCAATGCTCGCCGATCGGTCGCCGGCCCGCCGCAATGGTAGAGCTGCGAGCGTCTCGCCAAGCGGGAAGCAGGATCGCGACGAGCGACAGCGCGAGCCCAGCCACAGTACTGAGCAAAGGAACCGCCGTGCTGCGCAAGAGTGCCGCCCCGAGAACGAAATGCGCGGCGAGAGCACCGAGGAGAATACCAAGGATCGCACCGCCGACCCCCGCGACGATCGCTTCAGCCGCGGCCAGACGAAGGACGGCATCGACTGTTGCTCCCCGCAAACGCAGCAACGCCTGCTCGCGACGGCGTTTGTCCCGCCCAGCTCCTGCAACGGCAAGCGTCAGCAGAATGGCCAGGATCGTTCCTGGGGCGCCGAGGAACAGAAAAACCAGTCGGGCGTAGAGGGCATCCTCGCGCACCGCTCCCAGTCGAGCCGCCAGATTGTTGGCAAGCAGCGCGGTTCCAGCAACGCGTGCCTCGAAATTGTGACCTTGCTCAGTCGCCCAGATGCTCGCAGCGACCGGATCGGCGGATAGACCGCGGTGATCGAGCTTGACGTGGAACTCAGTCTTGACGGTATCGGGCCGGCTTGCGCCCTGCTGTGCGAATACTTGCTGCCACTGGGACATCGGCAACAACAGGACGTTGTCGGGCGGGGCTTGTGGTGCAACGCCGGGGGCGACGCCGATCGCCTGAAACATCGCGTCAGCGTTGGGCAAATCGACGATGCCGGCAATCGTCACTTTGAAGTCGAGCGCCTGGAAGCGGTGGATGACAACCTGATCCCCAACCGTGACATGCAGGTTGGCGGCAGTCTGCTGTGCTATCAGGACGCCATCGACCGACCCGACCAGCCGTCGAACTTGCCCCGGGAACTGGTCGAAATAGTCCGGTCCAATGCCAAGCACCGTGCCGCCACCCGTGGTCTGCACCGTGCCTCCAATGTTCGCCTCAAAGCCAGGAACATCGGCATAGTTGATTGGTTGCAGGCCGGTCACCGGCGCAGCGGAGCGGATCGCAGCCTCGACCGCACCATGATCTGCCCCCGGCAGCGACTGGACCTGCCAATCGACGGGCACCTGGGCGATCGACCGCGCCGTCATCTCAGCCGCGCTGGATTGCAAGAACGCACCCAGGCACGCAATAAAGGCGACTGTCAGCGCCACACCGCCGATGGTGCCGCCGAGGCGGCCGGGACGGGTTCGGATAAGTCCGATCAACCAGCGCCCGTACATGCGAACCTCTCAATCATGCTCTCGATTCTGCCGTGACGCATCCGCCAGACTTGGTTCATCTTTGCCGCCACACGCTCATCATGCGTGGCGATGACGATGGCGCTTCCGGTCTGCCGCCCCCAGGCGAGGAGCCGGTCTACTAGCACCGCAGCGCCGGCTTGATCGAGTTGGCCCGTCGGCTCATCGGCAACAATCAATTCCGGATCCGTCACTATGGCTCGAGCTACGGCGATCCGTTCAGCCTGGCCGCCGGAAAGCTGCTCGGGAAGCTTCTGAGCCAGGGAATCGACCCCGAAGGTGGCAAGCGCTGTCAGAGCACGAGCGTTGGCTTCGGAACCGTTACCGAGAAGGATCGGCAGCTCGACGTTTTCGAGCGCGGTGAGTGCAGGAATCAAATTCGCCGATTGGAAGACGACGCCGATCCGCTCGGGGCGCAACGTGTCGGGCGAACCAGACCCGGGCCGTTCCAGCTGCCCCGAGCTTGGCATGTCCAATCCCGCGATCAGATTCAGAAGCGTCGTCTTTCCGCACCCCGAAGGTCCCATGATGGCGATGGTTTCGCCGGCGCTAATCCTGAAAGAGCAGCCTTGAACGGCCGCCACGACGCCTCGCTCGCGCTGGAAGCTGCGCCAAAGGTCGGCGGCTAAAAGCAAGGTTTTAGCCATGCACGATGCCTCCATCACGGATGTCGATAATGCGATCGGCCCGTGCTGCGAGTGCGGGGCTGTGCGTGACGATCAGGAGGGCGGCACCGCCGCGGCAAGTTTCGATGAGACGGTCGATGACGAGTTGCTCCGTCGCTGCATCGACCTCGGCGGTCGGCTCATCGCAGAGCAGGATCGATGGTTTTGCCGCGAGCGCCACGGCCAGGCCGGCACGCGCCGCCTCGCCGCCTGAAAGGTGAGCGGGCAAGACACTTGCCAGGCCATCAAGGCCCAGGTTGTCGAGAAGGAGATCGATCTCATCCGATCGGCCCTGGCCGGAGATCTCCATCTGCAGACGGATGTTGTCTCGTACCGTCAGGTGATCGAAAAGATTTCCGGACTGCATGAGCATTCCGAAATGGCGGGCCCTAAGCCGAGCCCGCACCGGCTCGGGGCGTCGGGTCATGCGCTCTCCCAGAACCGACACCACGCCACCGTCCGGCTCATCAATCCCGGCAAGGCAGGCAAGCAGCGTCGATTTCCCGCTGCCGGAGGGGCCCCTCAATGCGGTGAATTCCTTCGCATTGAGGGTGAGGGCAACGCCACGTAAGGCGACGACTTCGTCGTCGCCGGCATGAAAGAAGCGGTAAAGTTCGGTCGCCTCGAGTGCGGGCATAAACTCACCTCCAATGCAACGAATTGGAGATCAGCTGCCATTGGTCGACGTTGTCCGCGCCGGCCGGAGCGGCAAGATCAAGGGTGAGCGTCCTGCCATCCTTGAACAGTATGAAGCGCTCGTGTTCGAGGCGGATCTGCTTGTTCGTGACCGGATTTGGCGCGGAGTTCGACAGATAGCTGATGCGGACGGCCGGCCCGGCTGCGAGCTTTACATTCTTGACCGCAGTGATTTTGACTGCATGTCCGGCTGCCTTGAGGTCCGGGATTTCGTTGGCCTTGGCTGAGGAAGCCGTTGGAGCAGCGCTCGCAGTGCCAACGGTGGCATCCAGCTCATCATATTTATCGAAGAACCGAACGCCATGGTCGATCGAAGTCCGTGACCATCCCTCTGGCACCTTCAGATCAAATCCGTCGGGGGAGGTGTAGGTGATGAAGACCTGATTATCAGGAATGTCACCCGGCGGGTTCGTCTCAGGCGCAACGAGCTTTTCCTGTGCCAGAGCGGGAGGAAACGCTCCGGGTGACATCAACAACAGCACGGCCAATGCGGCGGATATTCGATAGCGGACAGGCATGATTAATGCTCCTCTGCGGGACGGGAGAGGGCATGTGACGCCAGCAGAATTAGGAGGGTCTTAGATTACCCAATGGAGTGCAGCTGGCCCGCACCAAAATCTGTGCAGGTGGCCGCGTTTCAGATACTTTGAAGCATGCGTGTTCTTGTGATCGAAGATGATGTCATGCTCGGTCGGGCCCTCGTGCAAGCCCTGGACGATGCCGGCATGTCGGTAGACTGGGTACGTGACGGGCAGCTCGGGGACGAGGCCGTCGCCCTTGGCGGTCACGGTTTGGTGTTGCTCGACCTAGGCTTGCCCGGCCGTTCGGGCCTGGAAATCCTGCGCTCGCTTCGGACGGCCGGCGACAAGAGGCCGATCCTAGTGATCACCGCCCGTGACGAGCTCGACGATCGCGTCGTGGGGCTCGACCTCGGGGCCGACGACTATTTGGTGAAGCCGTTCGAGGTCAAAGAACTGCTCGCGCGCATGCGCGCGGTTCTGCGCCGGCACGGCGGCCAGGCGGTTTCGGTCCTTGTCACGAGCGAGATCGAGCTCGATCTATCAAGTCATGAGGTAAAATATCGCGGGTGCAGCGAAATGTTGCCGGCGCGAGAATTCGCGCTGCTCCAGGCGTTGCTGGAGCGCCCCGGCACAATCCTATCCCGCAGCCAGCTTGAGGAAAAACTCTATGGCTGGGGCGAAGAGGTGGAAAGCAACGCAATCGACGTCCTCATCCACTATGTCCGACGCAAGTTCGACAAGGACATCATACGTAACATCCGGGGGGCCGGCTGGATGGTCCCCAAGTGAAAGGCGCGATTTCGATCCGACGTACGGCTTTCATATGGCTTGCCGGGTTAATGGCGGCCATCGGCGTCTGCGCGGCCATAACATCATTCTTCCTCGTCAGGAACGAAGCATCCGACTTCCTCGACAATCAGCTGCGGCAGATCGCGCTTTATGTCGGGGACGCGCCTTCCGTGCCAGCCGGACGGGTTGGCGATGTGCCGCATGACCCCGAGGACGACTTCGTCATCCAGGTCTGGAATGTGGCCGGCAAGCCGTTGCGACTTTCGCACCCAGCCGTTGATATTCCCCGCCAATCAGCGACCGGGTTTGCCGACATTTCGACCGGCAATGACAATTGGCGCGTCTACACACTGGCAGTGCCGGACCGAACTGTTCAGATTTCCCAGGATACGAGGGTCCGACAGGAACTGGCGACCAATGCGGCGCTCCAGGCGGCGCTTCCGATCATCGTTCTGATTCCACTGTCATTGCTGACACTGAGCTGGATCATCGATCGGATTATGGCGCGGCTCAATCGCCTGGCCGTCACGGTCGCTTCCCGAGACGCCGGGGCGGACGACCCCGTTCCGATCGACGACGTGCCCGCCGAAGTCGTTCCCTTTGTGAGCTCAATCAACCTGATGCTCGCGCGGCTTCGCGCACTGCTGGAGCGTCAGCGGCGGTTTATCTCAGATGCAGCCCATGAATTGCGCACACCGCTTTCGGCGCTGCAAATTCAAATCGACAACCTTCGGCACCATGACCGGGACGGTCGGTTTTCGCAGCGTTTGACTGAGCTCGAAGCTGGAATCGGCAGGGCCACCAGCCTTGTGAACAAGCTCTTGCGCCTGGCGCGCTACGACGCCCAAGAGCCTGCGCCCGCTACGCAGTCGATCGACCTCGTCCAACTTGCATTTGACATCGTTGCGCGTCTGACCCCACTCGCGGAGAGCCGCCAGATTGACTTGGGCATCACGCGCCAGGACAAGGCGACTGTGGTCGGTTCGCTTAGCGATTTCGAGATCATCCTCGGCAATCTGATGGAAAACGCTGTACGGTACACACCATTGGGCGGAACCGTCGACGTCGCGGTGGCCGTCTGCGGGCAAGAGGCGCGCGTAGACGTCCGCGATACCGGCCCAGGCATTGATGAAGAAGAGATGCCACGAGTCTTTGAGCGGTTCTTCAGGGCGAGCCCTCAAGACAGCGAGGGAAGTGGCCTGGGGCTGGCGATCGCAAAGGCGGCAGCCGAAAGGCAAGGAGTGGGACTCACGCTCGCCATGCGAGAGGACGGGCCTGGCCTTGTCGCAAGTCTCGTTGTACGAGCGGCCTTACTGAGAGCTTAAGCTTTTGTTCCCGCTTAACGACGTCGAGGGGTGAAGCTCGGCCGAAAGGTGTAGCTGCCCGACTGAGCGAGGGCGTTGCACGGGTGAGCCTATCGTGGCTGACCTTGAGCGAGCTGACAATCCTTTCTGCTGGGCGGACTTCGCCTCAACACGCTGCTCAGCGGGCTCTTGCTTAGCGTAGGATTTCGCCCCCTTCCGCAAACGACCCCTTGTCCGCTGCCCACAGGGCCGCGCAAAGCAATGTTTCTTCCAGAAGCACGATGCCGGAAGCTTCGGCGAGGCGGTTCACCACATCGGGATTGTCGAGAAGGATGGCCACGAAGAGCCCTATCTCTATATCGACGATGCCGATGGGCTCATGACCTGCGTGCAGATGGGAACGATCGAATTCCATGGCTGGGGCGCGCGTATCGAAGATGTCGAGAAGGCGGATCGGCTGATCTTCGATCTCGACCCCGATGAAGGGCTCGATTTCGAGGCGGTTCGCGAGGCTGCCTTCCAATTCCGCGACATCTTGAAATCGATGGGCCTCGAGACTTTTCCAATGGTGACCGGCGGCAAGGGCGTGCATGTCATCGCGCCGCTCACGCCGAAAGCCGAGTGGCCGCAGGTCAAGGACTTCGCCTATCGCCTCGCGCAGGCGGTCGCGCAGAACGATCCGAAGCATTTCACTGCGGCGCTTGCAAAGGCCCGGCGCAAGGGCCGCATCTTCGTCGACTATCTGCGCAACCAGCGCGGCGCGACAGCGGTCATGCCCTATAGCGCCCGCACGCGCGCCGGCGCCTCGGTTGCCGCGCCGATAAGCTGGGGCGAGATGAAGACCATCGACTCGCCGGCGCATTTTCACATCGGCGATGCACCGGAGCTGGTGCGCCGCACGAGCTCCAAAACCCTGGCAAGCTGGGGCCGTGCCGAACAAGTTTTGCCCGATATCTAATCCATGAAAATCGCGACCTACAACGTCAATGGCATCAATGGCCGCCTCCCCGTTCTCCTGCGATGGCTCGCAGAATCGCAACCCGATATCGTCTGCCTCCAAGAGCTGAAGGCGCCGCAGGAGAAATTTCCGGACAAACCGATCCGCGATCTCGGCTACGACGCGATCTGGCAGGGGCAGAAGAGCTGGAATGGCGTCGCCATTCTCAGCCGCGTCGGACAGATCCACGAAACCCGCCGCGGTCTTCCCGGCGATCCGGACGACAGCCACAGCCGCTATATCGAGGCTGCCGTCAACGGCATCCTGATCGGCGGACTCTATTTGCCGAATGGCAATCCAAAGCCCGGTCCGAAATTCGACTACAAACTTCGCTGGTTCGACCGGTTGATCGCGCATGCCGGCGAACTTCTCGCCACCGGCCAGCCGGTGATGCTCGCAGGCGACTTCAACGTGATGCCGACCGATCTCGACGTCTACAAGCCCGAGCGCTGGCTCGACGACGCTCTCTTCGCTCCCGAAGCGCGCGCAGCCTATTTCCGGCTACTCGAACAAGGTTGGACCGACGCGCTCCGTACGCTCCATCCCGACGAGGCCATCTACACCTTCTGGGACTATTTTCGAAATGCGTTTGCACGGAATGCCGGGCTGCGCATCGATCATCTGCTGCTTAGCCCGCCGCTTGCCGAACGCCTCGTCGACGCTCAGGTCGACGTTGTAGTGCGCGGATGGGAAAAGAGCAGCGATCACGCCCCCGTCTGGATCGAGCTTGCGGATGCGACCACATCCGCGAGGCGCGCAGCGCCCCGTCGGCGCGTGACGCCCGTCCGCGCTTGAGGCGCCGTCAACCAACCTGTGCGACAGACAACGTCCCGGCAGGCAGCGGCTTGATCAGCGACTTCGCCGAGATCGCGGGATTGAGCCAGTCAGCCCACGCGGAGCGCTCAAGAATGACGATCTGCCGATCGTGGTAGGGCTTGATATCAGGCCCCGGCTCCATCGTCAGCATCGTGTAGGCCTCGCCGACATCCTTGGCGTCACGCCAGATTCCAGCGATGCAGAAGATCGGCTCGTCGCGCTTCGTGAACAGCCATTTGTCCTTCTTCTTCTTTCCCTTTTCCGCCGGATCAGTGAACTCGTAGAACCCATCCGCAACGATGAGACAGCGGTTGCTGGTGAACTCGCGACCATCCGAGCGAAAATTATAGACCGGTCTCTTGTTCTGGCCGGGCCAGCTCCACCGGCGCTGCACCAGGTCGGCTTCGTCGCTCGCGCCTTCGACCGGGCGGATGATCGGACCCATGTCGGTGATCTTGATATCTTCGCGAGCCTCGATGTTCGGCGAGCCTTCGCTGAAGCGGATTTTGATCTTGAGATCGGCGAAGTCCTCGACGATCGAGGCGACATCCACCATCAGCCGATAGTCATTGCACATCGCTCCCCCTTTCCTGGCATTGCACTGGAGTGGCGTTCCTATTATGTTCTAAAATGCCATGACCGTGAAGGCCTTCAATTCTGATGCACCACTCGACGAACGCCGCGTCATCGTTCGACGCTCCGGCGACGAGGTCGAGATGGTCGAACTGCCGTGGGGCCTGAAGCCGGGCGAGACCGGCGCACGCCCCTGCACCGTCGTACACGGCGAGGGACGAACCTTTCCCAATCATCGCTGCCTCGTCCCGGCAACCGAGTTTCGCCATCGTAGCAACGGTAAGGACTACAGCTTCAGGCTTGCGAATGGCGACTGGTTTTATTTTGCCGGAATTTGGCGGCCGGCGACGCGCGACTGGCCCGAGGCCTATGCGATCATCACCATCGAATCGAACGGCGATATCGCGCCCTATCAAGACCGCCAGATGGCGGTGCTACGTCGAAATGAGCGCATGGGCTGGCTCGATGCTATGCGACCCGAGACGGACATCTTGTGTCCCCTGCCGGCCGGAAGCTTTCGTGTCTCTCGTTTTCACCACGCCCGCGACCAATCCATGCTCGCGCTTTGACGACGTTGTGCCGTGGCAACGGAGTCGGACATCATCCCGCGCAAGATCATCCATGTGGACATGGATGCCTTTTATGCGTCGGTCGAACAGCGTGACGATCCACACTTGCGCGGACGACCCGTTGCCGTCGGCGGGTCGGAGGCGCGTGGCGTCGTCGCGGCAGCGAGCTACGAAGCGCGTGCTTTCGGTGTTCGCTCGGCGATGGCGTCGATCACGGCCAAGCGCCGTTGTCCCGACCTCGTCTTCGTGCCACCAAGATTCGATGTGTACCGCGCGGTGTCGGCACAGATCCGCGAGATCTTCGCCGAACATACCGATCTGATCGAGCCGCTCTCACTCGACGAAGCCTATCTGGACGTGTCGGAGAACAAGCACGGCATTGAGATCGCGAGCGAGATCGCGACCATCATCCGCGCGCGCATCAAGGAGGTCACGGGCCTCAATGCCTCCGCCGGCATTTCATATTGCAAATTCCTTGCGAAGATGGCGAGCGACCTCAACAAGCCGAACGGCCAGGCCGTCATCACACCCAGCAAAGGCCCATCTTTCGTCGAGGCGCTCGCGGTGAAGAAATTCCACGGCGTCGGGCCTGCGACGGCGGAGAAGATGGACCGGCTTGGCATTCACACCGGCGCTGATCTCAAGGCGAAACCGCTGGCCTTCCTGCAGCAACACTTCGGAAAAGCGGGAGGCTGGTACTATCGAATTGCCCGTGGAATCGACAATCGGCCCGTCGAGCCCGATCGGCCGCGCAAATCGATCGGCGCGGAAGACACTTTTCACACCGACCTGTTCGACAGCGCGAGCGTGTATTCTGAAATCAGCGCTCTTGTCGCGAAGGTTTGGCGTCTCTGCGAAGCGAAGCAACTGCGGGCGCGCACGGTGACGCTGAAGGTGAAGTACGCCGACTTCCAGCGGATAACGCGAAGCCGCACCGTCTCGCAGCCGTTTCAAAGCGCGGCGCAAGTCGACGAGCTATCGCGGGCGCTGCTCGATCCCTTGTTCCCGGTCGAGAAGGGAATCCGGCTCGTCGGCGTCACGGTCTCCTCGCTCGAAGACGCGGCCGAAATCTCTGAAGGGCAACTCGCGCTGCTCTAAAGTGCGAAGGCGCGAAAGCGCCGGCTGAAACGCTTCCGGAGGGAGAGCGTGGCCGTTGGCCGCGCGGTCCCGGTTGGGATCGGCAGCCCGCCTGCCGGCCGGGGACGATCTGGATCGGCGATTGCTGCGGAGTGTGACGGCGGCCCATCGCGGGAAGCCGCGGCGTTCCCAGCAGCTTCCGGCGAGGGAAAAGGACGTAGCACACAGGTCGTCTTGCCCGCCGCGAACCAATCCCGCTCTTCAGCGATGGCGTCCTGGCCCTCCTCCGGATCTTCCACGATCAACCCACAAGGGGTCGGCTAGCAAGCTGCCGCCGCTGCGGCTGCGCCTTCGCGGTGATCGCGACCGGAGGCGGTCCATCGAGGAGCCATCGAGCGGGAATTGGCCCGCTCCGGATGGAGCCTTCGAGATGTCGCACGATCTTTCACTTGCCCAGAATCACGCGTTCCAGCTTGCCCGCACCCTCATGGTCCCGGTGACGCTCTTCAAATCCGGCGATGCCTATGGTGCCCTCCCCTCCGACGAACTCGACGACGCCGACGATCTCGAACTGATCCACGAATTCGACCCCTACGAGCGCGGCCCGGCTCACTGAGCCGATTGCGCTGGCGCCGAGCAGCGCGGCGCCTCGACTATCGGCAGAGCCGATCCCGCAGCGCGCTGCAGAACCAAGAAAGAATGGGCCAGCCATAACGTCGAGCCACGGCCATCTCTCTCTCATTGATGGCCGATCATACCAGCAGTCGGGCCGCGTTAAGGACGCGCGGTTGCCCCCAATTTTCCGCCGCCGCCCGTTGGGCGCCGTCAGAAAATCGGCACCCCCACGCGCCGGCTCTGCCGGTCGCCTCGCGATCCCTGACCCGTCCCTCCAACACCTGGTGCGCGCCTCCGTCATCGAGACGAAGGAGGTTCATATGGAAGACATTCGTGACATCTACGCCGAAATCGCAGAACTCCGCGCTGAGCTTGCGCACTGCATCCGCAGGGAGCGCCGCGAAACGCAGCTGCGGCTTGTTCAGGCGCTCACCGAAGCCGACCATCGGCAGCGCGAGGCGGAGGTGACTTAGGTTCCTTATTGTGTCGGCGCTGGCACCGGGTGTTGCCGCATCCGGAAGGAAGCGCTTGCGTCCCTCGGGTGAAGGCCCCGCCTCTCGGCGGATCCGTCGTCGATTAAGTGTAGAGGTGGCGGGTCAGAGCGACACGCAGGAGCCAGCCTTCGCCATCCGGCCAGCATGTCAGGTGTTGTGGGTGTGGAGTCTGGATTGTCGAGTGGGACGGCCGAGAAATCGTGCGAACCGGACATCGCGCGCCGGGCGGCCGCGGTGCTCGCGGAGCCCTTGCCGGAGACGGTTGCGGTCGGCGCGATCGACGCCGGCCTGAAGGGGCAAGTGCACCGTGATGTTGCCGTCGAATGCGATAACGGTGTCGATATGTGAGCCTGTCATCATTCCCGAGGTGTTTGCGAAAGCCACCCCCAACACGAGCCCGATTGGCCTGGTCTGACCGAAGGACGAGCACGCAAGCGTCCTCTCGATCTTGTCCCCGCAACGTCCTGCGACGACTTTTTTCCGCCGCCTTCGGCTTTGCATCGCGAGACAAAAAAGCCGTCTCCGGCCGCCTTCCACTGCGTTGCAGCCCTTCGGGTGCGGGTCGATCGCCTCCGGCCTCACGACCGCCATCGGGTCGCGATGGGCGCGGCCCTGAAACAAGGGAACGAGACAATGGCTAACATCGGCACCTTCACCTCGAACGGCAACGGCTTCACGGGCACCATCCGCACCCTGACCTTGAACGTCAAAGCTCGGCTGGTCCGCGTCGAAAACCCCTCCGACAAGGGCCCGCACTTCCGCATCTTCGCCGCAGCGAATGCCGAGCTCGGCGCCGCTTGGCAGAAGCACTCCGACCAGACGGACCGCGACTACCTCTCGGTCAAGCTCGACGATCCGAGCTTCCCCGCTCCGATCTACGCGACCCTGGTCGAGGTCGAAGGCGAGGAAGGCCTGCAGCTGATCTGGTCTCGGCCGAACCGCGACTGACCCGGGCGACGAGCGGGCCCCGCCGTGAGGCGGGGCCTTCGCCATGCTCGTGTCGCGCTTGGCAGCCGCTAGTTGCGATCTGCAGCGCCAACATCGCGATAGCCACGCCGCCTTTTTGCACGCTCAAGCCGGCCTAGAGCGACGGAGGCTTCCTCGGGCTGGTCGAAGGTCTCCATCATCGACTGGCCGTTGGTTCCGATGCGCCCCCAGTTCCGGATGACCGACGCGCCGCCGAACAGCGTCGGTTGAAGCGCGAGCGCGTAGAAGCGCCGCATGTTTCGGGCCGGCTCGACGCGATGCAGATGGAGCTGTTCAGGAACCTCGTTGGCCATGACGTGAGTCTCGCTTCCTTTAGAAGCGGCGTCCAACGCCTTTCATGAATCAATCTGCGCTGACCGATTCATCAGCCTGATCAGTCAGTCACACCAGTTTCGACGCGGGCCGCCCCAAGGGCGAGCGAGGCCTTCGGCGATCAATGTCGCGCCAAGCGAGTGGCCGGCCCGCCTTACCACGCGCAGCTTGCGGCCGAAACGGTCTTCGTCCCGGTCTGCGGCGACGAGAGAGAACGCACCGGCATTGAGTAAATCGAGGAGTCTGCGTCTGGCCGCCTCTCCCTTCATCCGCTCTGTCTCGCAGTGCGGCGGACTCAGTTCGGGAACATCGATATCCGCTATGCTTGACCCGCAGATGCCAGAAGGTGTCGCCGTCGACGACGCAGGTCGCGCGCCGCCCTTCGCCGCATATCGAGAACGTCGCCGCAAGGCTGTCGGGATAGGAGGCGGGCAGCGGCCGTTGTGTCGGACTGGCCTGAAAGGGTCGATCCGAGGCGAGCGTCGTCGCCGCAACCAGCAGCATTCCCGCGGCCAGCATCATCTCGGTCTTTATGAAACTCCTCCCTTGATCGATCGAAGCCGGCGATTTCCTCTAGTCTCGGATCCTTGCTGGAATGTCGATCATGCCGGTCACACCCTGGACGCATTCGCCCTTGCGCTTGGCTTGGGCGATCAAGATTTTGGCGAGCCGCCTGCGGCGGACGGCTCTATTCGCTTCGCTCACGGAGCCCGCAGGCGGTCTCCGCCGGGTTCGGTGACGATCCTCTCGCGAGAGGATTTAAGCCAAGATCAAGCCGATGCCCCTTTTCGGCGGCCTTACGGCGCGATCGTCGATCAAGTACGCACCCATCGGGGTCGCGATGCCCGCGGCCCGAGAAGGGCTACGTTGATCGAGGTGGAATGCCGGACAGCCATTCGTTCATCCACTCTCGTCCGAACCGCGACTGAGACGCCACGCAGAAGGTCCCGCCGTGAGGCGGGGCCTTCCCAGACACCCCTGTCAGCGACGATGGCCAGCGTTGAATCGGCAAGACACCGACGGATGCGGCCCGTGGCTTAGGCGGCCGGTAGGTTGGTCAAAATCGCCACTGCGCTGGCTCATGCCAGCGCAGGTTCGGGATGAACAAAAGCTCCACCCCCGCCGATTCTTGGCGGTATGGTGGCCAGAGCGGGACAAGGCGGCGGATCGTCGTCGTCATCGCGCCGGCGGCGGGATACGATGCGAGACCATTTTCTCAGCGCGGAGCGGCGCCGCCGCTCCGGCGGCACATGCCTCAGCCCAAAGGATGGGTTCGTCGAAAGCGTGAGGCTGTCGAATGTGTCCAGCGCCTTCAAAGCGCGCAGAATCTCGTCCACCTCGACAATAGAGCCATCCTCTAGCTGACGCAGCGATGGAGAGCCCGGAACTGCGCGGGCGTCAGACGCCCAGGAGGCTAACAGGGCCCGCTTCTCAGCACGGCTCATCTCCGGATCATTTATAACGTCATCAGGCTGCTGGAATATCGGATGTCCAGCGCTGCGGCGTGCTTTATGGCGATCAATGTTTGAAAAGCTGCTATATTCAGTCATCTCCGTTTCTCCGCAATTCGTGACACCCGGATAGATCGGGAGGCAAATCGCAGGGTTTAGGTTTGGTCGACGGGCTCAGGCAGCTTTGCGCTGCGGCTCCGTATTTTGGCTGATCTGCTTCGTCTTGCCGTTGTCTCCCGCCGATGGGGCGTTGCGCGTCGAACCGATGGCGATCCGGCGAGGCTTCAACTCCTCGGGAATCTCCCGCACCAGATCGACCGACAGCAGGCCATTCTCCAACGTAGCATTGGCGACCTTGACGTGGTCGGCAAGCTTGAACGCCTGTTTGAAATCGCCGATCGCCAACCCTTGGTGAAGAATCTGCCTATTCTCCTGGCTCGGCCTTTTCTGTCCCGTCACGATGAGCTCAGGACCGTCCTGGGTGAGCTCCACCTCATCCGGGCTGAAGCCGGCGATCGCCATGGTGATGCGGTAGTCGTTGTCGCTCTTCTTCTCGATGTTGTAAGGCGGCCAGTCTGAGCGCACGCTGGTATCGAGCATGTCGAGAAGGCGATCGAAGCCCACCGTCGAGCGGTAAAGGGGCCTATAATCGAAGCTTCTCATAGCCATATCCTCCGTAAAGCAACATGGATTACAAGCAGCGTCACAGCGTCTCTGCGACGCCTATTGGTCGGGCCGAAGCCCCGACGCAGAAGGATTTGGGAGAACCAAAAACTCAGTTCAAGAGAGCAAACCGAGATTTTTTGAACGATGTTTACGTTCAAGCAGCCGGATCGATGACGTCGGAGCGGATGCCGTAAACTACACCTCCGACGGCGAGCCGCCGTCCGAATGGGCTCGACAAACGACACACTCAGCCCCGCCGGCAGCCCGGACGGCCTTGCCGCTTCGCTCATCAAAGCGCCGACCATCTCGAACCAGGCGCCGTCCCAAGGCGCGGCTTTGGGATTGACGTCATTTTACCGCCAGGACGATCTTGCCTTGAATGTGCCCCTTGGCAGCTCGCTCGTGCGCAAGCCGCGCGTCGGCAAGGGCATAGGTGCTGTCGAGGACGACCCGGATCGTGCCTGCAGCAAGCAAGCTTCCAATCTCCGCCAGCTGCGCGCCACTCGACCGGACCTGAGTCGCCGAGACCGTGACGCCCAGCTTTTTCGCATCCTCCGCGCCGGTGAACCCAAGAGGAAAGACAGGAAACAGTGCGCCGCCCGGCTTCAGCGTGCGCAAAAACCGTCCGGTGCCGGGTCCGCCCACGGCGTCGACCACAAGATCGACGTCATGCGCCACGTCCTCGGGAGGCGTCTTGGTGTAGTCGATGAACGCGTCGGCGCCGAGATCGCGCAGAAGCGCCTCGTGCTTGCCCGACGCCACGGCGATGACATGGGCGCCTTTCAGCTTGGCGATCTGCACCGCGAAATGTCCGACGCCGCCAGCCGCTCCATTGACGAGAACGGTCTTGCCTTCCAACGGTACCGGCACATGCGGATAGGGTTGTAACGGGTTGGGCACGTCGTGCCCCAGATCGACCAGAAACTGCCACGCGGTGAGCAGCGACATTGGCGCCCCCGCGGCGTGCGCATGGTCGATCCCGGCCGGCTTGATCGCGACTTCGGAAGCCGGCACGCTGACATACTCGGCGTAAGCCCTGCTGTCGCCAGCGAGGCCCGAGGGAAATCGGACCATCGAATAGACCTCGTCACCCACGGAGAAACCTTCGACATCGCCGGCCACGGCCTCGACGACGCCGGAGATGTCGGTCCCGAGGATGAGCGGGAACGACACCCGCGGCTGCCATTCGGGCGGAAGCATCTTATAGCCCTCACGCAGATACCAGTCGGGTGGATTGAGGCCGACGGCGTGAACCCGGACCAGCACTTCGCCTGGCTTCACCTCAGGCTTCGGGGCATCCTCATAGACCAGCACCTCGGGACCGCCGAACGCGTGCTGCCGGATCGCCTTCATTGTATCGCTCATCATGATCTCCTTTCGCCGTTCGGTGCTCAGACACCGATATAACACCGGTCCCGGCATTGATAATCTGCTCCAATGGCGCTTCAATAGTGCCATGAAGGAACAAATGCTTTTGGAGCGGTTGACCGGCCTGATCGCGTTTGCGCGTGCTGGCTCGATGGGTAGCTTCACAGCCGCTGCTCGCTCCTTATCGGTCTCACCCTCAGCCGTCAGCAAGAGCATCCAGCGCCTTGAGCGGCATCTGGGGGTTCCACTCTTCACCCGCACGACCCGGTCGCTGACACTCACGCCAGAGGGTCGCGATCTTCACGAGCGCGCGCTGCGTCTGCTGCGCGAGGCGGAAGCGATCGAGCAGGCGGCGATGAGCGCGCGCTCAGAGCCGTCGGGCAACTTGCGGGTGGCGGCGTCGCTGCCGATCGGACTGCATGTGATCGCGCCCGCTCTGCCTGCGTTCCGAAAGAGTCATCCCAAAGTGACGGTCGATCTCAGACTGACTGACCGGATGGTGGACATCATCGAGGAAGGCATCGACGTCGCAATACGCATTGGCGATCTGGCGGATTCGCGCCTGTTGTCGCGGAGCCTTGCCCCTTATCGACTCTGCTGCTTTGCGTCACCCGCTTACCTTGCGGCGCGCGGCGCGCCGCTGCACCCCGACGATCTGGCGGGGCACGACCTCGTCAACCTTCGTTATCAGAGCACAGGTCAAAGCTTTCGCTGGCCCTTTCAGATTGCCGGTCACGAGATCGAGCTGGTACCCACCGCGAGCATCGTCGTCGACGTAAGCGATGCGGTACTCGTGACGCTCGCGGCCGGTGGCGGCATCGGGATCAGCGCCTCCTTCATTGCGGCGCCTTACGTCACGCGCGGCGACCTCGTCCCAGTGCTTTCCGCCTTTGCGGTAGAGCGGCACAATATTACTGCAGTATGGCCCGAAAGCCGCCGCGCGAACCCTGCCGTGCGTGCCTTTCTGACCCTATTGCAGGACGTCTTTCAGGAGCGACTGACGGCCACGGCGAGCCTGTCGGAGGAAGGGCGCCACGTTGCCGGAGCCAGAAACCAGACCACTCAAGGATTCCCGAGTTGACATTCTAATCCCGGGTTGCGTCGTCCTTCGACGCGATATGCGCGTGATAGCCGCATAGTCCGTTGTGCTCATAGTATTCTTCGGCACTCAGGTCGGTTCCGCAAACCGCGCTAGCGGCCCTCCGCCATCGATAGGTCGACTGACATCGGCAGGTTCGTTGCGCTTGTGACCGCCGTTGTCATCATCCCCGCGGTTTCCGGCCTATGCCGTGCGCAGCCTCCGATGACGATCCGCCACGCGCCTCTTTGCGCGCCTCCCAGGTCGCGACCAGAAAGGTGGCCATCGCGCCAGCGAGATTGACTGCCAGCTCCGCGTGCCTTGGCTGTGGGCGCGCGCGCTTCGGCCCAGGGCTGTGCGCATCACTGAGCTTGTTGCGCAGGGCGCCCAAGGATTCGACAACAGACTGGCAGCTTCCGAGAATCTGCTTGAAGACCTGCTCCGTATGGTCGTCGGGCGCGAGCTTCAGGACTTTGGAGAGCTTGCGGTAGAGGGCCGGCAGATCGTCAGCTTCTTGCCAGGTCTCACCCGCCTCCTCGAGGATCCATTTGCAGACGTCTTCGAGCAGGGTGCGGGCCAATGTAATTGCGCCTGCCGGTTCCGAGCCGCGCCGCTCCATGGCCATGGTCCAACGCGCGTGCACCTGCGTCGGGTCAAAGGCGGCCAGCGTCGCGGAGATGCTGGCATCTGCTGGCGATCCGGTTGGTGCGACTCTCACGGCGTAAAATGGACTTCCAGAAATTCGTCCCGCCAAGGCTAACGTATAGCCGTCGTGCCGCAGTAGGCCGTCGATCTTCTCGGCCAGCTCGATTTGCTCGCTCCCCGAGAACGCATCTGGCGCCGTGACGGCGGCAAGGAATTTAAATAGCTGCGCGCGTGAGCACGTTAGCAGCCCGAGCGTCTCCAGCACATCGCGCTGGGTCAGGTCGTCGTTGCGGATAGTATGGCGATGGAGATAGTCCTCGAGCGTTGCCTCATCGCTGGGATGAGGTGCGCGAAGAGAACCGATCGGCCAAAGGCCGCGAATAAGCTCGATGTCCTCGATCTCGCGCGCCAGCGGGCGGCCTTCGAACAGCGCGATCAGACGTCGACGCGTGAGCGTGGTGACCGCCGGGCCGTTTAGCTCGTCAATCTTGGCCAATTGCTCACTGAGCTCGAAGCGCTGCTCTTCAGCGGCAAGCTCGCGAGCGGAGACGACGACCTGTTCGGCCGATACATCCGCAAGCCGCTTCTGGGCATATTTGTATTTGCTGGCGAACGCCTCCTGTTCCTCGCCGTCCGCCAGATTCAACCGACGGCACAAGCCCGGTACGTCATAGGCTTTGGCGTCAGAGATCGCCGACGCCAGCAGGTGGCGAAGCTCCTTGATCATGGCGGGTGGGATAGCGACGGGCATCGGCGCTGGTGTCGGCTGGCGTATGGTCGGCATACTAAAGGACCCCCCACGCCCGATATCTGTCTCTCCCGGTCGCCTCCCGCTCCAGCGCTTCTAAGCGGTCCGTCATGTCCAACAGCTTTCGCGCCGCGGCGGCAATCGCTCCGGCGATCGTCGGATAAGTCTCCGCCGAGTTCATCGAGACGCCATCCGGAAATGTCACGGTCGCCTGATAGCCATTGCCTTTCGGCGTGGCGGAAAGCTGGATCGCTGACATAGCGCGGCTCGCCTCATATCTTTCGATCGTTCGAGCACGCAGCGACTAAAACCAGCCACGGCGCTTGAACCAGATGAGGGGCAGAATGGGGCTAAGCACGATGGCAAGCCAGGACAAAGGGTATCCCCATGTCGAGCTCAACTCCGGCATGTTCTAAAAGTTCATCCCCCAAATACCCGCCAATAGCGTCGGCGGCACGCCGACAACCGAAACGATAGTCAGGACTTTGAACAAGTCGTTCTGGTCGATCGAACTATGATCGAAGAGGCGCTCCCCGGTCAATTGTCAGGTGAAGCTCGGCTCAGATTTGAGCCAGATGGCTTGAATTGCGAGTTCAACGTTCCCTTGGCGATTATGCAGGAACGATAGCTCCGACGCCTGTCGCCCACCTCGATCGACTGTATTCAAAGGTCGGCGTGTCGGTGCTAAGCTTGGACGCGAATCCGCTGGCGCACTCTTTCATAGAGTTGGACGTCTGCCTTTTGCAGAAGCTCGACCACGATTGCGAATTGCTGCCGATCGACATGGGTCGCCCAGCCGCTTTCGCAGCGCACGACGAGATAGTAGCTGTCGCCGTATTCTTCGACACCGCGTTTGAACGTGACAGTTGCACACTGAACGGTGCCTTTCTCGCGCAATTGCGGTCCGGGAACGAGATTGCAATTGTATCGCGGTGCAAGTTCAGGGAACGGACCGTCGTCCTTGTCACGCTTGCGATAATGATCGAAGATCAAGTCAGGCTGGCATCCGCGAACCAACCGAAAGCTCATGCCAACGCCTGCATAATCATTTCGGGTGTGACGCACCGGTGGATCGAATGCCAGCGTCACGCGAATGCAGCGCTCACCGTTTCCCCCAGCCTGAAACGCTTCCGGGATCGGAATCCGATAGACGGCAAAATGATCGAGGGCGATCTCATCCTCGGCGTAAAGCGTGACGCGCGCGTTGTCCGAGAATGCGGCGCGTTCGAGATCCACCAGACCGTGACCGACAATCGCCCGCGTCGCATCTGCACCAAGCAGTTGAAGCCGCTCGCTGGCGGGCGGCGGGATTTCCGCAGATCCCACAATCAGCGCCCGCACGAGATTAGCTGAGGCCTGCGGGAAGCGCGTCATGATCTGCGCGGCGCTGAAGGCAACGCGCGGCGCGGCATAGGACGTGCCTGATCCCGCCGTGAAGAGCTGATCGAGATAGCTGTGATGCAGCGTCAGAACACCGGCGCTGCCGACGTCCTCCCCTCCCCGCAGCCGCGCGACGACGGCATCGAAAATCAGCGTGCCGCCAATCTCAACGACGTCGGGTTTGGTTGCCCCGCCTGGTCCCGGCCCGATCCTCGAGAACGGCGCCGGCTCATGCAGGCGTGTGATGGCGCGGACGCGGACGTCGTCGGCGCGATCGGGATCGAGACCCTCACCGTGCGCGAGTGCGCCGACGGTGATGACGTTCAAGGCGCCGGCCGGCTCGAACAGCCGGTTGGCATCCTCGAGAAGATAGCGCGGATATTCGGTCACGGCCTGTTCGAGACGATTGCCGCCGCGCGGGCTGCGATTTCCGGACGAGACGACGATGACGACGTCGAGCTCGCGCGCCAATTCGTCGAGCGTGGCGGCCCATGTGCCGACCTTGCCGCCGTCGAAGACGCGCCGGCGGTCGGCAAGCGCGATCACGAAGACCCGACAGCCAAAGCGCTGGTACAGGGTCGCGATCGCCTCGCGCATCTGCGAGGGCACGAGGCGCCTGTCGTCAAAGCCACCTTGGTCGTTCACCACTTTCGCCGCACAAAGCCGCGCGCCGCGTTGCAATGCGCCGGCGTCGAGTTGCGCACGAAGATCGCCGAACACGGCCACACCGGCCACGCGAGTGCCATGACCCCAGACGTCCGCGGTGCCGAGATCGGCCGGTACGCCGATCGAACCGACAAGAATATCCGCCAGGAATGGGTGATCGTTGACGCCGCTGTCGATGATGCCGATCAGCGGTGCGTCATCGGCCACGGCATTCAATGGCGGCGCATCCGCCATGACCATGTCGAGCGCCTCTGCCGTGGTCACGTCCGGGGCTGGCGGCAAATCGATCGCCGCGATTTCCTCGACCGTCAGCAACGTGCGCAGCAGCTCGCCCGTCAGACGCGCGCGAAACATGCTGATCGAGGGGCCGACATAGCGATCAAAGACATCGCCACCTCGTGCCTCGACGTAGCGGATGACATCCTCAAGCTTGCGCTCGCGGAGGCGACGTTCGCCCAGATCCCAAAGCTCGATGTCCACCAGATAGGATGTCTGCGCGACGAAATCCTCGACATCAGCGAAACCTTCTTCCCGCAAGCGTGGTCCGATCCGATCACGCGGCTCGACCGATCCAATGCTTTCGATCCCGGAGACGAAGTTGACGTAGGGGGCGTGCTTCTGGCCAGGGGGCGGGCCGCCCTGATAGGCGTCAAGCCGCGCGCGGAAATCCCGCATGTCTTCACTCGATGCGAACAGCACGAGCGTGCGGTCCGCGTCGCTGGACAAAACCGTGAGCCCGAGCCGTTCCCACTCCTCCTCGAGCAGGGCGCCCGTCATCTGCACGCGCAGGATCAGAGACGGGTCGACAAATTCGGGCTTGCGCCGGCGTCTTTGTTCCTGGGTCGCGGTGTCGAGCTCCTCGCGCAGCTTCGTCGTGTGTTGGCCGCGATCGCGCGGTGGCGGCGGTCCGCCGCCGCCGTGCTTGCGCCGCTCGAATTGCTCGGGAAGCCGGACGAGTTCGAGGTGATCGTATCGGGCCACGGCGCGCCTAGCTCGGCGACGCGAGGCGAGACTGTCCTGCCCGGCGGCGCGCCTCGTCCTCCAAGGCGCGATTGAAGTCGCGGGCCTGCACCTGCTTACGGCGATCGATGATCATCGTCTTGACCGCCTGGGTGCAGACGCGCTCGATCTCGGCGTAGGAATAGCCCTCCAGCGCGGCCGCATGCTGCAGCGGATCGAACGCGGTCGCGATGTTCTTGAACTTGAGCCGCAGGAAGCGGGCGATCATCGCGCGATCCGGCTTGTCGAACCAGACGACCTCGTCGAAGCGCCGCCAAACCGCCGGATCGAGGGATTGATCAAGGTTGGTCGCGGCGATCAGAAAGCCCTTCGGCTGAATATGATCGATGAACAACAGAAGGCTGTTGACGACACGGCGCAGCTCATTGTGCTCGCTCGAGTCATCGCGCGAGCGCGCCAGCGCGTCGAACTCGTCAAAGAACAGCACGCAGGGCTGTTTCCGGGCGAACTCGAAAATCTTGCGGACATTGCCAGCCGTCTCGCCCAGGTAGGACGAGATCAGCCTATCGAGCTTGACGAGGAACAGCGGCAGACCGAGCTCGGCTGCAAAAATCTCCGCGCACAGCGTCTTGCCGCATCCCGGCGGGCCGCAGAACAGAAGCTTGGATCGGACCTTGAGGCCGTGACGCCGGATCTCGTCGGCGCGGCGAAACTCTTTGACGAGGCCGAGCAGCACCCGCACGTTCGTCGCCCCGAGCACGATATCATTGTGCGTGTGCTGCGGTTCAATCCGCTCGATGAAGTCGGCGGCTGCTTCGGGGAACGGAAGCAGGGGCGCAAGCGCCTTCGGACCGCTCGGCCGGCTTGGGCCGGCCTCAAGGGTCTTGCGCAGGCTGCGCGCCAGCACGCGGTTGTTCTTCTTTTCCTCTTCGCCGATGATTTGCTCCGCTACGGCCCGGAACTCATCGTCCCGACCGTAGCTGGCCAGCAATTTTTTCATCAACTCCCCGCGGGCCATGGCTCTGCTTTACTTTCTCCTGTTGGGCGAATCATAACCGCAAATGCAGCGTTTCACGATGGGGTTACTGCCCGATTTAAACAACGCAAATCACCATCGTCGGGCGACATCTAAAGCACCCCCCACGCCCGATACCTGTCTCTGCCGGTCGCCTCCCGCAGACCGAGCTCCCCGACCAGGTCCTGGGCGGCGCGTGGCGTGATCCTCAGCTCCTGCGCGATCATGCCGGCCGAGACGATCGGCCGGGCCAACACATAGTCGATCAGCGCCGGCAGCCGGGAGGTGGAGCGGCGGCCGGCGAGCTTGCGGGCCAGCAGGGTGCGGGCAGTCTGCCAACGGTCGTGATCCTTGAGACCGGCCTCGGCCGCGGCCGCGATCGCCTCCAACTGAACGGCGAGGCGGGAGGCCGCGTCGCGTGGCCGCCGCCGCTCGCGCGGGATCGCTTTGAGGCCGTCATGGAGGCAAGGCAGGTGCGAGCGCGCCTTTCCCCGCGCCCGCAGCAGCGCGGCGGCGAGCAGCCGGCCGAGCCATGGCGCGTGCTGTAGCGGTTCCAGCGCGTGCCACGCGTCGGCGGCGATCGCCGTCGCCAGCGCCGGCGGCAGGTTGCGTGTCTGGTCCACGACCGCTCGCCATGCGTCGAGACGTTCATCTTCGTCCCAGTCGAGATCGTAGACCAGCGGGTCTCGCTCGGGTCGCTTCGGGCGCCGATCGGTTGTCTCGCCGGCCAGCGTGCGGTCGGCTTGGGCGATCGCGGCGTCGACGGCCGCGAAGATGTCGGCCATCCGGTCGTCGGCTGGGGCCACGCGAAACCGCTCGGGCGCATCCGCCTCACTGTCTTCGTCTTCGCGATCGCGCACCTCATCCTCTTCCTCATTCCGGTTGCCGCGTTCCTCCTCCCGGTCGCCCTGCTCTCCCCTGCCCCGCAGCCCGGCCAGGCCGGCCACCGACAGCGCCCAGTCGGGCTTGGCGTCGGCGATGCGCCGTCGCGTTCGCAGAACGGCGTGGGCGCGCGTGAGCTCGTGGGTCGGGGCGCGGACGTCCATGCCGGCGTCGTGGAGGACGAGATCGTCGAGATGGACGAGCTCGCCTTCCAGCCACAGGGCGGCAGCGGCGTCTGAGAAGTGGGTCCGGGCGATCCAGCCGTCGCGGACCGGGCTCCTGGCCAGCCGCTCGTCGAGGCGGGCCAGCGCGTCTTCGGCCGCCGCGAGCGGGCCGGCGATCTGGCTCCAAGGTAGCGGATCCGGGATCTGGTAGGCGGAGGGCAAGGTCTTGATAACCTTAACGTGAATCGGTGAAACGGAAGCTATCACGGCGTTGGCTTCCGTCATAGCGATGCCTTCTGGCGCATGCTTCTCACTATCGATAACTAACCCTTATCGATAGTGTTGGACACCCGTACGCAAATCAGCGATTCTGGCGGTCCTCAGCCCGGAAAATCACGCCACCCGGCGCTCAGATCGACGAGAGGACGCCACCGCTGCCAGCCCCCTCCCCTCTTCCGGAAGCCCTCGGCCGCCGGCGGCGGCCATCACTCGGTCCGCGGCACGCTTCGGTGCGGCGCGCTGGTTGTGACCTCGCCACGCGCGATCGCCACGAAGCGGCGCTTGACCTCGGCGAAAAGGCCCGGCGTCAGAGCGCCGTAGTAGCCGCTATCCGTATCGATGTTGCGCAGGTCCGGCCCCGGCCAGGTGAAGCGGTTGCTTTCGGTCAGCACGATCCAGGAGCGCTCGTCGTCGAGCCGCAGGCGGCTCTTGACCTCTGCCGGGATCTCGATCGCATCGGCCGGGTTCGCCGGCGGCGTGTGCGTGATCGGCAGGACGCGCACGATCGGCGCGCCCTCCTCCGTCGTCATGACGATCGCCAGCACCAGGCAGGGCCGGTCCTTGTCGCCCTCCTCTCGGCCCTCGCGGTGCTGCCAGTCCCACAAATAGGCGTAGCGGAAAACCCAGCCGAGCCTGATCTCTGTTGGCAGCACGCCTCAGCCGGCCGTTTGCTTCGCTGCGGTGCCGACCTGGTCGGGATCCGGCGTCATCTCGGCGGCCTCGACTGCGGCGATCTCGGCCTCGCTCAGGTCGATGGTGCGCTGGACGCGGCGGTCGCGCTTCGACAGGCGGACGAAGTCCTCGTAGGCCATCAGCACGGTGCGCGGGCGGCCGTTCTTGGTGATCACCACCGGCTCGCGCACGGCGGCGTCCTGATAGGCGCCGAAATTCTTGGAGACCTCGGCGGCAGTCACGGTGGAAGCCATGATCGGTTCTCCTTTGTTCCGGAATATACGGAAATCCCGTTAATCCCGCAAGAGGCTACGCCATGACCCGTTCCGCGGTCCGCCTGCCCGACGCAGCCTCCGTGCAGGTCGCCTTGGCCGAGCTCGACCCGACCTCGGCCGATGCGGCCCTTGTCCCCGCGCTCTCCGCCGCCTTTCCGGGTTTCGACTTCAGCCTCGCCCATGTCGACGACGAATATTGGCGCGACACCCGGTCAGTCATCCGACCAGACGGGATGTGGATCGGCGAACTCCGACCGTGGATGACGGCCGAGCTCGCCAAAGACGGCGGCGACGTCAAGGCGGTCTGGACGCGCCTCAGGGAAACCGACCTGCAGATCACCGAGTGGCGCGGCACCAGCGCCTTCGTCTTCGCACCGACAGGCCCCGCAGCCGCCGACTACATCCAGATCGCACTCGGCCGCGAGATCGAGTGGCGCGCCGGTCCCATCGTCAACCCGGACTACCGCCCATGGGGCGAGGAGGAACTGCTCGATCCCGGCTGGCCTCGAGATAAGCCGCTGCCCGACTCGGCTCGCCTCGTCGGCCCCGTCTACCGCCTGCTCGACCGCGCCGGCGGGGCCTTCGTCCACGTCCGCAGTTTCCTTGACCGCTGCGACCGCGTGGAGCGCGAAAAGCGCGAGGCCAAGCGTCCCGAGATGGAGCGGCGCGTCGTCCGGGAGACCGGACCGCACGGCGTGACGCGCGAAACCCCGTTTCTTGAGCTGGTGCCGGACTATTTCGAGTTTGTGCCGCGCGAGGTGAGGTTCTTCCGGGACTGGGAAGCCTCAAGCGCGGGCGCCCAGCGCGTCTTCACGCACTGGGCGCTCGACGCTCGCGATTACACCCACAAAGGCGAGCGCGAGGTCGGCTTCATTCCTCGCCCATTGAAGATGCCGAGTGACCGCTTGCTCATGACGCCTGAGACGACCGTTCATCAATTGATGGATCGCATCGAGGCGATCGATCGTGAGATCGCCCTGCCCTTCGGCTGGTTCTTTCTCATGACGCACGGCCACTGGGTGGAGGCCGATGTCGGTCTCGCGATCGCGGACGCCCTCAAGGCCCAGCGGGTGCGCTTGCCCGATCCGGACGCCGCCGTGCTTTTGTGCTGGGCCGAACAGACCTACGGCTTCTGAGGTCACCATGGACGATATCGTCAAACGCCGATCCCTCGACGCCGAATCGCAACGCGCCCTCGAGCTCGACACGCTGTCGGCCATCCTGCCGATGGACCGGCGCGATCGGCTGGCGCAGCTGCTCACCGACGACGACGTCGCGACGCTGAAGCATCTCGCCAAGGAAGGCATGGGCGAGAACAGCCTTCGCGCGCTCACGTCGGATCTTGCCTATCTCGAAGCCTGGGCGCTCGCGGCCACCGGCGAGCCGCTGGCGTGGCCCGCGACGGAGGCGCTCGCGTTGAAGTTCGTCGCGCATCATCTGTGGGACCCGGAAAAGCGCGCGGGCGATCCGCGCCACGGCATGCCGGCCAACGTCGCAGCCGAACTGCACGCCGAAGGCCTGTTGCGAAGCGAGGGGCCGCATGCACCGAATACGGTGAAGCGGCGCCTTGCAAGCTGGGGGACGCTGCATCGCTGGAAGGGGATCGAAAGTCCGCTCACCGCGCCCAGCCTGCGCTCGGCTGTGCGACTGGCGGTGCGCGCTTCGCCGCGGCCGCGGCGCCGCAAGAGCAAGCGCGCCGTGACGCGCGACGTCCTCGACCGGCTGACGGCGACCTGCACGACGGATCGGCTGGCCGACACGCGCGACCTCGCCATCCTGCTGCTGGCCTTCGCCTCCGGCGGGCGGCGGCGCAGCGAGGTGGCGCGGCTGCGGGTCGATCAGCTGAGCGACAAACCCGGCGTTCCGCTTGATCCGCTCGATCCGAATTCGCCGACGCTGCCGTGCATCTCGATCCAGCTCGGTCGCACGAAAACCGGCGACGCCGATGACGAGGGGAGGGTGTTCCTGGTCGGCCCGCCGGTCGAGGCCTTGCGGGAGTGGCTCGATCGAGCTGATATCCGGAAAGGCGCGATCTTCCGCGCGATCGACCGTTGGGAGGCGCTCGAGGAGCGCGCGCTGACCCCCCAATCGATCAATCTGATCGTCAAGCGGCGCTGCACGATGGCTGAGCTCGACCCCAAAGAGTTCGCTGCGCATGGATTGCGGGCAGGGTACCTCACCGAAGCGGCGCGCCAGGGCATTGGCTTGCCCGAGGCAATGCAGCAGTCGCAGCATCGGTCTGTGCAGCAGGCTGCGAGCTATTACAACGAGGCAGAGCGCGCGCAGGGCAGGGCGGCCCGTCTTGGGATCTAGTGCGAGGACCGCTCACAGTGCGAAATCGCGCGAACCTGCGGTAAAGGGGCGCCTCGTCCTGGTCGATCGGTTCGTGCTGAAGTCGATGGACGTGGCTACGAAGGGAAAGTTCTCAGCTGAGAACTTCAGCGGTACCCTCCTTGCCCAAGGTTGCTGCAAAGGCCCGCTCTCGGCGCGTCACCATTCGCCGCGCAGTCCGAAACACGCTAACAGCTTTCGGCTATCCCGCCTATCGATCGTCTAACGGGAAAGTTCTCAGGTGAGAACTCTTCAGGTCGGTCTTCGAAATTGAGTGGCGGCGCGCACGACCGCACAGCGGCTCCAGCCGATGCAATGCGACTCGCGTATGCTTTAGCGGCGATCGGACCATCCCGCCACATTGGTTAATGCGCGTTAACTCTAAATCGCTTGACCGACTCGGACGAACAAGAGAATTTACGCTCGACACGAGAAATAGCGGCATCGAGCGTAGATGACAGAGCTAACACAAATTGACCCCAGTCATCGCACCGGAAAAAAGGTGCGCTCGTTGACTCGGTTGATCGAGTCGGACGCCGACTTGCTCAGTGCGCAGCTGAAGGAGCTGCGAACCCGCGCCTTCCCTCCAGCGGCTGAAAAGGAGCTGCGCAAATTCACGTCGGGTGAAGCCGCCAAGCTGGTTGGCGTCACCGACGCATACATTCGTCAATTGTCGATCTCCGGTGACGTTCCGGAAACTGAAAAGAATGCGCGCGGGCGCCGCTTGTTTACGCTCGAACAGATTCACGAGGTCCGGCGAACGCTCGCCCGCTCGAAGCCGACATATCTGCCGACACGTCGCAAGGGCGATCATCTCCAGGTGATTGCTGTAACCAACTTCAAGGGCGGGTCCGGCAAAACAACCACTGCCGCACATGTCGCGCAGTACTTCGCAATGCGTGGGTTCCGTACTCTCGCCATCGACCTTGACCCCCAGGCTTCGTTGTCGGCGCTTTTCGGATTGCAGCCGGAATTTGACCTACAAGAGAACGACACCCTTTACGGCGCGATCCGCTACGACGACCAGCAACGCCCGATGAGCGACGTTATCCGGACGACCTACTTCGCCGGTCTCGATATCGTTCCCGGCAATCTGGAGCTTCAGGAATTTGAGCACGACACGCCGCGTGTGCTCGCCGAGGGCCGCCGTAGCTCCGACCGAATGTTTTTCTCCCGCATCGCTACGGCGTTGGCTTCGGTAGAAGATCGGTATGACGTTGTAATCCTCGACTGCCCGCCCTCGCTCGGCTTTCTCACGCTCTCGGCGCTCTGCGCCGCGAGGAGCGTCCTCGTCACCATTCATCCGCAAATGCTGGACGTCGCGTCGATGTCCCAGTTCCTGCACATGACCTCCAGCCTCCTTGACGTTGTCGAGAAGGCGGGGGGTGACGCTGACTACGACTTCTTCCGATACGCGATCACGCGATACGAGCCTTCCGACGGGCCACAGGGCCAAATCGTCGGCCTGATGCGAAGCTTGTTTGGGGAGCGTGTCCTTACGACCCCGATCCTTAAGTCGACTGCGATTGCAGACGCCGGGCTGACGAAGCAGACCCTTTACGAGATCGGCCGCGAGAATTTTACCCGCAGCACCTACGACCGAGCGATCGAGGCGCTCGATACAGTCCATGCCGAAATTGAGAGCCTTGTCCTTGAGGCTTGGGGGAGGGCGACATGAATAAGCGCCGCGACCAACTGAAGGCCATGATGGCGCCGATCACCGCGCCAACCGCCCCGAGCGAAGATCGGCCGACGCGCCCGCCGGTGTCATCCGGTTCGCTAAAAGCAATGGGTCTCTCGCTGAAGAGCCTGTCCGACGATGCGGACGAGGCCCGGGCGCTACGGGCGCAACTCGCGTCGGGCGCCCAAGTTGTCGAGATTGATCCCAACCTCGTCGATCCCGCGTTCATACGCGATCGCCTCAATGTCAGCGATGGAGACGAGTTCGAGGCGTTCAAGGCTGGACTGTCCGAGGATGGGCAACAAGTTCCGATCCTCGTTCGCCCGCGAATCGACGCTCCCGGACGCTACCAGGCCGCATATGGACATCGCCGGGTCGCGGCGCTTCGTGCCCTCGGCCGGCCTGTTAAGGCGATTGTGCGCCCGCTTAGCGACGAGGAGTTGGTCGTCGCTCAAGGCAAAGAGAATACAGATCGCAAGGATCTCTCGTTCATCGAGCGCGCGCTGTTCGCGGCCAGACTTGAGGATCGTGGCATTGCACGTGCGGCAATCATGTCGGCGCTCTCGGTGCCAAAGGGAAATCTGTCGACGATGATTTCTCTTGTCAGAGAACTTCCCGAAGACCTCATCATCGCTATTGGCGCGGCCCCGAAGGTCGGGCGCCCGCGTTGGGAGCAATTGGCGTCGCTGGTGAAGCAAGACGATACGAAATGGCGCGACGTGGTTTCCGATGCAAATTTTCAGGCCGGCCCGAGCGATGCCCGCTTCGAGCGAATGTTGAAGGCCCTGGTTCGCCGTCCCAAGAAGCCTGCGACGCATATCGTCAAATCTGACGATGGAAAGCAGGTTGCGCGCATCGAGCGCGCCAAGGATCAAACCCGCCTCACGATCGACAATCGTCACGCACCCGACTTCGGAGCGTATCTTGTCGATCAGCTGCCCGAGATCTATGCGGCGTTCAAGCGCCGCGCAGATGCGTGAACCGCGTACCCTGACAACACGAAAGGAACTGTAGCGGCAAAAGAAAAAGGCCCCCGAAACGTCTCCGTCCCGGAAGCCCTCGTCTTGTTTGGCGACAGATAGAGAATCACTTCCGCGAATCGCAGTCAAGTGTCTCATGCGAGACGGCGTCATTTTGGCGAGCAGATTTCCTTTGCCCAGCTGAGGCAAAGACATGGAACCCTATCAATCAACGACGCCCTTTGGGCGGCGATCGCTGACGCTCGCCCATGTGTCAACACAGATCGTCGCGTCATCCCGGCCGCCTGAGAAGGTCGTGCACAAGTGGAAGGTCTTCCAGGCCATCTGCAGGGCACGACCGAGCCTCGGTGTGACCGAACGCGCGCTGTCCGTCTTGAACGCGCTCCTCACCTTTCATCCCGAGACGGCGCTGACGGGCGAAGACGACCTTGTCGTTTTCCCCTCGAACCAGCTTCTGTCACTGCGCGCGCATGGCATGCCGGCGTCAACGTTGCGACGCCATCTCGCGGTCCTCGTCGACACGGGCCTCGTCATCCGGCGCGACAGCCCCAACGGCAAGCGCTACGCGCGCAAAGGCGCGAGCGGCGAGATCGAGCTGGCGTTCGGCTTCGACCTTTCGCCGCTCGTGGTGCGCTCCGAGGAGTTCGAAAGCCTCGCGGCGGCCGTGGAGGCCGAAGCGCGCGCCGTTAAGCTCGCGCGGGAACGCATCACGCTGTGTCGGCGCGATATCGCCAAGATGATCGCGACCGGCATCGAGGAGAGCGTGCCGACACGCAGGGGAGGGCAGGGGCCTGCGGACTGGGCCCAGGTCCACGCCGGCTTCCGCTCGATCGTCGAGGGGATTCCGCGCACCGCGACGCGCGCCCAGCTGGAAGCGGCGGCCGAGGAGCTATCGCAATTGGCCGACGACGTCCTCAACCTCCTGGAAAGCCACATCAAAACACATGATATGAGCGCCAATGAGTCCCGAAATGAGCGCCATATACAGAATTCAAATCCAGACCCCTTAATTGATCTTGAACCTGGCTTTCGAGGAAGCCGGGCGGCGAGGGCGGTGCCAGAACCCCAAACGCCGAGAACTGCGGAAACGGCCTATCCGCTTGGAATGGTGATGAACGCTTGCCCGGACATCGCCGACTACGCCAAAGGCGGGATTTCGAACTGGCGCGACCTGCTGGCGACCGCGGCCGCTGTGCGATCGATGCTCGGGATCAGTCCCAGCGCCTGGGAGGAGGCGCAAGCCGTCATGGGCGAAATGCAAGCCGCGGTGGTTGTCGCGTGCATTTTGCAGCGCGGCGCAGCAATCCGATCCGCCGGCGGCTATCTGCGCGGTCTGACCGAACGGGCCAAGGTCGGAGAATTCTCGCTCGGCCCAATCCTGATGTCGCAGATAAACGCGCAACTGCGCACGAAGCGATCCGCGTGATGGCGCGGGCGACGTTGGCAGAACGCAGGCTTCGCCAGTGGTTCGATCGGCCGTCGGCACTCCGCGTCGGCGAGGCCGCTGCCGCTAGGCGGATCTCGGATTTTGCGCTCCCGGCGTTGGCGCGGCGGTCCTTCCGTCGGATCCATCGCAGGGCGGTTCGCCGCTGCCGCTCGATCCGGCCGTGGTTGATTTTCCTGGTCGACCCCGATCCGTGCGGCGCTTCCTCGCTGAACCTCGGTCCTTGATGGGCAGGCATCGACATCCCGGTCTTCCGTACCGCGAGATGGGCCCGGCGTGTGGTCCAGGCGATACGACGACGATTGCTCCTCTCTCCAGGTCGGGCGGCGCTTCCGGTTGCATGGCTGGATTCCTATGACCGTCGCCGGCACGGCGGTCCCTACGCCCGAGAATTTTCCCCTGCCGGATCACCCCGCGAGCGGGGCCCCGACCGGCATTCCTCGCGCACGCGCCTGCGGCGCCAAAATTCACGGCCTGACGGGACGCAGCGCTGCGCTCGCCCTTCGCCCGCGTCTCGCGGGCTTCGGCTCTGTGCCGTCTTCCCGGCCATGACGGATCGCCATCGCAACGGGGCGCCGCCCCACAAGATGGAGAGAGACTATGCGCAACATCGCCGAATTCACCCTCATCGGCCACGTCGGGACCATCAAGCAGGTCGGCAAGACAGTCCGTGTCACCGTCTGCGCCAACTATCCCTTCAAGGATAAGGGCGGCGAGTGGAACGACGACCAGCACTGGAACGAGGTCACGATCTTCACCAAGTCGATCCAGGGCTACGTGAACGAGCACGTCAGCAAGGGCGACCTCGTCCACGCGCGGGGCCGCCTGCGGCAGAACAGCTACGAGCGCGACGGCAAGCGGATCTACACCGTCGACCTGATCGCCCTGGAATTTGGCCGCCTCGCCCAGGCCGTTGAGCGCTCAGCCGCATGACCGATCCAGTGGGGAGGCGAAAGCCTCCCCACCTCTTCCATCGATCTTGAGCAGTTGGTCGCCGCATCGATCGCCGGCGCCGTCAGGAAGGAAGCTTTCGCGATCGCGTCTGACGCGCCAAGGCGCGATCGGCGCGATTTTTCTTGCTGATCGCCGACGTCAACTCGTCGTAATCGACACCGCTCTTCTTGAGCGCGCGCCGTGCGTCCGACACATCGAAGCCGAGCAACTCAAACACGCTCATGTTGAGGCTCGAAGCGATCCTTTCGATCGTACGCAAAGTTGGATTCCCGATGCCGCGGACGATCGTATAGTAGGTCCCGCGTGCCAGTCCGGTCTTCGGCAGGAATGCTTCCATGCCGCCATTTTCGATCTCGAGCTGCTGCAGACGGATGGCCAGCATCTCATTCAGCACCGAATGATCGACTGGCTGAGGCTTGCGAACAGGCGACATGGCGAAAGGGCTTTCGGACAAAACTCCGCATCCGATTCACCATACATTACGTCTGAAGTCTAGTATATTGGACGTTGTCAATCCTACCGTAAATTCTTTGAATATGCGCTTCCCTTCATCGAGCCGATTGAGTCGCCCCCGTGCCGACGGTCCGAGGTCCGCTTCCGCAACAAGGTCAGAGGGTCGACGCCCGCTCGTTCCGCGATGAGTTCAATGTAACTAAGGCTTGGATTCGCTGCTGTCGTCATCAGGTGGAAGTAGCTTGATCTCGGGATCCCTAGGCTTTTCGCGAACTCTCCACGGGTTAGCTGTGCTTCGAGACGCAGTGCTTCGAGCCCCGACTGAAACGCTCCTATGAGCAAACATCCCTTCGCTGCGTGATCTGCTTTGCGTCGGCATGACTTCTCAGCCATGAGCCTTCCCTCCGAACCATGATCCGAACGATACCCATGCGGCCGCAGCCTACATATTGGACGGCCGACTAACATTCAATATAATGTACTGATCTGATTCAACCAGGAGAAGTGCGTTCAGACAAAGAAAAACCCGGCAGAGCCGGGTCTCTCAAGAGGGTCAGCGGGCTGGCGACGGCAATCGCCAGCGAGGCCTCCAAACGCAAAGGCATCTTAGCTCGCGCGATCCGACAGTTCAAGAGACTCAGCGTTTTCACGCCACGGTCTTTGTTTGCCACGCGCTCTCGCAACGAGAGGACGCGAATGCAGATGCTTGGCTTCAATCCTATCGCCCCTTTTGGATGCGGCGCGCTGTCCCCGGCCGCGCTTCGGATTCAACGCGACGTTCGGCAGTGCCAACCCGGCAAGGCCTGCCACAAATGGAAGACGTTTCGCCACGCATGCGAAGCGAAGGCCGCCCTTGCCCTTTCCGACCGCGCGCTGACCGTCCTGAATGCGCTGCTGAGCTTCCACCCGGACACGGTGCTCACGCTCGGGTCCACTGATCTCGTCGTGTTTCCATCAAATCGCGAGCTCTCGCTACGCGCCCACGGCATCCCTGCGTCGACCTTACGTAGGCATATTGCCGCTCTTGTGAAATCGGGTCTTATCCAGCGTCGGGATAGCCCAAATGGCAAACGCTACGCTCGGCGCGCAGCAGGCGGCGACATCGAGCTGGCATTCGGGTTCGATCTCAGCCCGCTCGTGGCGGCTGTCGACGACCTTGCGGAACTCGCCGCTCGCGCTGTCGAGGAGCGACATGTTCTCGATGCGCTGCGCGAGCAGGTCACGCTCGCGCGCCGCGACATCGCAAAGATGCTCGCGCTGGGTGTCGAACGGGGCGTCGATGCCGACTGGCCAGCACTGCATCACGAATTCCTGGGGCTGATCGACGGCCGACCACGCACGCCGTGCCGCGCTGCCCTCGAGCCGCTCGCCGCGGCGCTGGTCGAGCTGTCGGGGCGGATCCTCGAAATTCTTGAGAGTCATATCGAACCCACAAGGCCAATACGCGAACCGTCCGCAAATGCGTCCATAGCAACGAACCCGACGCCGAAAGCCGGCGCCGAAAGCGCCGGCAATGCATTCCAGCCCGACATCGAGCGCGATGTCGCATCAGCAGTCCCTGTCCGGCTCGTCGCCGAGACGTGTCCTGATTTTGTGGACTACGCCCGCCACGGGCTACGAACGATACGGGACGTGGTGGACGCCGCCGTCATCGTGCGCCCGCTTCTCGGCGTCAGCCCAAGCGCGTGGGAAGAGGCCTGTGCTGCAATGGGGCAGGGGCCGGCGAGCGTCACCTTGGCGCTGATCCTCCAGCGCGGCAACGGCATCAAAAATCCCGGCGGCTACCTCAGGACGCTCGCCCGACGTGCGGCAGCCGGCCAATTCTCTATCTGGCCTATGCTGATGGCTCTCCGCGGCGCGCAACGTGGAAAGGATCCAGCAGAGATGAAGACACCTGCAGGACCTTCCTTCCCGGACGACAGCGCGTAGCAGCGATTCGTGCTTCGTGACGCCTCTTTCACAATGGCGACTACGAGTCGTCGGCGGGCGGCAATCGACCGAGCCGCTTGAAAAGATCATAGAGGGCGCGGTCGACAATGCGCAGCGGCTGCGTGCGTTGCTCGGCGGCAAGCTGGCGGAGCACCAGGTCGATTGGATCGGGAAGGCGAAGCGCGTAGGGCCGCGACGAGGCGCGTTCGCCATAAGCCTCGAACGGATTGCGCTCGCGATTTCGTGGTGGCCGCTCCCCTCGCTTGGATGAGATAGAATTGGCGGCTTGCGATGGCGATCTGCCTGGCGCCGGCGCCGGCGTAACGGGATCGTCGTAGGCAGGAGTGACGACCACGGGCTGAAGGACAGGTTTTTGAGAGGCCGGCGCGACTGCGCGCTGGGCGCGGAACGCATCGCGGGGAAGGGGAGGCCGGTCAGACTTCTCGCTGGGAGCTCCGTCGCTCATGCGACCGGCTCGCCGGTCGCCGCGCCCTGGCTCGCTGCGAGCAACTCGCGGACGACCTGATCGGCATTGTAGCGGGCCTTGCGCACCGACTCGTCCCTGTCGCTCATCTGGTAAAGTGTTCCGAAGCCGCTTGTCATCGTGCGGTAGGTCACACGCCGGTAGAGCGCCGTCGAGCAGACCGGCACGTGCTCGGAGTCGAGGTAGGCCACGACCTCGCGGAGGGGTCGCGTGTTGCGGTCGAGGCTGTCGTATTCATTGAATAGAACCCGATGCTGGCTCATCGGCAGCTGTGCCGCGGCGGCGTGCTGCTCGAGATTGCGAAGGGTCCGCACGACCTGCGACGCATCGAACGTATGTACCTTGCACGGCAACACGACGAGGTCGGCCCGGAGCGCCGACTGGATCAGTACCTCGCCGTAATAGCCGGGCGTGTCGATCACCACAACGTCGTAACCGGCCAGGCGTTCGACGGCTTGAACCAATGCGGATTCGTCGGGGGCGCGGACCAGATCGACGCCCTGCGGGCTCAACCCCCGCGCGACGGAGGAAGCATGCCACTGGTATGAAGAGCCCTGCGGATCGGCGTCGACGATCGCGGCGGAGTAGCCATGCTTCGCGAACTCACCAGCGAGAATGATCGCAACCGTGGTCTTGCCGCTCCCGCCTTTTGGGTTCGCCACTGCGAATATACTCGGCACCGTCAAGCCCTCCGTCGCTCGCTCTAACAGCAATCAACATACATTATAATATACATATGGCTGTGCTGCAATTCGTCATTCCGGAAGTACCGGAAAGCCTTGATGCGGTGTTCAGGTAATGCGTTGATACGGCATTGTCGTTCTAGCGAGTTGCCGTAGTACGTGATGTCGCCAATGCGGTGCTGGCGGGAGCGCATTCGTGCGGTAGTGCATTATTGTCGGAGCAATGCGTTGCAGTGTTGCGCCGTTACGGTAATTCGTCATTGCGGTCTTAACGGGGCGCTGTGCGCCAAGCGGGCCTTCGGGTTCAAGGGACGGCTGTCCAGACGCGAGCGCTCTTCATGCGCGAAGTCTTACATACGGTTTAATAGATATTGGTTGACAAGATACCGGTTTGTGGGCCAAACCGGGGGACGGCTGCTGAAGGCAGCCGAAGGGCGCTGACGCGCCTTCGTGGTCATCGGGTCGATGCCTACGCCTTGGCTCCGGCCTAACGGCCGCCGAGCCTTGCAAACGGAAGGGAAGGGGAGAGCCGATGGCCCGCTCCGAGAAGGCACCGCGACGCAAGCCGAGGCTTCGGACCGAGCTGTCGGAGCTCGATGAGCAGCGGCTCCAGGAAGCCGTCGCGCTGTTCGGATTGCCCAAGGCCGAGGTCGTGCGCCGGTTGATCCGCGCATCGGTGCAGGCGGGTCCTGCCCTGTCGGCCGAGAATACCCGCGCCGTCGTCCAGCTCGCGAGCCAGGTCCGCATGGTCGGCCGAAACCTCTCGCAGGTCCTCAAGGCCATCCATCGCGGCCAGGCGGTCCGGATCGAAGACACCGAGCCGGTGTGGCGCGGCCTGCACGAGATCGTCTCGGCGATCAACGACGAGCTCACTGAAATCACGATCGCCTATGGGTCCAAGCTGCGACGCGAGGCCCGACTCTCGTTGCCGGCCGAGCTCTCTGGACGGGAGCAGCGATGAACCGGGACGCGCAGATCGCCTGGTGGGTTGAGCTGGTCGAGGCCGCGCGTCGCGCGGTCAGTGATGCCGGCGAGACGCGGCGGCGGCGATCGCTTGGTCTCGACGACGAGTTACGCGCCCGTCGCGGTCGCGTCGCGCCGCTCCCCAAGGCGCCGACCGCGCAGGAGATCATCCGCGGGACGACGATCACCGGCGGCCGGGATGAGGAGCGGACGCGGCTCCTGCCGACCTCGGCCGGCGGTGGCGGAGGCGGAGGAGGGACGTCGGCACCGTCGGGCTCGAAACCCGGTCAGGTCGCGGGAGGCGGCGGTCCTGGCGGAGGAGGCGCGCGCGCGGCGGGGCAGGGCGAGGCGGTCGGCCGGGCTCGTCAGCTGGCGGCCGGCTACCAGCCCGCCGTGATCAAGGTGGTGTCCTATGCCCGTGGAGTCGCCCGCGCGACGGCGACCGGCCAATATGTTCAGCGCGAGGATGTCGCGCTCGAAACGTATGACGGGCGGATCCTCGCCGATCGCCAAGCCGTCGCCGACGAGATCAAGGCCTGGTCGACCAACTTCGCCAAGCGGGCCGAGAGCCACGACGTCGGCGCCGTGCGCTTGTCCCTGCAGGGGGTCGCCGACACGACCGAGGGCAGGGAAACCTACGAGAAGGCGATCGCGGCGGGATTCGAAGGCCACCGGTATGCTTATCGCCTCGACGTCACGCAGAAGGGCGAGCTCGAAGCGCGCATCGTCACAGCAATGGCTGGAGCGGGCAAGGAGCGCTTCCGGGTTCGGGAAGAGCGCGTCGGAGAAGAGGGCAGGGGTTTCACCCGGAAGCGGCTCGATCTGGCGTCGGAAGCGCGCGCGAAGGAGCGGATAACGGTAGCCACCGGCTTGGCGCCGGACACAATCGCCATCGCTCCGGGCGCCACGAGCCATGGCCGCGACGGCGTTACCTATCGGCTGAATAAGCTGATCGAGAAAGGGCCTGCGACCGACGATCGTGGCCGCGCGATCGCCAATGTCGCCGAGACCAGGACCGCGGCGCGAGAATGGGGAGCCACGCTCCGCTCGCAATCCTCGCGTGATACCATGCATCTGATCGTGTCGGCGAAGGCCGGGACGGACGTTGGCGCGCTGACGCGGGCTGCCCGCGCGTTCTTGCAAGATCGTTTTGCCGATCACAAGTTCATATTCGGCGTCCACACCGACAAGGAGGCCGACGGCCATGTCCACGTCCACGCCGTCGTCGCGGTCAAAAGCGAGTCCGGGCAGAAGCTGCATCCGAGCCGAGAGACCTTCAGCGAATGGCGCCAGGTCTATGCCCAGCATGCGCAGGCGGAAGGTCTCAAGATCGTCGCGACATCCGCGCGCGAGCGCGCGTCGTCGCAAAGCTACGGCCCCAAGGACAAGGCGATCGTCGAAGCGGCGGATCGGCCGCGGCCGACACGAGAGGCAAGCGATCGCGCCTATGCCGCGGATCCAGCCAATCGGCGGCTCATCGACAATGCCCGGCAGCGGATCGCGGTCGCGCGGACAAATCCAATTCGCCTGCCCGTGACGGCGCAGGACCTGAAGCTCGTGAACGAGGGCGTTCAGGCCTGGCGGACGGTTGCGGCCGAGCAGCCGGCGAACCCGCAAGCAAAGGACATGCTCGAGCGCCTGCTCATGGCCCAGACGGTCGGGTCTATCGTGCAGACGATCGGGAAACGCGTGGAGCAGCTGACGAAGGAGAACTCGACCATGGCAGTGACATCGGAGCAGATGGCAAAGGATCTGCGCCTTATGAACGACGCGGTGTCGCGAACGAGCGACCTGCTGGACGGCGAGACGAAACAGCAATTTCGCGAGGCCTCATCGCGATATCTCGAGACGCTCGCAAACCGCGTCGACCTGCAGCGAGCTTCAGAACACGGCATCCAGCAGATGACGCGCGCCGAAGTCGAGGCGATCGCCGGTGCCAATGCCGACAGGCTCATCGAGCGGGCGAGCGGAATTCAGCAGCGTGAAGAGCGTGAGGCCGCTGCGGCCGCGAGATTGGCAGATCGCGCGATTGCCGCTGAGCGTCGGGAGGAAGCCACGGTCGGCATCGACCCGACGACCCAGCGCGAGCTCCGCGCCGAGCGGGCGATCGTCGCCGGCGCGCAGAAGTCAGCAGCGCAGGAGACACGGGAAGCGGCGGCGGCGCGCGAGGCAGCAGCATCGCTCGCGCAACATCCGGCCGACCGCCTGTCGCCGACGCTGCTTCAGACCGATGCGCTCGCGCAGCTGCGTGCCGAACAAGAGCAAATCATTCGTGAGATCGAAGCCAGCGAGGGGGCCCAGGCTCAGTCGACGAAACCGCAGCGGATGACGTAGTTGTCCAGAAACGTCGAACGTCACCGGGCCTATGGTGTTCTCGCGCCTGGCGCCGCGGCAAGGTCCAAAATTGGCGACGAGACCTGCGAGACGTTCAGCTCGGGCCAAAACACGGGATTGTTCGGACTGAGCCGCGAGACGATCGCAAAGATGTGCCGGCCCTCGATCCGGCTGGCTGCTCGCGCTCGAAGCCGGTCGAGAAGCCGGCTGCTGGTGGGGGTGCCGGACGAGATGAGACGGGAGACTATGGAAGCTCCGCCCCGTAGAAAGCCTCGCCCTGGATCTGCTCGCCGAGCTCGTCGAAGATCATGAGTTCGCAGGCCCGGCGACGCTGTCCGTTCAGATCGGCCTCGTAGATCACGTTGAGCTCTCGTCGGACAGGATCCCATGTCGCGCGGTCGAGTGTGAACGCAAGCGTGGTCAGCTTGTCAAGTGCCGAACGCCAATAGGCGGCGAGGGCGGTTTTCCCCTCAATGCGAGACGAGCCGACATATTTGGCTGCGACCGGACTGACGAAGACGGCATCGTCGCGGAAATGACTCAGTACCGCTTCAACGTCGCGTCCGTTCCATGCGGCGATCCAGCCCTCGGCGAAAGCCATCATGGCGGCTCGCGTCATCACCACGTGGTGCCCTATAGGCGCCACAGCTTCTGGCTCGTCTCGTTCGCTCATGCGCTACGCCTCGCGATCCAGGAGCCCCAGAACAGGCTCGAGAAGAAGAGACGCGGCTGCTCGAAGCCGGTCTCCGCGAGAAGGCTTTCGACCGCAGCATCCGACCCGGGCGGATCAGCGCCTTGCAGAATCTTGCCGCGCTTCACCTCGACCTCTTCCGGTGAAGCGCCCGCCATCCGCCACCGCTCGCCCCAGGCCTTCAGGAAGAGCAGGTTTTCGGCATAGGCGCCGCGATTGCAGGCGAGAATGAGCGTACCGCCGGGGTGAAGCCGCGCCGCGACCGCGCGCAGCAGAGCAAGCTTCGCCTCGCGTCCGCGAAGATGATGGAGAACGCCGATAACGGTCACAGCATCGAAGCGGTTGTCTACCGGCAGTTCGTCGACATAGCCGGAGTGCCAGGTCGTCAGATGGCTAAGACCGGCGGCCTCGACGGATGCAATGGCCCCGGCCAGCATCGGCGGGGAGGGATCGACCGCAAGGAAGCGCCAGCTCGGCCGAAGCTTGCCGGCGACGAGGATCTCCTGCGCCGTTCCGCCCGCGCCGACGACCAGGATCCGTCGGTCCAGGCTCTCGCCGAGATCCGCCGACAGGAGACAGGCGGCAAGCTCATGGCAGGCGTCGTAGCCGGCGAGCGCGATGCGGCTCTGCTCAGCATATTCGCCGGCGCGCGTGGCGTCGAATTTGGCGGCGGATGCGGTCATGATCGTCAGGCTGCCGCGGCTTCGATCAGCGTGATGTCGAGCAGGAACGAGCCGTCCGGCTCGATCGCAAAATGCGCTCGCGTCTCGGCGGATGCCGCCGCTTGAAGCGCCCGGATTGCCTTGACGTTGTCGGCAGGTGTCCGCATCCGCGCCGTCCAGACCGGGAAGTCCATCCGCAATTGCCAGCTTCGGGACGAAGTAACGGCGAAACCGACGCGATGCAGCGCCGCCATCCATTCGCTCACGCTGTAGTCGCGCACATGCGAGGTGTCGCGCAGCAATTCGACGGCCTGCAGATGGGTATCGAAGAGCGCCGGCCCGGGCGAGCAGGCGTCGATGAAGACGCCCGGCGCGCCGGGCTTCAGCACGCGGCGAGCCTGCCGCAGGCCGCCGTCGAAATCCTGCCAGTGATGTGCCGAGTAGCGGCAGGCCAGGAAGTCGAAGGCAGCATCGGGGAAGGGCAGGCGCTCGGCCGGCGCCTCGACGGTCTCGACGTTGGAAAGACCTTTTTCGCGTGCCGTGTCTGCCACCGCGGCCAGCATCTCGCGCGAGAGGTCAGCGGCGGTAACCCGCGCCGCGTGACGCGCCATCAGGTAGGAGACATGGCCGCCGCCCGTGCCGAGGTCGAGCGCATGCCGGGGCCCGTGCTGCGCAACGATGGCGTCGAGCGCCTCGAGATCGGCGCCCTGCGCGTGAACGACACTCTCGACATAAGCCTTGGCGCGTGGCCCGAACTGGGCCTCCACGACGCTATCGTGATATTTTGCCATGAGCGTATCCTGCGAAGTTCGGTCCCCAGCATGCCCACTATTTAAACTGTTACAATATAGAGTTTTATCCTATTATCATTTCCGCCATGCTCGGATCCGACCAACGCCGCCTTCTCGGCGATTTCGTGCGCGCCCATCGCGAGCGCGCCAGACCTGCCGTTGCGGCCGGCCGCCGCCGGACACCCGGCTTGCGGCGCGAGGAGCTCGCAGCGCTCGCAGGCATCAGCATCACCTGGTGCGCATGGATCGAACAAGGTCGTCCGGTACAAGCCTCGCCCGAGACACTGGGGCGGCTGGCCGAGGCCTTATCGCTGACACGGGCGGAGCGCGCCTATCTGTTCGAGCTCGCCGACCGGGTCGATCCCGACGATTCTGCCGGTCTCGCCGAGGCGGCACCGGCGTCGCTGGTCGCTGCGGTCAAGACCTTCGCGCATCCGGCCTATGGTCTCGATCGCCTGTGGAGCGCCTGTTGCTGGAACGAGTCCGCCGCCAGTCTGTTCTGCGGCTGGCTCGATGGCGACCATCAGCGCAACCTGCTGCGGTTCGTCTTCATCGAGGACAAAGCCCGCTCGCTGATTCCGCAATGGCAGGATCGCGCGCGCCGGCTTCTGGCGGAATTCCGCGCCGATTTCGGCCACAATTTTCGCGATCCCCGCGTCAAGCAGTTCATCGAGGGGCTCAAGGCGGAGAGCCCGCTCTTTGCGCGGCTGTGGAACGATCAGGACGTTCAGCACCGGATCGGCGGAACGCGAACCTTCGATCATCCAAAGCGTGGGCGCCTCAGCTTCGATCAGCACAGCTTCAGCTCAACGGAACGTCACGACTTCAAGCTGGTGCTGCTGGTGCCGGCCGCATCGGCAAGCGGGCGATCGCGATCGTTGGCGAGAAACCCTGGATGAGCGATCGCCCGGTTCATCAGTGGCGCCGATCCGCCGCCGCCTCGATCACGCGATCGCGGCGAGTTCGCTCGCGGGGTAGTCGATGTATCCCTTGATCACGCCCTGTTAGAGGCTGTCCGGATCCGGTGTCGCCAATTACAAACAAGAGGCACTTGAACGCTAGCCAGCGGAAACTACGTGTCTCTGGGCCCATAATTGGGACCAACATGGAGAAAACAGGACACCAGTGTAGGGTTAGATTGAGATGTCTTCCGCCAACGATATCACCCCTGCTTCAGGTTCAATTCGCGACACCTCGGAAGAATGTGCAGCGTCCGCTGTGTCCCTGTGGCAAGCAAGCCTGCACGGTGATCGGGACGCCTTTCAGCGACTACTTAATCCGCACCTTGAGGAACTGCTTGCTGCCGCCGGGCGCGATCTTCGGTATCATTGTGCAATCGGCGACATTAGGCAAGACGAGATCTCCGCCGAGGAGTTGGTGGGCGAAACCCTTCTTCGCGCGTGGCGCGATCGCCATCGTCGGCCCCATTCGCTGGATATTCGGCCCTGGCTGCTCGGTCTCCAATTCCGCGTTCTGACGCGCATCGTTCGGCAGGAGCTCCTACGGCGCGACTTGGCCTCCGTCTCGCTCGAAGCGCCGGCTCCCGCAGAGCCAATCTACGACGATGACGAGTCATTCTGGGAGTGGTATCAGCCGGACGAGACGCTACGATGGGAGGATATCGTAGCCGTCGACGCCACCGCCGGAGTGGAAGAACCAGAACTCTTCGATCGCGGCGTGCCAGGGCTTTCGCCGCTTGCGAGGCAAGTGCTGATCTTCCGCCATGTTCATCGCTTCACAGTCGGGGAGGTCGCATCCAGCCTCGGGTTACCCTCCCGCCGGGTTTCCGAGCTTTGGCTTGAGGGGCACGCTGTCCTGGTAGGCACAAAAAGGGACGACCGCGGCGCGAACTCGGATTGACTGGACTCTGCGCGCGTCGACCCCGAAATTGCGAGATCGTGTCACCGGTGCGGCGCGCGTGAAGGCCGAGGACCGGAGCATCTCCCGGCCTGACCGATACATGGTGGTGCTCGAGCCTTTCGCGTCAGGTGCTGGAAATGTCCGAGAGCGCGGAAGCGGCGGTTTCGACGAGCGGTCCCGGGGCGCCGATCACTCGGATGAAGCTGCGCAGTCCACGCGGTCTTCGATCTCGAAGGCATGCGTCTCGACCCACCGATCGAGTTCACGGATGACGCTGCTCAGCGAGAAACCTAAAGGCGTGAGCGAATATTCAACCCGAGGCGGCACCTCCGAGTAGCTGGTGCGCTCTACCAAGCCGTACTGCTGGAGACGGCGTAGCGCCTGAACGAGCATCTTTTCTGAAATACCGCCGATGCGCCGGCGCAGTTCTGCGGTGCGGTAGGTGCGTTCACTGAGCGCGTGCACGACGAGCAGCGTCCATTTTTCCGCTAGCAGAGCAAGCACCTTCCTTGCCGGACAATCGGCAAGAAACACATCGCAGCGGAGTTCACGGAAAGCAGAGATTTTTTCCATACTTACCTCCGGGTACGTACTTCTTCGGAGGGAGGTATGGGCACATCTCTTCGCCCGCAAGATGCTGCGCCACTTGGGTGCGGCGTCTGACGATAAAAGGAGATGCGAGATGAAGTTACTTTCGATCTTGATGGCAGCTGTCTCTGCTTCCATGCTGCCCCTGCCCGCTGCTGCTCAGAAACGGCCTATCACCATAGCGGAGCAGTCCGTCCAGGCACCCGGGTTCTACCGAGTTATGCTCGGCGATTTCAAAGTTACGGTTCTCAGCGACGGCACCACCGCGGTGCCGTTCGGCGACCTACTGCATGGCGCAGATCGCGCCAAGCTGTCAGAGATGTTCCGGCGAGCCGGCGAGCCGATCGATCGCGAGACCTCGATCAACAGCTATCTGATCGATACCGGAGACCATCGCATCTTGATCGAAGCAGGCGCGGGGCGTCTCTTCGGCGACTGCTGCGGCCGCCTTCCCGCGACGCTGAGGGCGGCCGGCTACGGGCCGGAGATGATCGACGTCGTTCTGCTCACGCATGTCCATGGAGATCATTCAGGGGGCCTCACGCTGGATGGTCGCCGGGTCTTCCCAAATGCCGACATCTATCTGGCGAAGAGCGAACTCGACTACTGGCTGAGCGATGCTGCAAAGGCCCGCGCAAAGGCAAGCCATCAGGAAATGTTTGAGGAGGGCCGTGCGGCGCTGACCCCGTATCAGGCAGCTGGCCGGCTCCGGACGTTCAACGCGCCGACCACTTTGTTTCCGGGCATCCGCGCCATTGCCGCGCCCGGTCATACGCCGGGCCATAGCTTCTATGAGGTCGAGAGCCGCGGCCACCGTATGCGGGTGATTGGCGACATCATCCACGCGGCCGAGATCCAGCTGAGCCGACCCGATATCACTATCGACTTCGACGCGGACGAGAAATTGGCGGCGAAGACCAGAGTGGCCACCCTGGCTGAGCTCGCCAGCAAGCACGAACTAGTTGCAGGCCCGCACATCTCCTTCCCCGGACTAGGGCATATGGTCCAATCCGGGGATGGCTATGCGTGGATGCCGATTCCCTATTCCACTGCCATTCGCCAAGTCGGGCAATAACATTCGACGCTTCTCCGCGTCGTCGCCACGCGGCCAGCGGCGGCGCGGCATTCTCATCGGACGGTGCCCTCGAGCACGGCGCGGTCTGTGACCGGAGGAGACCGGGGGGCGCCGCAGTTCAAATGTCGGCCTCCCACTTCCACCTTAAATCACCGCGTCGGTGGCGGGAGCATAAGCGGTTCCGTGAGTTTGACGATTTGCTTTTGCCCCCCGTCGTCAACGACCTCCACGCTTGTAAGGCCGGTCGGCCCCTCGTCAACGGTCACACTGCGCGGCTTACGGATGAGGTGATCGAGGCCCTCGACGGCGACTTCGAGAATGTCGTCTTTGGGGTCGTAGGTAATACCAAAGATTGGCACCCATTTTGTCGCGATCTGGTCACCGAGCGTCAATGCGGCGACCTCGATCTGCGCACGCTTTCCCTCCAATCCCTTTGACACGCGATCGCAGTACGATTGCCATTCGCTTTTCGAGAGTTGATGCACGGCCATTCAAGATCTCCTGTTTTCAGCGGCAACTTGTGCCAAGAACTCTAAAGTCACGACGCGAGCGCCGGTGTGCAACGAGCACGGCTCGACCTCCCGGATCCGAAAGCATGACCAAGAATTCTTCGGCGCAATGCAGGGGCTGCAATCCATAGCGACGATGATGTCGCTGGGACACGCAAGTCCGAGTGGAGCTCTCCCTCTGAATTCCCGGGCATTCCGAAAGCGGGGTGGGCTTTCAATATTGTGCCGCGTTTAATTCCGCGATGAACTGACGACCGTCATTGCCTCGGCCGTGTGAATCGGCGAGGCGGGATATTCGGGAGCAGCCATCGCCACATCACCTGGTCGGGGACCGGTCTCGCGTTAACCGCTAAGCCACTTATATCGTGAGGCGACATTCAGACCCGATTGACTCGTCATGGAGTGTTGGATTGAACGAAGATCCGTACAGAGTGCTGGGTGTCGGGAAGAACGCCAGCCAGGACGAGATCCAAAAGGCTTATCGCAAGCTCGCGAAGAAGCTTCATCCGGACCTCAATCCTGGCAACAAGCAGGCCGAGGAGCAGTTCAAGGCAGCATCTGCCGCCTACGACCTGCTGAGTGATTCCGAGAAGCGTGCGCGTTTCGATCGCGGCGAGATCGATGCCTCCGGCCAGGAACGTCCGCGGCAGCGCTACTATCGCGACTATGCGGGCGCGGCCGCCGGGGACCATCCTTATGCGACGGCGGAAGGTTTCTCCGATTTCAGCGATGATAGCGACCTTTTCTCCAGCATTTTCGGTCGGGGTGGACGCTTTAATTTGAAAATGCGTGGCGAGGATGCGCGCTATCGCCTTCCAGTAGAGTTCCTTGAAGCGGTCAACGGAACGGTTCGCCGTGTCACCCTAGCTGATGGCTCAACTGTCGATGTGAGCGTTCCGCCAGGCGCGCGGGAAGGTCAAATGCTAAGGCTCGCGGGCAAAGGGAACCCTGGCGTCGGCGGGGGGCCGCCCGGCGACGCCTTCATCGAGATCATCGTCAATCCCCATCCCTTCTTCACGCGACACGGAGACGACATCCATCTGGAGCTCCCGATTTCGCTAACCGAGGCCGTCCTAGGCGGAAAAATCTCGGTCCCGACCGCTACTGGAGCCGTGACAATGAGCATCCCGAAGGGCTCCAATACGGGCACCATCTTGCGCTTACGCGGGAAGGGCGTTTCGCGCCACGACGGCTCGCGCGGTGACGAATATGTCAAACTCAAAGTCGTACTGCCCGACAAGCCGGACGCAGAGCTCGAACAGTTCGTGCGGGGATGGGCCGTCGGCAAGGCCCAGGACCCGCGAAGCGGGATGGGAGGATGAATGCTGGATTTCAATGAGTTTCTAATGCGGGTGCAACTTAGTGAGGACGTAATCGAGGCGTGGGTCGCAGAAGGATGGTTGCGCCCCCGACGGACGGGGACAGGACCGGCTTTCTCTGAGATCGATGTTTCGCGTGCTCAGCTGATACAGGACCTTCGGGACGATCTTGGTGTGAACGAAGAAGGCGTCGCGATCATACTTGACCTAATCGACCAGATGCATGGGTTGCGAAAGACGGTGCGCGAATTATGCGGAGCAATTGGGATACAGCAGGCTGATCTGCAGCACCGCATCCTTTCAGAGATGCGTAGCCAGCGGCCGATTCAGCTTAAGGGGCCAGAGCCGTAATGACGGAACGAGCCGCATCGCGAGGCTTCCGGTTGAACGCCTAATCTGCATCAGACCTATGTCGCGGGGTAAGCAATGAAACTGCTTGAAAGGTTTGATATAAATACCGCTGGATGGCGCTTAGCGGGCACCTACGAGAGATTCGAGCAAGTCGTCATCTTGATCCTGACCGGGTTGATCATTGTCGTGATCGCTTCGGCAGTTTGGCATCTCGCGGCGAAAGTGCTGTTCACCCTCATACTATCGAGTTTTGATCCGACCGATCCCACCGTTTTCCAAACCGTCTTCGGAATGATTCTGACGGTTATCATCGCGCTGGAATTTAAACACTCGATCTTAATAATGGTCCGACGTCAGCAGAGCGTGGTGCAGGTCCGGACCGTAGTCCTGATCGCGATGCTGGCCGTCATTCGGAAGTTTATAATACTCGATATTTCCGCAACCACGGCGGCCCACGTGTTTTCTCTGGCTGCAGCGATCGTCGCGCTTGGTTCCGTGTATTGGCTTGTTCGCGATCAGGATCGGAAAGATGAAGTCGACAAGCAGGAAGCCAGTCCAACATGATCGGGTCTCCGGTCCCCCCGGTGCGGAAGGACATTGCTCCTTCTAAAGGGGCATCCCTCAGAAGCACGCAGGCGTGTGAGAATTGACGGTCGTCAGGGCGGCCCCCTTTCGTCACGGGCAAACTACCGGATGGGTGGCCGGCAGAGGAGGCGACCGCCGCGCAGGTCCAAGACGGGTGCATCGGGAGCTAGCATGTCATCGCCACACAGCAAGGAAGATGAGCTTGTCGCCACTGACGCTATAGACGCTGCAACGTTGCTAGCTGAGAACGCCGCACTTCGAGATCGATTGCTGCGAGCACTAGCAGAAGCTGAAAACGTTCGGCGACGGGCTGAGCGAGAGGCTGAGGAGACGCGCAAGTTTGCGGTTGCGGAGTTCGCGCGAGAGCTGCTGCCTGTCGTAGACAATCTCCAACGCGTAATCGATGCCAAGACGGCCGCACCAAGCGAGCCCGGCGATGCGTTGACGCAGGGCGTGGCCACCACCTTACGGCTCTTTCTCCAAACGCTTGAGCGCTTTGGAATCAAAAAGATTTCGGCTCTCGGGACGCGTTTCGATCCAACCAGTCATGAAGCCCTTATGGAATCGGCCGATCAGTCGCATCCGCCAGGAACGGTAACGAACGTCCTGGAGGACGGTTTTACTATTGGCGGACGTCTTCTCCGACCGGCGCGGGTATCGGTGGCCAAGGAGCAGGCCGATGACTGATGTCAAGGGCAAAGAGAGTGCTGCTCGTCCACCAGCGCGAGCCGGCGCCGCCGGAGCGCTCACCCCGCGTCCGGAAAGACATTGCGTTGCGCCCCCGGGTCGGCTCTGCCCCAGATCGCCTCCGGGCTCAAGAAAGACCTCCGAAGGAAAACGCTCTGCAGAGCAAACCACGGAAATGCTGTGGCAACGCTCATATGCGAGATGAAAACGATGTTGAGAACTGTCTGCGTCAACAAAGAGAAGAATTACCTGTGTGTTGGGCACGAGATCTCACACGAGGTCACGTCGGCGCGTTTTGACAGACGTTTCGCCATCTGCTGGTGAAGTATCATGCTGTCTGTGCTCCAAGGAGCCGCTGTGTCCCTTGTGGTTCTGACGGGAGGGTCCGTACCAAATTATAGCGCCGAACGCTTCTGTCGGGGGATCGCGGAGCTTCTTCACGAACCCGACTACCGACAGCCATGCATCGAACGCGAGCGTGAGGCACTCAACAGTCTGAAGGCATCATGGTCGAAATTCGACGCGCGGGATCGCTCCAGTTGCGTCAGCCTTAGCTCGCTGGGTGCCACGCCCAGCTATGTGGAACTGCTCACCTGCCTCGAGACCGCACAGGAGATCCGGGAACGCGAGACGCGGGAGCACCTGAAGCAGCGCGGTCGTCGTCCTTGAAGCGCCGTGGTGCGCGTGACGTCTGTTTCGACCCGATGGCGACAAATCGCTGGCGCCGCCTGCGTTTCGATTCACGCCCATCTCCGATGCGCGCAACGCGACCCGAGCAGCCGAGACTTTGATCTCGGCCGCTGGTCTGCTTGTTGGAACGCGGTTCAACGGTATCCGGCCCGGCTCAAGGCCCAATCGAGTTCACGCAACGATGGTTGGACGAGGACCTGGCCCCCGATCGTGACCGTCGGGCTTCCGATCCGGCCACCCGCGATCCATTCGAGCTGGGTTCTTGTTTCTGGATAGGCCTCCCAGTCGATGAATCGATAAGGTACTCCGGCGCGATCGAGATGCCGGCGCACCATCATGGTGATGCCGCACCATCTGCTGCCGTAAACCGCTACATCTGCGGTCTGTGGCCGCCTACGAACTGGAGAGTACGCCGACGCATACATGGTGCATCCTCCTCAAGCTGCCTTGGGGGTTGCCAGCCGATCCAGCGCCTCGAACAGCTCGTAGATGTCCGGCACGTGCTGGAGTTTCGGTGACACTTGAGAGTGGCGAATAACCCCATTCTCATCGACGACGTATAGGGCTCGTTCAGAAAATCCCTCAGCCTCGCGCCAGACCTTATATCGCCGGGCAACATCCCCTTTCGGATTGAAGTCGGCCAGCAGCGGGAAGGTCAAGCCGCGCACAGCCGCCCAGGCCCCGTGGCTGTACAGACTGTCGACGGAAATGCCGACCACATCGGCGCCACGCTTGCCGAACTCATCGAGCTCGTGCTGATAGAGATCAAGCTGGCGACTGCAGCCTGGGCTCCAGTCGAGCGGATAGAAGGCGAGAACGACGCGACGCCCTCTATAATCGGACAAGCGCACGATCCGACCATTTGCATCAGGGAGCGCGAAGTCGGGCGCTTGTTCTCCCACGGCGAGCGGGGTGTTGCGTGCGTCGCCTTCCATCGCGGGTGCGTGCTCATGGAGGTCGACAATGTCCTCGATGGTGGGTCCCGACCGGGATTGGTTCCCGCTGCCTAACGTCTGGACTCGCCAGAGCTCCTGAACCATCCCGTGGAGCAGCGAAAGCGCCTTCCTTTCGGCGCCGTCCGGTAACTTCGGTGCGAGTGCGGCGAAATCGGCTTCGAGCTGCTCAATACGGCTCGGCCGGACATTCAACTGACCAGTGTGGCTGTCCATAGCTAAACCTCTTCAATTAGATCCTTTCCGTTGGTTGACGATGTGCCGTGGTTGTCCGCCGGCACCACGACATCGATATAAGTGCGGTCCACGGCACATGCCAATGAAGCAGCCCGAGGAAACAACGCAATTTCTGACCAGATGTGATGGCAAGACGTCTTGTACAAGGAGACCGAAGATGACGGAGAAACGCCGGGTCGTATGCCCGAACTGCGACAGTATCAACGCCGTACCGACCGATCGGCCAGCCGAAGCCGCAAAGTGTGGGCGTTGCCACGCTAAGTTATTCCAGGGCTTTCCAATCGATCTAAGTTCCGAGCGATTGGAGAGGCACGTCGCGAATTCAGACATTCCGATTGTGGTAGATTTCTGGGCTCCCTGGTGCGGCCCATGCCGTGCGATGGGGCCAATCTATGCACAGACTACGAAATCGATAGAGCCCAGGGTTCGGTTCGCCAAGGTGAATGTTGACGAAAACCCCCAGGCTGCGGCGCGATATAGCATCCAGGGGATTCCGGCTTTGGTGGCCTTTCGGGAAGGCAAAGTCGTGGCGCGTCAGGCGGGCCTTACAGATGCCCAGGCGCTCCGCGGATGGGTGGAGCGGCTGGCGGCCTGATCGGGTAATAGTAGGTGTCAGAAAAGTGACCGTGCCTCTTGAACCGGTAACGGGTTGAACTAAATCACCGAACGCCGGCTGCCACTGTCGGGGCCGGCAGGATCGAGTGGATGAATCGCCTCATCGATCTGGAATCGATCTTGTATCCATGTTGCTCAAAGGGAGAATGTGGCTATGAGCACTGCGTTTGATCTATCTCCGCTGTATCGGTCGAGCGTCGGCTTCGACCGAATTCTTAACAGTCTCGGAAATGCCGGTCGCTTCGCGACAATCGATGCTTGGCCGCCCTACGACATCGTCAAGACAGGTGACGACGATTATCGCATCGAGATGGCGGTGGCTGGATTCACCGAAGACGAGCTGACCGTCACGCAGGAGCAGAGCATGCTCATCGTTGCAGGGCAGAAGTCCGGCGAGGATCAGAGCGGACGATATCTGCACCGAGGCATTGCGGCTAGGTCTTTCCAACGCCGCTTCGAGCTGGCTGACCACGTGAAGGTCGCAGGCGCGAGCCTAGTCAACGGTCTGCTGACGATCAGCCTGCAGCGCGAAATCCCCGAGGAAATGAAGCCGCGCCGCATCGCGATCGCGACCACTGACGGGATGGCGAAGGGTAACCGCGATCAGCCCGAACCTCACAAACTAGCCGCCTAAAGCTTCTGCCAGAGGGGGTTTCTTCACGGCGCTGGACGGTACGTCCGGTGCCAACGGCAGAACTTTGCAAACCAGCTAAGAGAAAGGAGAACAATCATGAGTGTCCGTGACCTTATTCCGTGGGGTCGGAATAACAATCAGGCCCCTTCTGTTTATCGCGACGAGGATCGCAATCCGTTCCTTTCGTTGCATCGCGAGGTGAACCGCCTGTTCGACGACGTGTTTCGGGGCTTCGACAGCCGGCTGCCCGCGTTTGGTTCGCTCTCGTCGTTCGCCGGCAGTTGGCCGAGCGTCGAAATCTCCGAAACTGACAAGGAGATCAAAGTGACGGCCGAAATCCCTGGCCTCGAGGAGAAGGACGTCGAGGTTCTGATCGATGACGGCGTGCTGACACTGAAAGGCGAGAAGCGTTCCGAGACCGAGGACAAGGAGAAGCAGTTCTCCGAACGCTTTTATGGACGTTTCGAGCGCCGCATCCCCCTGGGGGTTGAGGTCGAGGAGGACAAGATCGACGCGCGCTTCAAGAGCGGTGTGCTGAGCATCGTGCTCCCCAAGAGCGCCAAGGCCCAGTCGCAGGTGAAGCGTATCGCGATCAAGAGCTAACGTATATCGCGTCGGTGGCGGGCCAGCGGGCCGCCACCGACGAGATCCTTCGCCAAATTGGGAGGGATAGCAATGACGGAGAATATCAGACACACCTTGAATACTGGATCGGTTGGACCGACGCGGTCACAGTTCTCTAACGACAACCGCGCGTCGCCACTATCGATGGGGCGCTCGTTGTTCCCCGAAGACGCGCTCGCGCACATCTACAAGCCGTCCCGCTCGGTGATGACGTCGGGTACGGCTCGCACTAAGGGCTGGAAGCTGCGCTTCGAGCCGCGGAGCGCGCCTTTCATCGAGCCCCTGATGGGCTGGACGGGCAGTGAGGATACACTGACTCAGGTCGAGCTCAGCTTTCCGACTCTGAAGTCAGCGGTTCATTACGCGGAGCGGCAAGGCTTGTCCTATGTCATCGAGAGAGGGCGGCAGGCCCCCCGGCATACGAGCACACCAGGGGCGCACATAAACCATCCCTTCTCCGACGCGACGCTGGCGAAGCTTGGGTTATCGCACCTGCAGCGAAAGTACGGACAGGCTATGGAGGACGCCGCGAATCGGAACGATCCTGCGGGTCCGGAAACATGGGCGTCGCCGATGGATGTCTTGGCGGACGCGGCGCTGTCGCTAGAGGCCAAACGATCGATTCTAATGAACTGGGCTTACACCGAGTACTTGATCGATCTGGCGACGAACGAGGGCATGCCCGAGAACAATCGCCCGACGCGACTTGATGAGGTCGAACAGGCGCTGCTTGCGCTCGAATGTCGCGTCGCTGCGGACGATGCCCGCTCGACACGAAAGGTCGCGTGAGGTGCGACCGTGGACCCATTCGTCGTCTTCGATTGCGAGAAGGTCCTGCGGAATCGCTTCGCGCTGACGGTCGTCGCGGCAGCCCGGAGCAGGGCGCTCAAGACGGGGAGCGCCCCTCGGCTCAAGCGGCCTACCACCGACATCCTCGACCTCGCCCTGCAAGAGATCGCCGCCGGCGTCTTCACGAGGGACGAGCTTGACCCGTGCCAGCTTGATCGCGACGCCGCGCGGTCGCTGCCGTCGCCGGCCCGCCACCAGCTCCCTGGCCACGCGGCGGGTGCCACTGCAGCGGTCTCTGGAAGCCAGAACTTTCATTGATGATCGTCATCGCGGGAGCACTTTTCGGTGGGGCAATTAACGATCTGCGGATGATGGATCCAACCGACAAGGAGGAATAACCAATGGTGAAATCGTTGTCGTCAAACGGCCGGCGGGCCCTCGATGTCGTTAGTCTCGTTGCCGGTCTCGGTCTTCTGCTGTCGCCCTGGTATCTCGGCTTCACCTCTGACGCCTATGCCGCCTGGAATGCCTGGATCATCGGCGCAGCAATCTCGGTAATCGCGGTTGTAGCCCTTCTTGCGTTCCACGAGGCCGAGGAGTGGATCAACGGGGTGGCTGGCCTGTGGGCACTCGTTGCACCGTGGGCCCTCGGGTTCTCGGCCCTAACGGGCGCCATGTGGGCCCACGTAATCGCCGGCGTCGTGGTGGCCTTGGCTTCGGGCGCCTGCATTTGGTTTGCCCACAACCGTATTTGGTCCGCTGTATGACGGATTGCCAAGCTCGGCCCGGTTCATTCCGGGCCGAGCTTCAGGCGTCCCGTCTGACCGCAAGCGGAAAGGACGAACCCGATCGTAGAGCTATCATGGGGGTATTCATGAGCAAGAGAGTCACAGTCGTACATCGTTCGATCATTGTTCTCTGCACGATCTTCGTAGCCGCGGTGGGCATTCCTCCTAGCGCCTTTGGACAGGTCGTTCCCGGATTGGCAGGGCAACTTCCTACGCTCGCGCCGTTGCTAGAGCGCGTTACCCCGGCGGTGGTCGATATCTCCGTCATCTCGGAAACGCCGACCGCCTCGGGCCGCGCGCGCTGGTCTGATGCGCGGAGATATGATTTTGGCGATCAATCGCACACCGGTGACATCGATCAATGATGTCCGTCGCTGGACCGCCGATCGGAAGAGCACCCTCGCCGTTGAACTTGTGCGCAACGGCGCGCGTATGCGTCTGATCATCAGGTAATCGGAGCACACTGAATGGAGATGGACAGGAAGACCCAGTTCAATATTTGGTACTGGATCGGCGCGTTCTTTTTACTGATGGCGTTTCAGTACCTTTACGCGACCGCCACTCAAATTGCTCAAATTCCCTACAGTCAATTCGAGACTTATGTTCGTGATGGCAGGATCGCAGAGGTGGCAGTATCGGACCGGTTTATCCAAGGGCGTTTCAAGGAGCCCGTCGAGGGCCGGTCCTTCTTCATCACGACGCGCGTCGAGCCCGACCTTGCCCGCGAGCTTCAGCAGCACGGTACCGTCGTCAGCGGCCAGATCGAGAGCACGTTCCTGCGAGACCTCCTGTCCTGGGTTGTCCCGGTCGTAATCTTCCTTGGCATCTGGATGTTCATGCTCAAACGGGTGGGTGGCGGCATCGGCGGTGGGCTGATGCAGATCGGCAAGTCCAGAGCAAAAATCTATGTCGAGAAGGACACCGGCGTCACCTTCGAGGACGTCGCCGGCGTCGATGAGGCCAAAGATGAACTCAAGGAGATCATCGACTTCCTAAGAGATCCCCGCGGGTACGGCCGGCTTGGCGGACGCATGCCGAAGGGCGTGCTGCTCGTCGGTCCGCCTGGAACGGGTAAAACACTGCTCGCTAAGGCGGTGGCCGGCGAGGCCGGCGTGCCCTTCTTCTCCATCTCAGGTTCTGAGTTCGTCGAGATGTTCGTCGGCGTAGGCGCAGCGCGGGTTCGCGATCTGTTCGAGCAGGCGCGTGCCAAGGCGCCTGCGATCATCTTTATCGATGAACTCGACGCGCTCGGCCGCGCGCGGGGCCTCGGACCTCTTGTGGGTGGCCACGACGAGAAAGAACAGACGCTTAACCAGTTGCTGGTCGAGCTCGACGGTTTCGACTCCTCGACTGGTCTCGTTCTTTTAGCAGCGACGAACCGCCCGGAAATCCTTGACCCAGCCCTGCTGCGCGCCGGCCGCTTCGACCGTCAGGTCTTGGTCGACCGGCCCGACAAATCCGGCCGTATCCAGATCCTGAACGTGCACCTGAAGAAAGCCAAGCTCGCGTCCGACGTTGACGCGGATAAGATCGCCGCACTCTCGCCCGGTTTCACCGGAGCCGATCTGGCCAACCTCGTAAATGAGGCGACGCTGCTGGCAACCCGGCGCAAAGCCGATGCAGTGAGCATGGAAGACTTCAACAACGCCGTCGAACGCATTGTTGCAGGGTTGGAGAAGCGCAACCGGCTGCTCAACCCGAGAGAACGCGAGATCGTCGCCTATCATGAGACAGGCCACGCGCTGGTCGCCATGGCGCTGCCTGGGGTCGATCCGGTGCACAAGGTCTCAATAATCCCACGTGGGGTGGGCGCCCTTGGGTACACGATACAGCGCCCGACCGAGGATCGCTTCTTGATGACCCGCGAAGAGTTGGAGAACAAGATGGCGGTACTGCTTGGCGGAAGGGCTGCCGAGCACATCATCTACGGCCACCTTTCAACGGGCGCCGCCGACGATCTAGCTAAGGTCACTGAGATCGCGCGCGCCATCGTCACGCGATATGGCATGACCGAAAGGCTCGGCCACGTGGCCCTTGAAAGGGACCGCCGTTCATTTATTGGAACCGATCAGCCCTACTACGGACCGGAGGAACGCTCCTACTCTGAAAAGACGGCCGCCGAAATTGACGAAGAGGTGAAGCGCATCGTGGAAGAAGCCTTCGCAAGGACCGTCAGCCTGTTGCAGCAGCGACGCGAGTCATTGGACCGGGTGGCCCGGACGCTGCTCGAAAAAGAGACTCTCGAAGAAAGCGAACTCACCGAGCTAGCGGGACAGACGTCCCCTAGAGAAGGCACTCAAGTACGCACAGTTGGAAGCGTACGCGAAAAGTGAGAAGGACCGCGCAGCAAGGACGGCAAGATCATGCGTGACGGAGGTTGCGTCATAGGGTCGGTTCGGTATCGGTCTATTAAATGGAGGACTTTGTCGATGACCTCAGGCCTCCATGGCTTCTCAATGGCGCCCAAGGCGCACGCAAAATCCCCCGGGATGGCCTCCGGATTAGCGGTCACAAAAACCACAGGCTTTTTCGTCTCCCTAACAACCGCCGATGAGATACTCGCCCCCCAAGGCCCGTCACGAAGATTGACATCAACGAACGCCAAGTCGGGCGAAGTTTGCAGCGCCGCTACGAGTGCCTCGGTTGCGTCTGCGCCGTTCCTACGACCTCGTGCCCGCGTCGCTCGAGCACGCTCTTCAGATCCAACGCGAGAAGCCAGTCGTCTTCTACAACCAGGATGCGCAACGGTTTCATTGCACGTCCTCCACTCGGCACTGTCATGGGTCTAAATCACCGACATAGTGGTCCTTGCCATTCCGGCTATTTAACGGCCATCATTTCTACTTGGTTCCCCCCGCCGAAGAGACGCGGACGCTTTCGCGATGCGTCGACGCCCGCCCGCAGGGGGCAAGGTGGGTCGCAAGGGACACCTGACGAGGCAAGCCACGGCGTGAGCACCTATGCGAGCGATTGCGACGCTTCATGCGCGGAGAGCGATTTCTGATGGCTGGTCACCCGGGAGATGGTCCCACGCCACGTGTTCTTCGGTTGTTCATAGCCGACGGAACCCCGGGTGGGCGAAGGGCGCAGATCAGTCGAAATCGCCTCGCAGCTGCGCTCGACGAGCACAAGTGCCGCATCGAAGTCATCGACGTTCTAACGAGCCCAGAAACGGCGGAGAGTGCTGGGGTTCTCGCAACCCCGACGCTTTCGGATGACTCAGCAACACCGCCTCGTCGAATTATTGGTGACTTCAATAACGTCGACCAGATCATCGCGTTCTTTGGGTGCCCAAGAAAGGAAAAACACCGATGACATCCCGCTCGCGTGAGGGAGAGACCTTCGGCGACGCCGCGGGTGGCGTGTTCGATCACGCTGCTCATTCAATATGACGAACAATCTCACGCGCACCGGATCGGCAGGCGAACGCCTGGAGATCGATGACGGCGACAGCCACTTTGGCCTCGCGCCCTCCTCGATTCGTCTGCTCGTGGAGAACACGGCTGACGGAATACTGCTCGTCGATCCCGACGGAGCCGTGCTCTATGCCAATGCGGCAGCGGCCAGGATTTTCGGCCGACGCAGGCGCGATCTTCTTGACGTGTCGCTCGGCCGTCCCATCGTTGAAGGAGAAGCGACCGAGATCACAGTTAGGCGCCCCAACCTGAGTCCGGCTGCGGTGGAGCTCAGAGTTGTGGAGGTGGAATGGAATGGCGAGCATGCCCTGCTCGCCAATCTGAGGGACGTGTCCTTGCAACGCGCCAATGAACAAAGACTGCGCGAACTTCAAAAACTGGAGGCTCTCGGTAAACTTGCGGCTAGCATAGCTCACGACTTCAGGAACCTGATCATGGTCGTCCAGGCTGGACTTCGGCTGATCGGCTCAAAGATACGAGAGGGCGGCCCACCTGAAGATGTGGCGATACTCATTCAAGAGATTATGCAGCGCACGCACAACGCCGAGGCGCTCACCGGGCAGCTGCTGACGTTCTCGCGAAAGCAAGTCCTCTCACCAAAGCTCGTCGACATCAACGAGCGAATCTTGTCGATGGCATCCATCCTCGGACCAACCCTCGGCAGGGGGATATCAATTCGGACGGAGCTGGACGACAATGTCGGAACCCTAGAAATTGACTCGGACCAGCTCGACGTCGCCTTGCTTAATCTTGCTGTCAACGCGCGAGATGCGATGGACGGACGCGGCACGCTCTCGATTGCAACTGGCGTTGTGGCCGGTGGAGCCGCCAGCAGTTCACATCTGATCCGCATCACCGTCACGGATACAGGCGTTGGCATGGACGCCCAAACTAAGGCGAGGGCCTTCGAGCCGTTCTTTACAACGAAGGGCGACGGAAAAGGCACGGGGCTCGGACTCAGCCAAGTGTACGGGTTTGTCGCGCAATCCGGCGGGCAGGTCCGCATTGACAGTGAGCCCGGGGCTGGCACCCGCGTCAATTTGCTCCTGCCGAGGAACCCGCCAGACCCTGACCCACCTGCGGGCGAGTGAGAGGGAATGGTTGATGGCGCCGGCACCCGCCAAATATCGTGACTCACGAGGGCTGAGATCAATGCGGAAGCCGCGAGCGGGCGATAACGCTGTCGATCGTCAGTGCAAGTCTCGTGCGAGAATGCTTATCTTTTTCGTTGCCAACCGACCCCGACCGGAACCATGCCGCAGCACCAAACAGAACTTATCACAATGCTGGCGCTCGGAGTCGTGCTTGCCTTCGGCTTCGGACTGGCCGCGCGATTCTTGCGCCTGCCGGCTCTGATCGGCTATTTGCTTGCCGGAATCGCGATTGGTCCGAATACACCCGGCATTGTGGGCAATGTCGAGTTGGCGCGCCAGATGTCGGAACTGGGCGTCATCCTGCTGATGTTCGGCGTGGGGCTGCATTTCTCCCTGAACGATCTTCTCGTCGTGCGTCGGATCGCTGTGCCAGGCGCGATGATCCAGATCTTGACCGCAACTCTCATTGGAACCCTCGTATCGAGGGCATGGGGCTGGAATTGGAGTGCGGGCCTGGTGTTTGGCCTTGCCCTTTCAGTGGCAAGCACGGTGGTTCTGCTACGTGCGCTGGATGAAGTAAGTCTGCTGGACTCCCCCAATGGCAGGATCGCCGTCGGTTGGCTGGTCGTCGAGGACATCGCCATGGTGTTGGCCTTGGTAGTGCTCCCCTCGTTCGCGGCACCGGTCGGCGCGGACGCCCCGGCGGCGCCTATCGGCGCCGGGACGGCAGGTGTTGGGCTCGCGCTTGGACTCACGCTGATCAAGGTCAGCGCCTTCGTTGCGGTCGTGTTGGTCTTCGGGCGGCGTGCCGTGCCGTGGCTGCTCAGGCAGGCAGCGCGCTCAGGATCGAGGGAACTCTTTACGCTGGCGGTGCTGGCGATAGCACTGGGCATCGCTTACGGGTCGGCGGCGCTGTTCGGCGTCTCCTTTGCACTTGGCGCATTCTTTGCGGGGGTGGTGCTCAGCGAGTCCGAGCTCAGTCACCGGGCCGCTACCGAGTCGCTGCCGCTTCAGGATGCGTTCGCGGTGCTATTCTTTGTTTCGGTCGGGATGCTCTTTGACCCCTCAATCCTTGTGAATGATACGCTGTCGGTGATCGCAGTCGTCCTAGTGATTGTGCTCGGCAAGGCTCTTACCGCTACGGGGATCGTGCTCGCACTCGGCTATCCAATGTCGACCGCTTTGGTCGTATCCGCGGCGTTAGCCCAGATTGGGGAATTTTCTTTTATTCTCGCCGATTTCGGGGTGTCCCTGGGGCTTATGCCGATGGAGGGCCGTGATCTGATCCTCGCCGGAGCGTTGCTCTCGATCACTCTCAATCCATTTGCGTTTGCGGCTGCTAAGCTCATGGCGCCTTTGCTAACCGCATCCACGCCGGGAGGTGGCGAGGGTCGTCACTTCGATCCCTTGTTGGGTCTGCATGTGGAAGATCGTCCCACGGCGCAGGCGGACCACGTTATTGTCGTGGGGGCCGGCCGAGTCGGACGCACGATCGTCGCGGCGCTGCGCAAGGCAGGAACTCCGTATGTTATAATTGAGCGAGATCGGCGACGTGCCGAAAAGGCTCGTGAGGAGGGCGCAGCGGTGAAGCACGGCGATGCTGCGGCCCCGGGCGTCCTTGAGGATGCGGGTGCGGAGCGTGCGCGACTTATCGTCATTGCCGTTCCAGATGGCTACGAAGCGCGGCGCGTGCTCGAGCGCGCTCGTGAGATAGATGCGCTCGCCGAAGTTCTCGTGCGCGCTCACGGCGATGCTGACCGCACGTATCTTCAAGAACGCGGTGCGACCCGGGCAATCTCAGCCGAATACAACGTAGGCCCGGCAATGGCAGAGGCAACCCTCAGCGGCTTGGGCGTCGCTCCGGCGGCAACCTCAACTACCGTCGACCAACTACAGGAGGCGGAAAGCTCAAATGTTGAAGACTCCGGTACGGATATGCACGGCGCCCCTGAGCTGCGTCCTCATCCAGAATAGAGAAGAGAGGTCCTGTGCTTGAGACTCCCTAAGGCCGAATGATCGTGACGTTTCGGGGACCTTCCAGAGAAATTGCGCCGCGCTCGCGGAGATCCGTAAACGCTCGACAGACTGTCTCGGTCGAGAGCCCGAGCAGATCGGCGATGTCGTAGCGTGTAATGGGCAGAGCTAGATCGCTTTCGCCAGATCGGCCGATCCTATCTCTAAAATGGACCAGGAAAGCTCGCACCCGTTCCGGAGCCGACATTGTGCTCACTACGAAAATTTGCTGCTCCAGCCTTTCAATTGCCGCGAAGGTTCCCAGTCGGATGAGCTTGGCAGTCGCCGGATCAGAGTCCGCGAGAGCCTCAATTGCCGCTCGGGGATAACAGGCAACTATTGTTCCCTCCACAATTGCTTGCACCGAGGACGCGTGCGCGTCGGATGATGAGAATCCAAAGAAGTCACCTGGGAGGTTAATGTCCGCAATTTGCCGTCGTCCATCACTGCGGATACGATATTTGCGTGTCGCTCCGGAAACGATGCGATACCACCAGTCACAACGATGGTAATGTTCGAAGATGTCCTGATCACGCTGGAACGTCCTGAGGATGGCGATAGAGTTTAGGTCTTTCGGACTCTTGTTGATCCGTGGCTCGCAGTCCGAGCCGTCAAACCGCGATGAACGTTCCATCGACGCCCCTTCAGAACGGAACCGTCCAAGCAATTGGACGACCGTGGTGACGATAGAAAAACGTGCGGGTAAGGAGCTATTTGTGGATTCACCTTATGGGAATTCTCGTAAAGGGAAATGGCCCGCTCAGAGAGTGGACGAGGTGGCGCGTCGTTACTGGGCGGGAGTCACATCTTGCCTTGCACGACCCGTTTGTCAGCACTTAGAGGTGGATCATCACTTGGCACTACTCCTTTAAGCCAGCAAGAACCGCGAGCTTAATCGCCTCCGCGACGGTTTTCACTCCTAGCCGCCGCAACATGCGGGAACGATGAACTTCAACGGTTCGGACACTTATGCCGAGTTCGTGGGCAATCTCCTTGTGTGCCTGACCGTCCGCGAGCCGGACGAGCACCTGCCGCTCACGCTCGCTTAGCGTTTGCACACGAGCTGCCGCCTCGTCGCGCTCGTCGGTGACCTCAGAGGATCCTCCCTCCTTTGAATCGGTCAACGTCTTTGACGTTCTCGCAACCTCCTTCCCGACGACGCCAATCGCGACCGGTCCAGCCGGAGGAAGATCGAGGCGATAGAAATCGAACAGGAAAGGTCGGGTATCCTTCGACTTGGTATGGAGCAGCCGTAGCACTCCAGTCCAACGCCCGTCGGAGAGAATCCGATGCCAAACGCCATAACGCAGCTGATCGCGGTCTCCGAGCGCCAGAAAATCGGCAATATGAAGTTCGGACGCCTCACGCAAATCAGCCAAGCCGACGTGTTCAAGGCCAGCGTGGTTCACGAAGAGCGGCCGGCCCTGAAGATTCACGATGCCGATGAAGTCGGACGAAGCGGCGATGAGCCTTGCGAGATATGCGTTCGGAGCAGTTTCTTCGCGCCGTCGCAATTCCAACATGGCTTGGCTTGCCGCCATGCGCTGAAGGAGTGTTTCCACCTCAGTTGGGAAATCGGGCCGGTCCGACGCAACTATCACGGTCGCCTCGCCGTGATTGCCGATTGGCGTCGCGTGAACAGTCACCTTGTTGCCGCTGACTGGGCTGACGATCTTTCCCCCGTCCGTGATGGCTGCCAACAGGGAGTTGCGGACAGTCGGAACGAATGGCGGCGGAAGACGTCCGTTGGGCCCATACACGAGCTCAACCACGACTTGCAGCGTCGCTATCGACATATATACAAAGTCGGCGTTGAGGGTCTTCACAAGGACCGAGGCCAGGCTTTCGACGACTGCGTCCTCCTCTAAGTCCTTCCAGTCCGCTTGCAGAGCGGATAGGCGAAAGAGGTCGTCGAGCGCGCGGACCAGCTTTTGATTTTCCTCCACAGGCATTCGCGTCTCCGCCGATCAGGGGTCTGACAGATCCTGCGGATCGGCTCTTGCCTGCTACAATCAGGATCGGTTTTCGGCTACAGTTGGGTTCGTGTCAGCCGAGTGCAACTAGCCATATCAGATGCAGCAGGCAGTTGTCAGGCTCGCTCCACGGACTAAATTTGCAGCGGCGGCTAGGGCCTGTCCAGACGGAGCGGCGAGAAGTGTGAACCCGAAAGTGAGACCATGAGGTTGGACACAAACGTGACTGCGAAGAAGCGACCCAGATATACCCTCCTCGATGATCCCGGGTCAGCTGCCGGGAACGAGATCATCGTCACTATTTTTGACTGGCAAGGGAAGGCCCCCATCCGGGCCACCCTCGGATGGATGGCGCATTCACGAGAAGGCGCGCACGTTGGCCCGGACGAGAGCGAGGAGGTCGATGTAGGCCTTGCACTCGCTCAGGCGCAGCGCCTGCTTCAGCGTTACGGTTTCCGTAGGATCGTGATCGTGCTTGAGCACGAAGACCTATGGGATCCCGCGTGGGGCGATCTTGTCCGCCGCTAACGCCGGGCTAGCGACAATTGGGGCCGGACCGGGAACCTCGAGAGTCAAGCACCGGCGCGGCCCTGTTTGCACCCTGGGACAATTACCCCTTTCGGTCAAACCTTGAGCGGCAACCCCGTCTAGGCCGATGGGCGGTCCCCTTTGGTAATGCCCCGGCGCAGCCAAATCGCGAAATAACTGACGGTCATCAGTGCCAATCTGGCGGAGAGTCGCCACGATCCCTTCAACGTCAGTAAAGGGAGTTGGCAAATGCTCGCCTATCCAGGAAATGCGGGGCGCACGTTCGATCCATTCCGGCAGATGCGACTCATGCAACAAGATGTGAATCGCGTGATGAACAACCTGCGAGCCCCCACAACGTCTGAATTTCCCCCGATCAACATTTGGACCGGCCCCGACGGCGCCGTGATCACTGCGGAGATTCCTGGCGTCGCTGCCGATGACCTCGACATCGCAGTCCATCAGAACACAGTAACCCTTCGTGGCAAACGAGCCTCCGACCCGGTCACCGAAGGCGCCGTTGTTCATCGCCAAGAGCGCGTTGCGGGTTCCTTTGCCCGCAGCCTTGTCCTTCCGTTCCGCGTAGATGGGGAGAAGGCCGCCGCAGCGTTCCGGAACGGGCTGCTTCGGCTCGAGCTCCCTCGCCCCGACGCTGATCGGCCTCGCAAAATCGCAATAAGCCGGACTTGAAGGAGACCCGTCATGGCCGCTCAGGACACCAGTGTAGGCGAGGCCGCCGAATCCACACGAGATGCGCCGGTCTTCGTCCCTCCAGCAGATATAATCGAGGATCAGTCCAGCCTGTTGATGGTTTTGGACCTCCCCGGCGCCGATCCCGAAAGCCTCGATGTGACGCTCGACAAGCGGCTCTTGCGGATCGCGGCGCGCTCGGTGCCGAGCCGCCCCGAAGGCTACACACTGCAGCACGCCGAGTATTGGGATGGCAATTACGAGCGGAGTTTTGTCATCTCAGAGCCAGTCGACGTGGCGAAAATCGAAGCGATTTTCAAAGACGGCGTTCTGCGGCTGACGCTGCCAAAGGCGACGCCGGCGCCGGCTGCCAAGATTTCCGTCAAGGCGGCGTGAGGCGACGATGAAAATCACCGACCTCATTCCTTGGAGCGGCTCCGGGCGGCACGTGGGTCCGCAAACGGGACCGGTGGACCCGCTTCGTGCGCTGCGGCAGGACATTGACCGCGCATTTGAGCAATTCTGGAGGATGCTTCCATCCCCATTTCCGGAGTTCGCACCCTCCGCACCTGATTCCGTCCGGCTGGATGTCAGCGATAGCGACAAGGCGATAACGGTCACCGCCGAATTGCCTGGCCTCTCTGAGGATGACATCGAGCTTTCGATCAGTGAGGGCTCTCTGACGATCCGCGGCGAAAGGAGTACCGACCGAAAAACTGAAGACGGAGGGCTCATCGTTCGCGAGCGAGCATACGGCTCCTTCCAACGCACCCTGCAGCTTCCAGACGGTGTCGATGCCGATGCGGCAAGCGCGACATTCAAGAACGGGATATTGACCATCGAGGTCCCGAAAACGGTTGAGTCAATCCCCAGTATTCAACGCATCCCTGTGCAGGCGGGTTAATATTGCCGCTCCAAGCCCCACCCGCCTTGCCTGCCCGCCATCCTCCCCCGGGGTGGCGGGCAACTTTGTGACCGCACCAGCTCATCATTGGCCGGCGGCGATCCCGGTGAAATTCCGGATTCCGCTCCTGCCTGGTTTGCAGGATGAAGATCGACATCGACGACATTGGAAATGACCGGCCGGATCGTGCCGCCCATAGCGGAGGCGTCATGCCAATATGTGCCATTGGCACCGATAACGACGGAACCGTTACCTCCGCCACCGAGCGACCAGCGGGGCGGCGCATCGTCGAGTGATGAAGGCGAAATGCTCATGGGTCACGAGCCGTAATTTAAGCTGAGACATTATCTCGGTCTGCTGCGGATTGATCGCCAAGACGCTATCCAGCCGGTGTCGGAAAAGGCAGACTTGGTTTGGTAAGCCCAAGTCCTTTCGGTAACGAAAGCTCTGGTCTTTGGCCTCGTGTCGGAGATCCCCACGACGAGCATGGGACGCTCCCGGGCGTCCCGATTGTTCGTCCGTGAGGTCGCTCATTCGAGGAACGCTCCGGTCGAACGTGATCGACACAGGAGCGTTTCATGCCCAATTCCCAACCCATCTACGAAGTCGTAATCGCCGGCGGCGGCCCGGTCGGGCTCTTCCTTGCCTGCGAGTTGCGTCTCGCAGGCGTCTCCGTCCTTGTCCTGGAGCAGGCTGCCGATCCGCTGTCTCCTTTGAAGGCATTGCCGTTCGGAATGCGCGGTCTGTCCGCGCCGACCCTTGAGGTCCTCGATCGCCGCGGCCTGCTCGACGACGTCAGGGAGGCGAGCCAAGCGAACAATGCCTCGGGCGCCACCAAGGCCTTCGCGCATTGGATGCAGCAACAGCAGCAGCGCCGGCCTGCCGGCCATTTCGCCGGCATCCAGTTCTTTAACGAGGACATCGACGTCTCGCGGTGGCCGTACCGGCTGCCGAGTCTGGCCGGGGTCAATCTAGCCGTGGACATGCAGTCCCTGGAAACCGTCCTCGCTGCCCGGGCGACCGCAATGGGGGCGGAGATCCAGCGTGGCGTCGGAGTCGAAGCTTTCGAGCAGACCGACAACACCGTGATCGTCCGCGCTGGCGGCCAGACCTTCCACTCGCGATGGCTAGTGGCCTGCGATGGCGGGCGCAGCGCCGTGCGCAAGGCTGGCGGCTTCGAATTCGCCGGCACCGATCCCGAATTCACCGGCTACTCGGTCGAGGTGGAACTGGCAAACCCGGAGACGCTCCGCGTCGGACGCACCTATACCCGGACGGGCATGTACACCTACGCGCAGCCCGGCACGATCGCGATGGTCGACTTCGATCGCGGCGCCTTCCACCGCACACAGCCGATCACGATGGACCACGTGCAGGTTGTTTTGCGCCGGATCTCCGGCGCCGACGTCACCTTGACCGCCCTCCGGCTCGCGACCACATGGACGGACCGAGCCCGCCAGGCGACGGCCTACCGCAACGGACGGGTGATGCTTGCCGGCGACGCCGCGCACACGCATTCGCCGCTGGGCGGTCAGGGTCTTAATCTAGGCCTCGGCGACGCAACAAACCTGGGCTGGAAGCTGGCGGCCACTATCCATGGGCGCGCGCCGGCCGGATTGCTCGACAGCTATTTCGCTGAACGCCATCCCGAGGGCGCGCGGATTCTCGACTGGTCCCGCGCGCAGGTCGCGCTCATGCGCCCTACTCCGAGCACCCGAGCGCTCGAATCTATCATCCGCGATCTCATCGGAACGCGTGACGGCGCGACCTACTTCGCCGAAAAGATATGGGGCCCGTCGCTGCGCTACGATCTCGGCGGCGGTCACCCTTTGGTGGGCCGGAGCGCTCCCGATTTCACTCTGATCGATGGAACGAGGGTCGGGAAGCTCCTGCAGGACGGCCGTGGCCTGCTGCTGGATTTTGCTCCAGGCGCGCCGCTACGGCTGCTGGCCGGCCGCTGGCAGGGGCGGTTCAACTACATTTCGGGCGACGCCGAGAACCGGCTGGGATTGCGCGCCATCCTCATCCGTCCCGATGGTATGGTTGCCTCGGCGATTGAGAGCGCCGCAGACGATCAAGGCGTTCGCCAGGCGGCCGAGCGCTGGTTCGGTGAGCCTGACAGACCGCCTAGCTAAGTCGTGCTGCGCGGCATGGCGAAGATGCGATCGAGTTCAACCAGATCTGCCGGGGCAAGTCGCAGATCGAGCGCGTCGCGGTTCTCCCTCACATGCCGTACGTTTCCAGCTTTCGGAATCGCGACAATTCCATCCTGTCTCAAGACCCAGGCGAGGGCCAACTGGGCGCGGCTACAGCCGTACCGCTCTGCCGCGCGGGCAAGCCGCCCGTCCCTGGCGAGATGACCTCCGCAGATGGGAGAGTGTGCCATGATCGGAACACCGCGCTCCCTGCACCATGGAAGAAGGTCGCACTCGATGTCTCGCCGGCACAGATTGTAGGCGATCTGATTTACCTGCACCAATTTTCCTACGCGAATGGCCGCGAGGTCCTTCAAATCGCGGATGAGGAAATTTCCGACACCCCAATAGCGTATTTTCCCGGCGCTTCTGAGCGCCTCAAAGCCGTCGATCGTTTCGGCGAGAGGGACGTTGCCTCGCCAATGCAGCAGAAAAAGATCAATTCGGTCCGTACGAAGTCTTCTCAGGCTGCGTTCGCAAGACGTAACGACACCGAGGCGGGAAGCGTGATGCGGATGAACCTTGCTCACAAGGAACACCTTCTCGCGCTGCCCGTCGATCGCCTCCGCCACCACCTGCTCTGCTCCACCGTCTGCGTAAGACTCCGCGGTGTCGATTAGAGTCATCCCGAGATCGATGCCCGTCTTCAACGCGGCGATCTCGTCGCGAGATGAACCGCTGTGCTCCCCCATTCCAGCTGTGCCTTGTCCGAGCACCGGTATAGCCTCGCCCGCCGGCAAGGTGGTCTTCCTGCTCGCTGACATGGGGTTTCCTAACTGGCACGGTGGCAAGAGCGCGCACAAATTGAGGCTAACTGATCTCGCAGGGCTGGGAACTGACCACCGTCACGCTGGGTTGGAGACGGCGCCCGCGTGTGTGCGATTTTTTGAGGACTGACTGCGCCTACGACCCTCGCCCCGACATGTGGGATTCCCTTATCGTAAGAACCCCTAATGGCAGGTCTCGGCAGATGACGGAGGCAGGATCGGAGTAATAGTCTACGAGCGAACGCTCCGAGCCGGCAGATCACGCGCACTGTTCGGAGGTCGAAGGCCCGGTACTCACCAAATAGTTTCGATGCCCTGGATCGATGGGGAATTCGACGCAACGATCCCATGCCTTAGACTGCCTCTATGATCACCTTTAGCGCTCGTGTGTCCGCAGCCTTCGAGAAAGTGTCATATGCATCAAGGATATCGTCGAGCTTAAAACGATGGGTAATCAACTGCTTAGGATCGATCTTTCCTGATCGTACCGTCTTGAGCAACATAGGCGTGCTGACCGTGTCCACTAAACGGGTAGTGATGGCGATATTATGAGACCAGAGCTTCTCGAGATGCAGGTCGGCCTTGAAGCCATGAACCCCAACATTAGCGATAACGCCCCCGGCCGCGACGATCTCCTGGCACAGCTCGAACGTCGGTGCGATACCCACTGCCTCTATGACCGTATCAACGCCTTTGTTTTCCGTCAGCTCGAAGACCCTCTGCTTCGCCTCTTCTCCAGTGGCTCTTATCGTGTTTGTCGCGCCGAAGCGCTTTGCAGCCTGCAGCCGATTCTCATCAAGATCGATGACGATGAGTTCCGCCGGTGAATAGAACTGCGCAGTGAGTAACGCAGCTAATCCGACCGGCCCGGCGCCGACGATGGCGACGGACCCGCCAGGTTGCACTTTGCCGTTGAGAACACCGCATTCGAAGCCAGTCGGCAAGATGTCGCTCAACATGACGAGGGCGTCTTCGTCGGCCCCGTCCGGGATCGGATAAAGGCTGGTGTCGGCGTGAGGAATACGAACGTACTCGGCCTGAGTCCCGTCGATCGTATTGCCAAGGATCCAGCCTCCTGTGGTGCAGTGAGAATACATTCCACGCCGGCAGTACTCGCACTTCCCGCAGGACGAGATGCAGGAAATCAACACGGAGTCGCCCTTCTTGAACTGGGTTACACCCGCGCCAACCTGCTCTATGACTCCTACGCCCTCATGGCCAAGGATACGTCCAGGAGTGCACGACGGCACGTCTCCTTTGAGGATATGGAGATCGGTGCCACAGATTGTGGTCTTCGTCATCCTTACAATTGCGTCGGTCGCGCTGTCGATCACCGGGATGTTGCGGTCCTTCAACGTCTTTCGGCCCGGTCCCTCAAAGATTAGAGCTTTCACAGCGGTCTCCGCGTCTGACTATCTTCAAGTGCGGTGGCCAGGATAGGTGAGGCTCGACCACCACGCACTGACGTTGATCATTTTTCCAAAGCAAGTCCCAAGACCCACGGTCGGGGTCTCGCTCTGGTGATCGGAAAAGCTACGGCAATGGAGATTGGCTCGCTGAACAGAACCAGCCTGAGTCATCGCAGGTGTCCCTCCGAGTGCAAGTCCTAATCAAACAGCGGCGTCAGATTGTGAGGGGCCATGGTCGGGCTTCCGCGGTTTAAGGCGCGCTCATGGGCAAAAGGGCGGCGAAGCTGACGAGCGTCAATGTGTTCGCACGGTCGAGGTCTCATCCTACTGGGCCGACCGTCGACATAGGTCAAACCGTTGCCACAGCTTGGAGGCGAGAATGATAAAGGTCTTGGTTGTCAGAGTTGACGGAACCAGTGGCGACGAATTCCGCCTCGCAGCCGCAGAAAGTTTGGCGAAACTCTTCGAAACGCATGTTGTTGGCCTGATAATCAATGTTCTGCCCGAACCGATCATCGTAGAGACCATGACCAGCGTAACCGACTGGTCAGAGAGTCTTGAACACGCACGCGCACAAGGACGGCAATTCGAGGAGCGGACGAAGGAGCGGCTGAAGAGTCTCGCTCCTTCGTCGGAGGTGCGTCGTATCGATGCATATTCCCATGAGCGGGCGTTCCTCACCGCCCGGGAATGTCGGAGCGCAGACGTGCTCGTCGGTCTTCGACTGAGCGACGATGATGATACAATTGAGCTGCATGACGTGATCGAGGAGACGCTATTCGAGGCGGGCCGACACATCTTTCTCGTGGCCGACCAGAAGACCTTCGATGGAGGCTTTGAGCATTCAGTTGTCGCTTGGAACGGGAGCCGCGAGGCAACGCGTGCAGTGGCGGAGGCCTTGCCGTATCTGAAAAAATCAAAAGCGGTAACTGTTCTGCGCATAGGCGCCGAAACAGATTCAATCCTCTCGGCTGTGCAGGATGACAGGCTGGTCGCATACCTCCGGAGACATGGCATTATCGCTTCGCTGGAGCGAGTTCCGCACAAGGGGTTCCAGGACATTGCGACAGTGCTCATCCATGAAGTGGTCGCTCGTAAGGGCGATCTGCTCGTGATGGGTGGTTACGGTCATTCGCGCCTGCGCGAATGGTTGCTCGGAGGCACTACATACAGGTTACTTCGTAAGTGCCCGATCTCGCTTGTGATGGCGCACTGAAGACGGCCTTGTACACTACCGACCGCGTTGAAGAATGTTTCGAACGCTATGCGCGGCGTCGCTGCGTCCGTGAACAAGCAAAGTAGTTCACGCATCCCTTTACTCATAGGATGTGCTGTCGCGTCTTTGCATTGGTAGCAATAGCGGGCGTCGGGAGTACCTCCCTGCGGCGTCGTGGGTTCAGGCCGGAGGGTTGCATCAATGAAATGCAGGTCTGCCATAAGGGTTGAGGCGCGGTGAGATGACCACTGTTGATGACGAAGAAATTCTCGAGACCCGAAGGGTGCGCGAGGTTGCGGGTGTGTTTCACAAATCGGATGTCCTTGAGGACACGATTGAATCCCTTTTGCTCGCGGGCTTCGACCGGTCAGACGTGGATATCATGGGTGAAGTTGAAGCCGTCAGACGCCGTCTCGGCCAGCTGTATATTCCACCAGAGGAGCTTGCCGATGTGCCGGGAACACCGCGCCGTGCATTCGTCGCGCGAGATGACCTCGCATTGGCGACCGCAGGTGTCGCTGGAATTCTTTTCTATGTCGGCGCGGCGGCCACAGTAATGTCTATCGTCGCTTCCGGAGGAAGCCTCGCGGTTATAGCAGCGGCTGCGATGGCCGCCGGGACGGTTGGAGCGGGTGTCGGCGCGGCAGCGGTGCGGCTGCTCGGAAAAAGGCAGGCGGAGGAACTCGATCTCCAGCTGATGTCAGGGGGAATTGTGCTCTGGGTGCGCGTGCGAACGGCCGAAAAGGAAGCGGAAGCGCAGGAAATCCTAGCAAAGTTTGGCGCTGAAGCGATTCGTGTCCATGAGATAGATATCGCGAAGCGCCTCGAGGACGTTCCGCTTGCGAATGTCCACCCGGACCCCTGGCTCGAAAAGGACGTGCGGAGTTAGGAGACCGGGCTCCCGAAGCGCCAAAGTGCGAACCTGTTCATAGGGCAGAAGACACATCCGCCAGACAGGGCCGATGCGTTCCCACCGAATAGGAGAGGCAGCAATCGGCCGGTTGCCAGCTGTCAGTTCCCGCGGTGCGAGCGCATTTTGCCGTCGGCCCGCGAAAGCACGCCGTCGCCGTCGACCTGACTATTGTCCCTGCATGGCGAGAGTGCCGCAAGACTGACGTCCGTCAACGTCGATGGTCTCGGGTAAGATCATAATTCTCAGCACGGATTAGACCGAGGTTCTCGAGCTAAGGAGACATAGTATGGCAGGCAAGGTGATTGGTATTGACCTGGGTACGACCAATTCCTGTGTGGCAATCATGGAGGGCTCGCAGACCAAGGTCATCGAAAATGCCGAGGGTGGTCGCACCACGCCCTCCGTTGTGGCCTTTTCGAAGGAGGGTGAGATCCTCGTAGGGCAGCCGGCCAAGCGTCAGGCCGTCACAAATCCCGAAAACACCATCTTTGCGATCAAACGCCTGATCGGCCGTCGCTACGACGACCCCATGGTCGAGAAGGACAAGAAGCTGGTTCCATATAAGATCGTTCGGGCGGATAACGGCGACGCCTGGGTGGAGGTGCAGGGAAAGAAGTATAGCCCCAGCCAGATCAGTTCTTACATACTCGTGAAAATGAAGGAGACGGCCGAAGCATATCTCGGCGAAAAGGTCGAGAAGGCGGTCATCACCGTTCCCGCGTATTTCAATGATAGCCAGCGCCAAGCAACCAAAGACGCTGGCAAGATCGCCGGACTCGATGTTCTGCGCATCATTAACGAACCGACCGCCGCTGCGCTCGCGTATGGTCTCGACAAAAAGAAATCAGGCACGATTGCGGTTTACGATCTCGGGGGCGGTACGTTCGACATCTCACTGCTGGAGATCGGCGACGGCGTGTTCGAAGTGAAAGCCACCAACGGCGATACGTTTCTCGGTGGCGAGGATTTCGACCAGCGGATCATTGATTGGCTCGCGAGCGAATTCAAGAAGGATCAGGGAATTGATCTGCGCAACGACCGCCTTGCGCTTCAGCGTCTACGTGAAGCGGCGGAGAAGGCAAAGATCGAACTCTCATCGGCCCTGGAAACCACAATTAGCCTGCCGTTCGTCACGGCTGATCAAAACGGCCCAAAGCATCTTGAGATCAAGCTCCGGCGGGCCAAGCTGGAAGAGTTGGTCGGTGAGCTGATTCAGCGCACCGAAAAGCCATGTCGGGACGCAATGAAGGATGCGAAAATCAAGGCCGAGAAGATCGATGAGGTCGTGCTCGTGGGCGGTATGACCCGCATGCCGAAGGTCCAGGAGACAGTGGCCGATATCTTCGGCAAGGAGCCGCACAAGGGCGTGAATCCCGACGAGGTGGTGGCGATCGGCGCCGCCGTTCAGGCCGGCGTGCTGCAGGGCGATGTCAAGGATGTACTGCTTCTCGACGTGACCCCGCTGTCGCTTGGCATCGAAACATTGGGGGGTGTGTTCACGCGTCTCATCGAACGCAACACCACCATTCCGGCTAAGAAAAGCCAGATCTTCTCCACCGCCGAGGACAACCAGACTGCGGTCACGATCCGTGTCTTCCAGGGCGAGCGCGAAATGGCAGCCGACAACAAGCTGCTCGGCCAGTTCGATCTCGTCGGCCTCCCCCCGGCGCCTCGCGGCCTCCCGCAAGTCGAGGTCACTTTCGACATCGACGCCAACGGAATTGTCAACGTCTCGGCTAAGGACAAGGCGACGGGCAAAGAACAACAGATTCGCATCCAAGCGTCCGGCGGCCTGTCACAAGCTGACATTGAACGCATGATCAAGGAGGCAGAGGCGAACGCGGAAAGCGATAAGAAGAGGCGGGTCCTGGTTGAGGCGAAGAACCTGGCGGAAGCTGAGATTGCTGCGAGCCAGAAAGTCCTAGGTGACTCCAGGGACAAGACCCCCGCCGCCGATACGAGCGCGCTTGAGAATGCGATTGAAGACCTGAAGTCTGCGGTCGGCGCGGACTCGGTTGCGGATATCGAAGCTAAGACGAAGGCGCTGCGGACGGCGACATCGAACCTCGGAGCGAAGGTCCACGAGAGTGCCGCCGGCGGCCCAGGTGCAGAGAGCAAGTCCAGCGATGAGGTCATCGATGCTGACTTTGAGGAAGTCGACGACAAAAACAACAAACGCCGACCGTAACAGTTGCGGGCCGCGCCGGATCGCGGCGTGCAAGCGGTCCTACAAAGCGCAGCCTGTATCGCCGCATCCGTTGATCACTTGCCGCCTGTGACATCGAGAAATGTGCCGGTGCTGAAGGAGGCCTCGGCGCTTGCTAGCCAAGGATCGCTCGCGCAACCTCTTCGGACTGCCCGCCCCTGCCCATGGGGGATCGATCTTTGTCTCGATCCTAGTCCCGGCTCTCCCCCGCTGGCATGCATCCCAGTGTAGACGGGCCCCGGTCCGATGCAGTTGACGCGTATCCCGTCCCGAGCGACCTCCTTGGCAAGGCCGGTTGTGAACCTCTCGAAGGGCAGCCTTCGAGGCGGCGTAGTCCACATATTCGTTCGGACTTCGAGCCGGGGCGAGGCCGACGAGATGTTGATGAGCGCCCCGACCACTTTGGCGATGCGCTGGCACGGCTTGGTCGTTACCGTGCCGACCATCCGGATGTCGAAATGGCGGTCACGACGATTTCGTGCGTCGTTGAGGAATTGCGAGGTGGCGTCGATGTATCGATCCGACGGGGCGTCGTTAGGGAGGATGGGTGGCGCCAACATCGCGTCGTGCCGGTGCTGGATGATGTCGACACGCTGGTCATGAGCCCGCGCTGTTCGCGAAGCGGCCGATCCTGAAGCCCGCCGATATCGAGCGGCATACTCTGCTCGCAAGCGAAACCCGCCCCGGCGATTGGGCGAACAGGCTCGATGCCGGCGCTCCCGCATCTTGTCCGACGCCCGCGCCAGATATTTGACCGATCCACGCGCCAGGCAGTGGAAGACGGGCTCGGCATCGGGGTCGGCCCGCTACCGACGCTGGCGATCGACATCGCCAGTCGACGGCTGACGACGCCGCTGCCGGATATCCTCTTTCCGAGGACCGGTTATGTCTCAATCATCCCGCAGCAGGCCGAAAGCGGGAAGCATGCTGCCAGCTTCGTCGACTGGCTTGTCGGGGAGCCTCAGGGAGCGGTCGGCGATACTTGACAAGCCCAGTCACCCCGCCGGCGCCCGCGATTCAGAATAGTGCCGCTTCTTCGCGTCCAGACGTAGATGCCCCCGATGACTTTCGCAGCTTCACTCCGAGCGTGATGAGGACGACCCCGAGGATCGAGGCATAGATGCCGAGCAGCCAGCCCAGTGCGAGGAAGGTCTCAAACGGCCGCGTCACCAGAAGCCAAATGACGAGTATGCTGAGCGCGACGGAAAGAAGGCCGCTGATAAACAGCCAGACCTCGCCCTTAATTTCGTTTCTCAAGCGAATGGCAGCAGCTATTTCAAAAACACCTGAGAACATCGACCAGAACGCAATGCTCACCCATAGAAACGTTGCAAGCACCAGCGTGGCAACAAAGGGCGATACCACCACGACAATGCCGGTCAAGACGCCAAGCGCGCCGCTGAAGGCAAGCCATCCCCATCGTTCCTCCTTACGGATCCGTCGAATGGCGGAGACGAGTTCGAACGCGCCGTCGACGAAGGAGTACGCACCGAATACGAGCGTCAGCGCGAGCAGAGAGTCTGCCGGCATTACGAAAGCGATTACGGCGATGATTAAAGCCAAAGCTCCGCGGAGTACAAAGACCCACCAGTTTTTCTGCAACGTGCAGATCAGAACTCCTGTTGCAGGCAGGGGAACGGTGTCTTGGTTCATGTCGATTTCCTTTTTTGCATCGTCCTGACGTTTCCCCGGTTGGGTTTAGGCAAGACTCTGCGCGGGGCTGCCGCATCCGCGGGGAGTGGGAGTCGCTTGGCCGGCCGTATTATCGCTAGTTCCAGAGTACATCCCGCGGATGGGTCCGCTCGGTGCTTCCTTGGCATGCAGCTCTGCCACCTCCGCTTCGAGCAGTGTTTGCCGCTCGAAGCTATTTGGAGGTCTCGTTCCACGCGGAGCCAGAGTCCGAGCGAAGTGCTGCTTGAGCTACTGGCGGCCGAGCCATGTACGAATTTTAGGACGGGTGGAGGCGCCCCGGTCTGCCGAGCCGACGTTGCATCAAAACAGGTCTGAGACCTGCTTCTTGATCCTGTCGAACCAGCCCTTGCCGCTCTTCCCGCCACTTGACTTCTGTTCGATCTCTTTGATCTGCTCGAATATCGGCTCGAAGTCCGCCTTCTTGCCGTAACCCAAAGCCTCCGCCATTCTGATCTGCTTCCGGGCTTCGTCGAGTTGCGCGGCGAGCGATTTGTTGCTCTCTTCCGAGCGCTTATCGTCTTCCGCGAGCTTTTCAGCATCTTTCAAAAGAACTTGCGCGCGCAGTACGGGCAGTGGCACGGCCACCTCCGTAATGACCAGCGTGTTCAGCGCCGCCTGAAGGGTGTCTTTTGCTTCATCCACCTTGCTCTTGGCGATGAGACTGGCCGCGGACTTGATCGCCGTAGGATAGGCAGCGAGTGGCAAATTCGTGGTCTGGAACACCACCTCGCTGGCGAGGTTACTGACCAAGGGGCGTGCCTTTTGAACTTCTCCGTCGCCGAGCAGTCTCCGCGCCTCCTTGATCGCGTCTTTTACGGCATTGGGATCCGCGTATAGGTCGCGGATGACGACCCCGGTATCCACCGGCGCTAGTGCGAGCTTGGGGTCGCGCGCCAGGATAAGTTCCAGCTTCCCGGTAGCGACTTCAAGCGCCCCGAGGGCCTCTTGTGTCTTCTTGTCGCCGAGCAGCGCCAATGCCTTCTTCGTTTGGTCGAGCGCTGTCTCGGCGTCGACGACGATCTTCTTGCGTTCTTCTTCTGACCGTTTGGCGACGTCAGCATCCACTTCGGGTTGTGCTGACTTCGCCGTCGGCGATTGCTCCTGCGCCGGGTTCGCCTGAGACTGGGACTGTTCCTGCCCACGGGCTGGAACCCCATGTGCGGCGACCAGGCTCAGCGCCGCCGCGGAAAGCAGTATACTTTTAAGATTGGTTGTCATTGATGATCTCCCTTGTTGCAGCGTGGTTGAATCAGCGCGGGCTCACGGTTGCACCGGCAATCGCTACGGATCTGCACATCGGCCTCAACCTGATGCGTCAGGTCCAGCTCACGGTCCCTTTCTCTTGGCGGGCAGGCGCCGCGGAGCTGTCGGCAGACAAAGAGCATTGATGGCAACTCCGCCTCCGACCGACACTGACAATCGACAGTTTTTCGCGAGATACGGCGCTCGAAGCGCGGACGGCTGTTTCCGAAGGCCCGCTCACGCGGCGTGACAGGGGGCGCTCCACGGATTGCAGCCTGCCTGCCCCTGAAGGTCGGACGTTTGTTTTCCTGCCAAGTGGCGGTTCGTCGCGAGAGCAGCTTCGTGCTGAATCTGCGTCCACATCGAAAACTGACGCCTGTCAGCGCGCGCCATCATGCCCGGCGTAGCGTGGTTACGCCGTAAGTTGCGGAGGACCGACCAGGGGCCTCGCAGCGCGGCCATGCTCAATTGGCAGAAGGAAATAGAACAATGAGATCTGACAGTGACATCAAGCGCGACGTGGAATTCGAGCTGAAGTGGGACCCCGACATCGACGCCACCGACATCGGCGTTGCGGTCAAGTCCGGCGTCGTGACGCTCACGGGTTTCGTCCGCAGCTATCTGCAAAAGTACGAAGCAGAGCGGGCCGCAAAGCGTGTGTCCGGAGTTCTCGGGCTGGCGAACGACATCGAAGTGCGGCTTCCCACCGAGAGTCAGCGTACGGATCCAGAGCTGGCGCGCGACGCCGTTGCCGCGATCAAGACCGAGCTCCCCTACGCGCACGAAAATATCAAGGTGCTGGTGAAGACTGGCTGGGCAACGCTTGAGGGCACCGTCGAATGGGACTACCAGCGCACGCGCGCTGAACGTGCGGTCCGGGCACTGAAAGGCATAAAGGGTATCAGTAACCTGATCACGCTGAAGCCCCGCGTCGCGCCGTCCGAAATCAAGTCGAAGATCGAGGATGCGTTCAAGCGGAGCGCCGAGATTGACGCCAATCGGATCGTTGTGACCGCAAATGGCGGCGAAGTGACGCTCACGGGCGCGGTTCGCTCGTGGGCCGAACGCCAGGAGGCCGAGCGGGCCGCCTGGCGCGCACCTGGTGTGACGAAGGTGGACAACCGCATCACCATTGCTCCCTGACGCAATCCAATGAGTAAGCGGAGAGCGGCTATGCACCATCCCGCTCTCCGCTTGTCGGAAACCTGAGTGCGACGAAAGTGTGACAAAGCGAAGGTTCCCGGGCGCCCTCGGTAGGCTCGGTAGCAATCGCAAGCCCAGAATCTTTCCATGCAGGTGATCGACCTTCGTGGATCCCAATCACCGTGGGACATCGAGCACGACGTCCAAGGCCGGCGCCGAGGTCCCTCTGGAAACGCCCGAAGATGGACATAGCCTCCTGTCGAAGGGGTCTGCGCGCAGCTCAAACCACGTTCTCTCGACGCGAGGTCGCACGCCTTACCGATTTGATCGGCTGAAACCGCCCTCTTGCGAGTTCCTCCATTCAGAATGGATCGAGCTATCCCCAAGGGAGACGCATGAAAAAGGAGGAACGGAAGGTGCCCGACCGATTCAACCAAACAGTGGGCTTTATCGAAGCAGTCGAGAAAGCGCAGAGCGCGATAGAAGTCGAAGCGTGTCTACTCGCATTTGCTGCGACCTTTGGTTTCACATCTGTGTTTGGCGGCATCGTTCCGTTGCGGCCGGTCCCGCTAGACGAAATGCCAAAACGCATTTTGTTCCAGCGATTTCCGGAAGGTTGGGCGGAGCGATACAACGATAGCGGCTATGTACTACGTGACCCCATCGTCTCGCGGTTACTGTATGACCGGGCGCCGTTTGCATGGTCTGATGCCTACAGGACTGATAGAGAACGGGAGAACGTCAAACTGATAAGCGGAGAGGCGACAGAGTTCGGGCTCCGGGACGGCTACGTCGTTCCAATTCCAACGATCGAAGGTGACCTTGCCGCCGTTTCTTTCGGAGGTCCGGCGAACGCTATCGAGCCTAGCGAGGTTGCTGCGCTTAATTTCGCTGCAAGCTACGCGGTTGGGAGCTATCTCCATCACCGAATCGCACGCAGACGACTCTCCGCAGCTTTGACCCCCCGAGAGTCCGACTGTCTTTTATGGGCGGGGGAAGGAAAAACGGATTGGGAGATTTCGGTTATTCTAGGCATCTCCCGCGCAACGGTTTTGAAGCACGTTGCCGCCGCGCGCGAGAAGCTCGGAGCGGTAAATAAGGCGCACGCCATTGCGACGGCGATCCGAATCAAACTCCTCGCGTAAAACCATGGCAGCGTCTGAGAATTGATAAGACGCACGACTCAGCGAAATGAATTAGCGACGTAAGGGAGCTTTTGAGTCTGTCGCTGCCCGGGCTCTTAGAAGCATCTAGCGTCCCTCGCGGCGCCCTCTGTAGCCGCCTCAAAGCCTCAGCGCTCTTCTTCTCCGAACGCACCATGTAGTTCTTTAAGGGTCTGCTCTGCCTGATGAAGCCTGGGTCCAGGTGCATCCACTACGATATTGATCATTGCCGCGAAATCGTCGTCCTGGTCGGCGGCCGCCGCCGCAAGGATCTCCCGCACATCGCAGGTCTCTCCCGGAGGAGCGGTGGGCCCGGCGCCGAGCGCGAGCGCCTTGCGGGGCTGCGGCCGCGCCGGCGCCCGCGCCGTGGTTAGAACAAGCGGCGCAGGGGCTTCCTTCGCGGCAGCTCGGGGCTTCTTTGCCTTCGGCGCGCTGGATTGAGCCGGGCGGCGGGACGAGGCTTTGCGGGATCGCGCCGCTGCGGCGGCAGCGGCCGCCTCCGTTGGCTCCGGATCTGACGTCTCGGGAGCGGGGTTGATCGCGCCCTGAAGGGACTCGTCCTGCCACACCCTCAATCTCGGCAGAAGCGGCGGGGCGCTCTTCGCGCGCTCGTAGTAACCGCGATATGGCTTGTCCAAATAGTGCCTGATCTTCGTCAGCTCGAACGACGGAGAATTTTTTACCATCAGGATGGACAGGCGCGCCGACATTTCCCGTAGCTCGAGCGGGCTGCGCAGCGGGCGCGGCGTGTAGTGCGGCGACCAGACTCGCGGCGCGAAAATGCCCTGGCTCGGCCGCTGGATCGGCGTCTTATAGACTTGCGTGGTCTCACCAAGCATTTCGGAAACGAAGTCCGAAGTCTCAAGATCGTTGATCTGGATGAACAGCTTGATCTGCGAGCCAGAGACTGTGGTGATGCGGGTGTTCTTGCCGTAAAGCTCGTCGAGCTGCGCGAGGTCCTGCATGACGATTGCCATCCGAAAGCCATATCCGGCGCTGATGGTGATCTTGGAAATCAGCGAATCCATTCGGCCGACGTGATAGAACTCGTCGAGCATCAGCAGAACCTGATGCGGCTCGTCGTCGCCGGGAATCTTGACCATCAGAAGGTCGTGGATTTGCTGGAACAAGATGCGAATGAGGGGCCGGAAGATTGAAAGCTCGGCGATCGTGCATCCGATGAAGATTGTCATCGGCGTGCGCCGCAGCTCCCGGATGTCGAAGTCCGAGGTTTCCGTCGCGGCCGAGATGAGACCGTTGTTCCAAAGGCTCATCGCCATGTTGACGTTGAAGACCGCGCTGTTGCGCGTCTCCGGCTCGAGCGCGATGTATTGATTGAAGCTGTCGACCACCCATGTCGGCAGATTTTGTCGCTCGGTGCGGACGATGGCCCGCAGCACCGTCGAGATGTCCTTCCCGGTGGTCGTCATACGGGCCACCGTGCGCATGTGCTGAGCGCCCTCGATCAGCGGCGAGGAAAGCACATAGCCGATCAGGGCGGAGAGCAAGAGCCGACCGGCGCCGGCCCAAGTGTCGTCGGCCTTTTCTGGAATGACGAAGGAGGCGACCACGAGACAGTCGGTAGCCATGCGCTCGTCGCGGCGCACGAAGTCGAGAGGATTGTAGCGGTGTGTGTCGTTCGATCCCGGCGAGAACATGAAAACCTTATTGCCCATCGCCGTGCGATGGTTGGCGAGGGCCTCGAAGTTCTCGCGCTTCGGGTCGAAGAAGACTGCCGAACCTTGCCACACATAACCATTGGGCAGGACGAAGCCCGTCCCTTTGCCGGACCGCGATGGTCCGACCACGAGGATATGCGCAGGTTCGTCGGAACGGATGGTGACACCACTGAGCAATCCGAGGACGATTCCACGTTTGCTGGTCAAACCCCGCTTCGCCGCTTCCATCAGATTGCCGAAGCGAGCCGCTCCGTACGGCATCTGTCGACGGTTGATGTAGGCGAAGAGCGCGCCGGCCAGGCCAAGGGCGACCACTGCGGCGGCGGCGTATCCGGCACGGATGAGTGCCTCGGCCCGCGTCGGCGGATACACCAGCCGCTCATAAAAATGGCGCCATGCCACCAGGAAAAAGTCGGCGGAGCGGTCGGCATTCTGCATCGCGAACAGCGCCCAGCGGCTGGCGCCCTCGCTCGGGAACCGGTGGGGCGCCCAGCGCAGCGCGACCACCACCTCATACGCCAGGCTCCACAACAAGCAGAACGCCAGAAGCACGAGAAGCCCGATGCCGATGCGGAATGCGATGATGCGGCTCATCGGTCATACCTCGCGGCGTGCTCGCGTCGCCAGTCGGGCATGCGCGAGAAATAGATCTCGGATGTGCCGCGCCAGCCGCCAACCTTGGTTTGTTGAACCACGATCGGAAGAACGGACTTGATGTACGCGATGATCTCGTCACGCCGCAGACCAAGCCCGGCCTGCATCACCATCAGCGCCAGCTGTTCGAAGGCGCCGGCCGAACTGTCCGCATGGACCGTCGTGATGCTGCCGGGATGTCCCGTATTGATCGCGCGCAGAAACGAATAGGCTTCGGCGCCGCGGATCTCGCCGAGAAAAATGCGGTCCGGTCGCAGCCGCATGGAAGCTTGCAGGAGCATTTCGACCGTAACTCGGGCTTCGCCCTGGTCCCCCTTCGAGGCCACCAAGGGAAGGTAGTTCTTCTGGATCGGATTGACCTCACGCGTGTCCTCAATCGTGATGATGCGCTCGTCGGCCGGCACTTCCTTGAGTATCGCGTTCAGGAACGTCGTCTTTCCGGAGCTTGTCCCTCCCGAAAGCAGGATCGAATATCGACTGACAACGGCCAGCTTGATAAAGTCCTCGATGCGGCCTGCGTCGAGATGCTCGCACAGGCGGCGATCGACGTCGGACAAGGCGCCCTCTTCGGCCATCGCGACCTTGTCGAACGATCCCATGCGGCGATAATCGTCGAGCCGCATCTCCTTGATGACCTGCTTGCGGATGGCAAACGCACCGCCCGAGGTCGTCGCTGGGGGAATGACGCCTTGGAAGCGCTCCCCCGTTGGCAAGGCCGCGGACAGGAGCGGATGTTCTTCGTTGACGCTTTGCCCCGAATGACCCGCGACGCGCTCGGCCAAGTGGCGGATCGCGTGTTCGCTGAGCGCTGGCACCTCGTGCCTTTCCATCGCCGATTGTCCAAACCGTTCGACCCAGACTTCCCCAGGCCCATTGGCGCAGATCTCGACGACTTGGTCGTCCTCGAGCCAAGGTCGGATCGGCTCCAGCGCGCGATCAATGAAGACCGTCAGGCTTCGCGCCACTACGCTCACGCTTCAGCTCCCTGAGGGCTTCCTTGACCGGATCGGGATACAGTGCCGAGAAATCGAGATCGCGCCGCACGAACACGATAATCCGCGTTCCCTGGTCGAGGTAAATCGTCGGTGGAATGTTGATCGAGTTGCGCAGGGCCTCCTGAGCGATGTTGGTCAGAGTTTGGGAGATGTTCTGTGCGGCGATCTGACGGGCCTGCAGGGGAAGCTGGTTCTGGTTCACGCCGGTTTGGGTCTGCGTCACAACGCCGGTCACGGGGTCGGTGGTCGTGATGACCGTGCCGTTGCCATAGCCGTCGGTGTTCTGTCCGTATGCGCTGAGGAATTGTGCTCCCCCGCCGACCAGCGACAGCACTATCGCCGAGCCGAAGCGCTCGAGATAATGATTGTCGACGAAGCCAGCGTTGCCGGCACGGCCGAGCTCGTCGGCGCCGTTCGAACCGAGTTGCACCGACACGCCGTCGGACCGCAACATTCGGGTCCAGACGATAAAGACCCGGGTCTGGCCCTGGGCGATGCCGGACCGATACTCGCCGATCAGGCGGCTGCCCGATGGAATAAGCACGCGTCGGCCGTCGAACGACCAGACATTCTCGGTCACGACAGCCCGCACCATGCCGGGCAGATCGCTCTGTACGGCCGTTTCCAGCACGCCGCGGATCAGCGTGCCCTGCGCCACCAGCGCGTCGATGCGGTCGTTCTTTGATGCGCGGGCCACTTCGACCCCTGCGGCGGAGACCGATGCGAGGAAGCGCCTATTGGGATCGTCTTCGTTGCCTGCCGGACCACGAGGTCCGTCCTCGCCATTCGTAGCGGCGGCCGCCGAGGCGTTGTCAGCGATCACCTGTGGCGCGCGCAGCCGCTCCCAGCGCCGTCGCTCTTCCTCCTGGCGTTGCCGCTCGAGCTCCGCGAGCCGCCGCGCCTCGTCATCGTTGGGCGGTGCCGCGACAAGGGGCGGTTCCGGTGCCGGCGGCGGCGGCAGCGCCAGGGGCGGTGCGACCGGAGGAGCAGGCGGAGCGGGTTCGGGCGGCGCCGGCGGCACGACGATCGTGCCCTGATCGGTTTGCGGACGGGGCGTCGAAAGCGAAGGCGCCGGAAACTGGGTGGTCGTGAATTCTTCTTTGTCCGGCGTCGTCAACGTGGGAGTCCGGCGGGCCAGCGATCCGTAGATGAGCCAGGCGGCAATCGCCAGCGCCCCAAGCGGTATGGCGATCTTCAAGAAACCGCCGACAGCGGTTCGCCCCCGGGCGACAGAGCTGGCGGCGGCCGCCTCGAGCTCCAGTGAACGATAATCGTCGGCCGTCGGCATGCGCGCTCAACCTCCCGAGGCGGTGGCCGCGCCCACGCGCTGCGGCGCGTAAGGCTCAAGGCCTGTCGGCTCATGCACGTTGGTCAGACGGCGGTTGAAGATGCAGGTCGATTCCTGGCCGTTGCGCAGGGTCCATTGCGCGGAGACCTTGTCGACGACGACATAGGGTCCCTCTGTCCGGAAATTGACGAGGCTCTCATTGCGATCCGCGTCGACGATGAAGATCGCCGGCGTCTCGCCCTCGAACCGAAACCAGGTCTTGGTGCCGTCGTCGAAGACGGCGACCGGCTTGTTGGTGGAAGACCCCTTGTAGCCGTAGTTGCTGTTGGCGTTCGCGATGTTGAGCGCTTTCAAGTTCGGATTGGCGGCGCGCTCCTTGGCTTCGGCAAGCAGCCGGGCGCTGGCTTCGTCATCCGGGAAGCGAAACCGCACGGCGTAGATCTGATTCGATGGCGGGCGCGTGTTCGAGCGCAGCAGGAACGAGTAGACTCGCTTGTCGGTCACGACGTTGAGATTGGATTGCGCGTTCTTCTCCACGGGTTTGATGAAGATGATGTCGCCTTTTCGGTTCGGCTCGACGCGCCAGGCAATGGAATCGCCGAGCGCCAACGTCTCGATCTTTTCGTCAGGCTGCAGCTGGATCATCGTCGACGTGCCGTAGGTGGCGTCGATTGCGGTGACGTTGTCCCGGCTGTAGACGACGTCGCGCACACGCGGGTCGAGGCGGCCGGGACGCGGCGTCGATTCGGCAAGCGCCGCGCCCGTCGACAGTAAGAGGGTAAGAAGCGCAAGAGCGGACGGCCGCATCATGGCTGCTGCCCCACGCTGCGCGGAGATGGCGCCGATTCCTGGTCACGCCGATATTCGAGCACCTGGAAGCCCAGCGGATTGTCGAAACGCCATTCGTTGCGCATGGGCGCGGACGTGTAACGGAAGCGCACCAGAGAAACCCAGTGCCGAGTCACGATGTTGGTGGCCGACTTTTCGTCGGTGGAGAAGCGGACCAGCGCGGTGCGGTTGTTCGGAAAGGTCACCGACTTGATGGTGACGCTGACCTCGGTGTTCGTCCCGTAGATCTTCACCGGGTTATTGGGATTGGCGGGCGAGTAAATCTCGGTGAGCTCGCGCGCCGCGTCTCCGGCGGCGAGGAGTTGGGCGAGATCAAAATTATCCTTCAGCGCCTTCGGATCGTAGGTCTCGCGCGCTTTGATGTAGCGCACGACATTGAACATCGTCACCGCCTCGTCCTGCGTCAGCGGTCCCTCCGCGGTCGGTCGCTTGACCTCGACGAACCCCGTCGTTTTGTCGACGACGACCATATAAGGCTCGTAGGTCTTGAGTGGCACGAGGAGCGCCAGCACGGCGAGCGCGGTGACGGCAACCATGGTCATCACGGTGGCGACGATCCAGGCTAGCGCGCGCGAGTTGCGGTTGCGCCGGGCGATATCGTGCTCCCAAGTTGCGCCGTCGGCATAATAGCGCGGATCAACCCGGTCGGACTGGGTCGTGGTATCCGTCACGGTCTTCCTCCCCCGCTCTGCGCCGGCGGTGCGCCGGAGTTGCGGAGTTGGTCGGCGAGCCGACGGAACTCTGCGGACTGCGTCCAGCTCGCGGCGCGGAGGCCGACGCGCGCTCTCTGCCGCGCGGCCAGCTCCTCCCGCCGCGACATCGAAGCGGGGTTGAACGGATTGCGGAAGGCGAGGCGCGCTCGGTTGGCGGCCGCCCCCATCCGGTAGCCGGAGGCCGTGGCCAGGACCGCGCCGAGCCGGGGCGCGAAGATCGGGACGCCACCTGCGATTGCGGCCGCCATGTTATTGATCTGGCTCAGCAGGAGGATGCCGATGATGGCGAGCAGCACCACCGGTCCGATTGTTGCCCATGTGGCAGACTTGCTGTTGGCGACGCCGTTCAGCGTGTCGATCGATTGCTGGATCAGCGAGACATAGAAGGCGAGGAAGGCGTATACGAGCACCTGCACAAGGAAATACTGCGCGAGTGAGCTCATCCAGCCGCTGAAGAACCGCGACGTGACGCCGAACAGAAGCAGGATGATGAATAGCGGCGCCAGGGCAAGCAGAAGCCACATGAACATCTTCGACAACACGATCAGGAAGATGGCGAAACCGATCAGGATCGCCATGACAACGTAGAAAACGGCGGCGAAGATGTAGGGTCCCCAATTGGTAATGCCGGCATTCTGTAGAAACGCCTCGGTCGCGCTATTGGTCGTGTCCCACATGTTCTGCAAGGCCGACTGGACGGCGTTGACCGAGGTGAGATTGGCCGAGGTGCCGGAATTGTTGGCGGAAGTGACGGCGCTCAGCAGCGCGTTGCCGATGGCGGAAGGACCGTCATTCAGGATCGTATACACGAAGGTTTGGAATTCTCCCCAGCGGGTCGCCAGGACATAGATCATCATCGCGCGAAAGAGCCGGAAGGCATGATCCGTCGGGCCGCCGCTGGCCGTGCCCTGCCAGATCCCGACGCCCCAGAAGATTACGTAAAGCGTCAGGAGCAGACCGGCGACGCCGGTTGTCCCGCCCGATGCCGCCGCGTTCGCGAGGGCCTGATATGCCGTCGAAACGTAATTCTGGCCAAGCTGGTCGACGGATTGCAGCAGCGAAGTGATATTGAAATTGTTGGCCATCGCGCTCCTCAGATCGGCCGCATCGGGCCGCAGGCGTCAACGGCCTCAACCGCGGCTCGAGCGGGCGGCGCGGGAGGGAGCTGCGCATAGGCCAGCGGCGCGCCGCCCTCGTCGGGTGAACACGGCGCTTTCAGCGGCTTATAGGCACAGCCGCCGAGCGCGAGCGTGAGTAGTACGCTGGCCATGAGGAGCGATACCGATCTCACTGCGGCGGCGCCTTGGGTTGCGTGAATGTCATGGCCCGCGAGGCGGATTCCGCGGCATCGTTCCGGTTGGGGGACGTTTCAGCGGTGCTCGTCGCCGGCCATGAGGATGGACGGAGCGCGTAGCGTCCGACCGCGACGCCCACGGCGAGCGCAACCACGGCTGTCGCGATGACAATGGCCTTCGACATGGGGTCCCCCAGATGTTGTGTTGCGCCGCCCCGCGCGGCGTGCGCGAAAGCTTTTCGCGGCTCGCCGCCCGCTCCGCTACTGAGTGAATTTCATGGCGCGCGCCGCGGCCGACTCCGCCGCGATGCGATCGAGATTGGCCTGGTTCGCCGCAGCGGCTGCATTGTTCGCAACCCCGTTCAGTTCATTGATCGTCAGGCCGGTCTGAACCTGCACCTGGGTATTCTGATCGATGCTGCCTTTCAGATCCTGCGCCTGGCCGATCTGCTGGCCGCCCTGCTTGAAAGCGCTCGATCGCTGCTGCACCGCGCTCTGTGTCGAGTTGATGAGCCCCGAGAGCGTAGCGGCGACGTTCACGGAACTCTTGTAAGCCGTGTCCACGGGGTGGCTCTGGCCGCTGGTGAGACCGGTGATCGTCTGTACGAGCTGCAGGCCATTGATCAGAGTCGACACGATGTTCTGCGAATTCGAGCCCATGCCGGCGAAAGACAGCGCCCCGCCCGAGATCACCGATCCGAGGGAGGGCGCCTGCGCCATGGAGAAGCCGCCGCCGAGGGCCATTTGTGCGAGCGTTCCTTGCGCCTGGGACGAGCGATCGCCCGTCACCGCTTGCAGCGTCTTCTGGGTGAACTGCATGATCTGCTGATCGGCGGTCAGGATCTTCTGGGTGCTGGTTGCGATCTCCTGGGCCTTTTGCAGGTTGGCGTTGTCGATGACCGGGACTTGCGCCAACGCTGGCGACAATTGGGCGGTCACGATGCCGGCGATGAGGGCAAGGATGGTGCGCATGAAAATCCTCCCTAGCGCGTGTCGTTGTTGATCGCGGCCAGCGCTGCGGCGACGTCGGCCACGGTCAAGCCGGGCCCGGCCGAAGCGCTGTCGTTCGTCGGTGTGCCTTGCGCCTGTGCGAGGTAAAAGATGACGTTGCCGTCGGTGTCGACGTAGCGGGCGCTGACGCATCCAGGGTCGGGGTTCGTGCCCGGCAGTGTGGTCGAGCATCCCGTCGGCGTCCGGCAAGGGTCAGTCGGCGAGCCGGTCCCGATCATGCCCGCGGGACAGACCGGACCGGAGGCGGGCCGTCCCCCCGTCACCGTCGCCGCCCGCATGCCCCCGGCCGCCCGGCTCATGTCGCTCGTTCTGGCGAGGTTGAGCGCGTTCAGGGCGGTTACCCAAAGGTTCGTCGAATCAACGACGCCGTTCCAGGCAAGGTTGTTCTGCAGCCGCGCCGCGCTGTTCATGTCCATCGCCGCCATCACGGTCGAGCCGCTGCCGACCTGCTGGCCCGCGACCTGAAACCCTGACTGCGCGGCGCCAAGCGTCGAGCGACTGGCATCGAGACCGGCAACGACATTGCCGCTCGACTGAAACAATGTCTGGCTGTTCAGCGCG
>RXJA01000308.1 GCA_003963455.1 Hyphomicrobiales bacterium
CCCTGGATGTGGGTCGAGCCGTCGGCCGTGCCCGATCCGCCCGTGCCGCTGGCGCCGGTGACGACCGGGCTGTTGGGATCGCCGAGCGTCAGGTTGCCGGTGGCCGTGGTCGGATGCGCCGGATCGCCGGCATGGCTGCCGATCGTGGCAAGGCCGGACTCGTCGACCTGGCCCGTCGCGGCCACCGGCTGCGGCTGGCCGTTGGTCACGTTGATCGTCAGCGTCGAGGGCGAGGTGTCGCCGTCGCCGTCCTTGAGGGTGTAGGTGAAGGTGTCCGTTCCGGAGGTGTTGGCGAAGGCCTTGTAGCTGTAGCTGCCATCGGCCTGGACCGTCAGCACGCCATAGGTGCCGGTGACCGTCGTGACGCCGGCGTTGGTCACCGAACCCGTCCAGGCGATCGAGGCGATCCCGTCGGCGCCCGCCGTGTCGGCCGCGCCGGTGCCGTGGGTGCTGGTGCCGGCCTCGACATTGCCCGTCACCGTCTCGCCCGACTGCGCGGCGTCCGTGTCGGCCTTGGCCGTGGGGGTGTCGTCGATGACGTTGATCGTGAGGGTGCCGTTCGCGGGCTGGCCGTCGAGGTCTGTCACCGTGACCGCGAAGCTGGGATTGGCCTCGACGTTCGCCCCGTTGTCGGCGGCGGAGGCGAGATAGTCGGCCGTCAGCGTGTAGGTGTAGTGGATGGTCCCGGTGCCGGTCGTGCTGTCATAGGTGTAGTAGGCGCTCACCTGACCGTTGGATCCCGGGCCCGCCGTGAACACGGTCGGGTTGCCCGCGTCGCTCGACAGCGCATTGCCGCCCAGCGACACCGAGCCGACGCCGTCCGGAGAGGTGAACGAGATCGCGCCGCTCGTCGCGTTCGAGCCGTCATGCAGCGAACCGGTCGCCAGGCCCGCCTCGTTCACGACCGCCCCGGTCGCGCCCGCGGCCGGGATATCCCCCAGTTCCGGCGTGCCCTGGCCGATCGTGATCTGCAGTGTCGTGTCCGACTGGTCGCCGTCGCCGTCCGTCAGCGTGTAGTGGAACGTGTCGGTGACGCCGCCGGGCGTGTTGGCACCGCGGTCATAGGTGTAGCCGCCGTCCGAATGCAGCGTCAGCACGCCATAGGCGCCCTGGATCGTGGTGCCGCCTGCCGTCACGTCCTGCGCCGCGCCCGTGCCATAGGCTGAGGTCACGCTGGCGCCGTCCGCGCCCTTGACGTCCGCGCTCGCGGACGGGTCCGTCTCGCCGGCGCCGGTGATCACATTGCCCGAGATCTCGGCATGGCTGCCCCCCGCCACGCTGTTGGCGTCGGCGTTGGCCGTCGGCACGTCGTCGACGATCTGGACCGAGAGCGTGCCGGGAAGGGAGACGTCGCCGTTGCCGTCGGTGACCGTCACCGTGATATCGTCAAAGCTGGAATCGGTGCCCGGGCTGGGCTGATGCTGGGCGTGCAGCAGCGTGTAGGTGTAGTTAACCTGGCCGGTCGCTGCGTTGTAGCCGTTAATGGTCAGCGTGTTGCCGAGCGGTGTCGTGATCTCGATCGGCGTCGATCCGCTGTTGGCAAGCGCTGCGCCCGAAATCACCTGGCCGTTGATGGTCACCGACCCGATGCCGTCGGGCGAGTTGATGGTGAAGGTGCCGGTGTTGTGCTCCGACGGATCGCCGTCGGCGCCTGGCGCCGCCGCTTCGCCCGAACCTTCCGACCCTGAGCTCGCCGGCAGGCCCTTTTCGTTGACGGTGGTGTCGCCGCCATCGACGGAAGGCGTCAGGTCGATGATCGTCGGCGTGGAGTTCTCGCGCACCAGGCCCGGGAACAATTCGCGGTGCTCGGGCTGGCCGAATGCCAGGTCCGTCGGCGGCAGCAGGGCGGTGAGGCCGAAGCCGTCGCCGATGCCGCCGGCGGGCTGTTCGAAATTGCCGCCCGCGCTGCCCGGCGAGCCGTTGCCGCCGGCCGAGATCGAGCCGTCGGCGCCGAAGGCGACATCGACATGACTTGCCTCGAGCGCGGCGATCAGCGCGACGCGCGGCACCTCGACATCGCCGAGGATGAAGGTCGGCACGTTCAGCGCGCCGTCCTTGATGACGATCTCGGAGCCGTCGGGCTGCACCAGCACCAGATTGTGCCCGTCGACCTTGATGTTGTCGATGGAGACATTGGCCGGGAGCTTCACGACGTTGCCGGCTTCGGCGTGATATTCATGCGGAACGTTCGAAGCCGCGGCATTCGCCGCCGGCGCGTTTCCCGCCGGGGCGTCTCCTTGGGCGGCATTGGATGCCGGGGCATTGGAGGCGGGGGCGTTCGCGTTGGCCGCCGGCTGGTTTGCTGCCGGGGCATTGGCCGCGCCCTGCGCCGGCGCGCCGCTGCCGACATCGACCGGCACCGGCTCGCTCGCCGCCTGGCCGGTGGTCGCCTGCGCTACCTGGACTCCCGCCGAGATATGATTTTCACCAGCGCTCGTATGCTCGTCCCAGGAGTTTGAAACGGCGTCGAATTCGATATTGGTCGTCATAGCTCAAGCCCCTTCGGTATTTCCCGGAAAGAGACATGTGAGGCCAGGACTTTGCAACAGAGCCTCAACCCGTTTCATATATTGGAATATGTAGAGAATCGCATTTTTTACACTTGGTAAATTGCGATGATATACTATGTTATGCATACCCTCGAGGGATGCGGACCCGGCCACGGTACGCCGCGTCGGCTCGGTAAATGAGAGTATAAATTTGAATAAAATTTGATGGAAAATAGAATAGAGTGATTCGCGGAAATTTACCTACCTTCCTTTCCTATAATTTGAGACAAGATTGGTAGCGTCCACAGTCAAAGGTGGGCGCCATGAAAATACAAAAAACAGCCTCCGGAACGACGGGGATCAAGGTTCTCCTGCTGGCGATCGGCCTTGCCGTCCAGGCGAATCCATCATCCGCCAACGTCGATACAGGCACGGATCGCGCTCTGCAAAAGGTGCTTGCGCCGGCGAGCCTTGGCGGTGTTTCACTGACCCGGCCGCAGCCCTGGCAGCCTGCCGCCGCATACCGCATCGCGGACGTTTCGGCAGGCTATGCGCCGGCGGTATCCCACGAGGTTGAAGCGCATTCCGGCGCCAAGGCCGATCCCGGCATCGATCCGATCCAGACCGCCGCGATCATCCCTGGCGTTTTCGGCTCCGTCGCCTTGTCGATGCGCAACTTTCCGGTCGCGGCGCGCTGGGCTCCCGTCTACAAGGCTATCGTCGATTGCACCGCCGGCAGCGCCTGCGACCGCGAGAGCCCGGCTTTCGCCGAGATCATCAAGATTGCCGCCGACAAGGGCTTTCGCGACAAGCTGTCCTTCGTCAACAGCAGCATCAACCGCCTGATCGCCTATCGCAAGGACAGCGTCGTCTACGGCAAGCTCGACTATTGGGCGAAGCCTTCGGAAGTCCTCGAGCATCGCGCCGGCGACTGCGAGGATTTCGCCATACTCAAGATGGCTGCGCTGCTCCGGGCCGGCATCCCGGCGCAGAGCATGTCGCTCGTGGTTCTCCAGGATCGCCGTCGCAAGTTCTTCCATGCCGTCCTGTCGGTGAGCACGGGAAGCGGCGCCTTCATCCTGGACAGCCTCGGCAACGCCGTCATGCGCGACAGCGACCTGCCCGACTATGTTCCGCTCTATTCCTTCAGCACGGATCGCGCCTGGATCCACGGGTCGAAGTCGGGCGCGCAGATCGCAGACATCGCCGGCGGCTTCGCGACGGTGGCTCCGGGCGAGGGATCGCCGGAACCGTCGGTGGATTCGAGCCTGAGACAGTAGGCTGGGCCGGCTCAACCGTTGAAGACGAAAGCCATCAGAAGTTCCGGCTCGGTGACGGGCGCGCGTACGGCGCTGAGCTGGCCACGATAGCGCCGCTCGCCGGCGCCGATGACGAAACCGCTGGTGACCGGCATTTCGCCATTGGCGTCGAGTCTGGCGAAGATGTCGGTGACGTTGAGGTCTAGCGCCAGCTTCAAATCCTGCCGCCCATCCTCGCCGGGCGCGCTCGGCAATTGGCGCCTGACCAGTTGCTGGAAGGGCATGTTGAAGGCCAGGATCTTCTTGGATGACGACAGGGCGAAGGCGGGCGAGGGGCAGGCGACCAGGATCGCGTTGGTCGTGCGGATCGACGCGAGCTTGCGCAATTCCATGCTTTCCTCGGCGAGGCCGCGCATGCAGGCGACCCGGATCGCCGAGGTGAGATTGCCCTGGTCGGGATGATGTTCGGCGATCTCCTCGACCAGCATGCCGATCGTGCATTTGCGGCTTTCCGCCATCTGCTTCAGCGACACCCAGAAGGCGCGCTCCAGGCGGATGCCGCGACGCACGCCGCCGCGCGCCACGACGCGGAATTCCGGGCCGAAATCCTCAGCCGCGAGCGCCGGCAGCAGCCGTTCTCGCGGAATGTCTGGGTGGATGGCGCTATCGCTCACTCATCGCCTCCTGACGCGCCTTGTTGATGGGCTTCAAAAGATAGTTGAGGATCGTCTTGCGTCCGGTCTTGATGTCGACCGAGCAGATCATGCCGGGGATGATCGAATAGGTCTTGCCGTTTCTCGTCAGGGTCGATTTCTCGGTCGCGACGCGCACCTGGTAGTAGGGTTCGCCCGTCTTCTGATCGACGAGACTGTCGGCGGTGATATTGGAGACCTTGCCCTCGATGCCGCCGAAGATCGAGAAATCATAGGCCGTGACCTTGATCAGCGCCTCTTGGTTCGGCTGAATGAAGGCAACGTCGCGCGGCGAAACCCGTGCCTCGACCAGCAGCGTCTCGGAGGTCGGCACGATGCCGGCCACGACCGCGCCCGGCTGCACGAAGGCGCCGAGCGTGTTGACGTCGAGCGTGTTGACGATGCCGTCGACTGGCGAGCGTATGTCGGTGCGCGCGACCTTGTCGGTGGCGCCGCGGATGGTTTCGTCGACGACCGAAAGATCGGCCAGCGCTTGCGTCAGGTCGCTCAGCGCCTCCTGCTGCAATTGCAGGCCCAGTTCGTTCACCTGAAGCTGCGCCTCGGTGATTGCCGCCTGGGTCTTCTTGATCGTCTCTCCGGCAAGGGTCAGCTGTCCGCGCAGGTCGGTCTGCTCGCGCTCGACGCGGATCTGCTCGGTCTTGGCCATCAGGCCCTTCTTGACCATGGGGTCCACCAGAGCCGCTTCCTGGTCGCTCACGGCCAGGCTCTTGGACAGGCGATCGGAATTGGCGGTGGCCTCGTCCAGCTCCTTCTCGCGCTGGTCGAGGCGCGATTTGAGAACCGACAGCTTGACCTCGAAATTGTCGCGGCGCGCCACGAGCAGCTTTTGCTCGTTGTCGCAGATCTCCGGCGCGACCTTCTGGATGTCCGCGGGACAGGGGAACGACCCTTCGACATTGCCGCTCTGCTCGAACTGCAGCCGCGCGATGCGCGCCTGCAGCGCTCGCGCCTTGGCCTTCTCTTCGCCGAGGCTCGATGTGTTGCCCGAGTTGTCGAGACGGATGATGAGGTCATTCTTCTTGACGGTCTGGCCGATCTGGACGGCGATCTCCTGCACGACACCGGGTTCGCTGGCCTGGATGACCTGCGTCTTCGAGGCGGGTATCACCTTACCTTCGCCGCGCGCGATCTCGTCCACCTCGGCAAACGATGCCCAGGCCGTGAAGCACACGAACAGCGCGCCGATGATGTAGACGGACGCCGAGGCGAAAAGTGGTGGCCGGTCTTCCCTTGCAAGCATGTCTATGTTCCGGTCAGGCACTGCCCTTCTGCAGTGCCTGGATGACTTGTTCCTTTGGCCCGTCCGCGACGACGCGGCCTTGCTCGATGACGATGAGGCGGTCGGCCAGTTCCAGCATGCTGTAGCGATGGGTCGACACGATCAGTGTCGTGCCGCGGTCGAACGCCACTTTGAGCTGCTTGATCAACTGCCGTTCGGAAGCGAGGTCCATCGAACCCGACGGCTCGTCCAGGAAGACGATCTTCGGCTTGGTCAAAAGCAGCCGGGCGATCGCCACCGCCTGTCTTTGTCCGCCCGAGAGATTGGTGCCTCGCTCGCCGACATTCATGTCGTAGCCGCGCGGATGCCGCGATACGAAGTCATCGACGCCCGCGGCCTTCGCCGCATCGATGATCTCCTCGTCGGTTGCTTCCGGCGCCGCCATAAGGAGGTTTTCCTTGATGGTTCCCGAAAACAGGTCGCCGGCCTGCGCGACGATGCCGACCGCGGCGCGGACCTCCGACGGGTGGTATTGACGGATGTCGATGCCGTCGATGAGCAGCTCCCCCGACGTCGGCAGGTAAAGCCTGCCGATCAGCCGGCCCATCGTGGTCTTGCCGGAACCGATGCGGCCGATGATGCCGACCCGCTCGCCGGGCCTGACCGCGATGTTGAGCCCGCTCAGAACCTCGTTCTCCGTGCCCGGATAGGCGAAGCCGACATTCTTGAAGACGAGGGCGCCGCTGCGGATCGGCCGGTTGACGAAACCGACCGTATCGGGGCGGTCCTCCGGTTGCGACATGATCGTGTTGATGATCCTGAGCGACAGCATGGCCTGCCGGAAGCGCGCAAGCGTGATCGCGATCTGGCCGAGCGGGGCCACGGCGCGGCCGGCGAGCATCACGGTGCCGATGATGGCGCCTGTGGAGACCTGGCCTTCCGAGAACGCATAGGCGCCGGCCACAACCAGGGCGACCGTCACGAATTGCTGGATGGCGCCGGTGATGTTGCCTGCCGCCGCCGAGAGTTCCTTGATCTTCTCCGACGTGTTGGCCGCGTTTTTCGAGTGTTCGCCCCATTTGCGCAGCAGATAGGCTTCCGCGCGCAGCGACTTGATCGTCTCCAGCGTGGAGATGGATTCAACCAGCAGGGCCTGGCGCTGCGACGCCTCGTTCATCGAGGCCGCGACCCGCTTGCCGATCCTGCGCTGCGTTATCAGCCCGACGATGACGGAGACGACGAAGGCCAGCGCCGGGATGATCACCAGCCATCCGCCGATGGCGTAGATCACCAGCAGGAAGACGAACACGAAGACGGTGTCGATGAAGACGCTGATGGTGTTCGAGGTGAAGAACTCGCGCACGAACTCGTACTGCGTGACACGGTTTGCATATTCACCCGTCGACCCCGGCCGCGCCGAAAGCGAGGAATTCAGCACTTTTTCGAACAGCAGATAGGAGATCCGCAGATCCGCCTTGCGTCCGGCATAGTCGATCAATGACGCCCTGGCCGTTTTGAGAAGCAGGTCGAACAGGATGGCCGCGCCGATGCCGAGCGCCAGCACCCACAGCGTGGATATCGCCTTGTTCGGCAGGATGCGGTCGTAGACGTTCATGGTGAAGATCGGCGAGGCGATCGCCAGCAGGTTGATGAAGACCGCCGACAGGACCACCTTGGAGTACGTCCGCCAGAACGCCCCCATGGTGCCGGTCAGCCAGTGGCGCCTTTCGATCCTCGCGGCGGTGCCGACCGTCATCTCTTCGGCGGTGTTGGCATAGGTGATCGAAAAGGATGTCCCGCCGCTGATGTGGTTCTCGGCAAGTTCCGCCCTGTCGATCGTGGTGCGGCCGTTTTCCTGGGGCGCCGTCAGATATTGTCCGCCCTCGATTTCCGCCAGAAGGGCGATCGGCAATTGGCTGACGCGGAAGACGATGGCCGGAAGATCGAATCGGCCGCGCAGGAAATCGCGATGGCTGAAATCCTGGACCTCGAGGCCGATGCGCTCGGCCAGATGGCGGATTTCATCCGGCTCGATGCGGGTCTCCGAAATCGGCACCCCGGCAAAGAGCACGGTTTCCGCGCTCGGCCTGCCGAGATAGGCCGCAACGGCGCAGAAGCAGGCTTTGAAGGCCTCCTTGGGCGACAGGATATTGGGTTGCTGGTTCACGATCCGCCCCGAAGGACCTGAGATCGACGCTTACATCGGCTACTTCTTCCTGACCGGCGCGAGGATGTCGAACGGCAGGTCGTTCTTCTGCTCCGACGGAGTCCGCGCATAGGTTTCGGTGTCAGCCGTCGCGGGCACGCCGAACTCCGTCTGCGCATACGCGGTGGCCTGCTTTGGCGGCTGGATGTTCAGCGTCTTCAGCAATTCGCCGGTTGCGGCAAGCAGCCGATATTCGGCAAACAGCGACGCGTAGGACGACGTGTCGGCCAGTGTCGCGGTGTTGAAGCGCGTGTTCTGCGCATCGAGCACATCGAGCAGCGAACGCTGCCCGACCTTGAATTGCTCGCGATAGGATGCGACGAGCTTTTCATTGGTGGCTGCCTGCTGCCGCAGCGTCTTAGCGAGATCCGCCTGGCGGAAACGGCGATCCCATGAGGTGCGGACGGCTTCCTCGATCTCGCGCAGCACCTGATGCATCGCAAGGCGCTGCTCGCTGGTGCGGCGGATCTGTTCCTGTTCGTTGGCCTTGTCGATGCCGCCGCGATAGAGGTTCCAGCGCAACACCACCCGAGCCTGCAGGTCGCTGGTGTCGCCATTGTCGCCGTCTATGTCGTACCCGCCCCGGGCAACGCCCTCGGCGGTGATCGTCGGGCCGTATTTCGCCCGCGCTGCGTCGACCAGCGAGGAGGCGGCGTCGATGTCGCTGTTGGCCATATGGACGCGCGGATTGTTCTTTCTGGCGAGCCCGATCGCATCGTCCAGCGAACGCGGCAGGGCGGCGGCGACATCGGCCGGCCGCGACGCATTGGTCAGCGGCTTGCCGACATTCTTGAAGAAGCGGATCTTGGCCGCCTCGAGTTCTTCGGTTGCCTCC
>RXJA01000438.1 GCA_003963455.1 Hyphomicrobiales bacterium
GACAGGCCGCGCACCGCGTAATAGACGCCGAGCAGCTTGCGCGGATCGAAACGGTCGGTGAGCCAGCCGGACAGCGTCGTGCCGATCAGGTCGAAGATGCCCATCATCGACAAGAGCCCGGCCGCCTGCACCTCGCCGATGCCCATATCGCCGCAGAAGGCGATGAGATGCGTGCCGACGAGACCGTTGGTGGTGAAGCCGCAGACGAAGAAGGTGGCGAACAGGTACCAGAACACTCGGGTAGCCGCGGCGCGGCGCAGCGTGTTCAGCGTATGCGCCAGGAAATTGCCCTGCGATGCGGGCGACACCGGCGGCACGTCGTCGGCATCGGCGCCGTAGCGCACCTGGCCGATCGAGGCGGGACGCTCCGGCACCAGCATGAAGACGAACGGGATCAGCGCGGCAGTGGCAAGCGCCACGGCAATCGCCACCGGCTTCCAGCCGCCGCTTTGCGCCAGCGAGGCGATCACCGGCAGGAACACCAGCATGCCGGTGGCGCTGGAGGCCGACATCAAGCCCATCATCAGCCCGCGATTGGTCTTGAACCAGCGGTTGACGATGGTGGCGCCGAGCACGCTCGCCACCGCGCCCGAGCCGATGCCGGAAAGCACGCCCCAGGTGAGGAAAAGATGCCAGGGCTCGGTCATGAACAGGCTGAGCGCCGTCGATCCCGACATCACCAGCAGCGACCCGAGCAGCGTGCGGCGCAACCCGATACGCTCCATCAGCGCCGCCGCGAACGGCCCGGTCAGCCCATAGAGCAGGATGCCGACGCTGGCGGCCCAGGAGGTCACGTCACGACGCCAGCCGAAGCTCTCTTCCAGCGGGACCATCATCACCGAGGGCGCCGAGCGAAGGCCGGCGGCGATCAGCAGGCAGAAGAAAATGACGGCAACGACGACGAAAGCGTAGCGCTGGCCAAACGGGCGGGACTGGGCTATCATGTTACTGACCGGTACGTTGCAATGGGGTGAAGCCCTACATACGTACCGGTCAGTAACATTGTCAAGCGAGTTATCTGCATGCCATCGCACAATAAAATTGATGCGTCGTTGAGCGAGACGCCAGCCCCGAGGGCGGCGGACAAGATCCTGGACGTGGCGCGCGACCTTTTCTATCGCGAGGGCATCCGGGCGATCGGCGTCGACGAGATCGTCAAGCGCGCCGGCGTCACCAAGCCGAGCCTCTATCGCAGCTTCCCGTCCAAGGACGAGCTTGCCGCCTCCTATCTGCGCAAATACGACCTGGAATTCTGGGAACGCTTCGACGAGGCCGTCGCCGCGCATCCCGGCGATCCGCGCGCGCAGATCATCGCTTTCCTGACCCGCGTTGGCAAACGCACGCAGAAGCCGGATTACCGTGGCTGCGGCATGACCAACGCGGCGGTGGAATATCCGGAGCGCGGCCACCCGGCCCGCCTCGTCAGCGAGAACAACAAGCAGGAATTGCGCCGGCGCCTGCGCGCCATGGCGGCCGCGATGGGCGCCGCCGATTCCGACACGCTGGGCGACGGGCTGCTGCTTCTCATCGAGGGCGCCTATATCAGCGGTCAGCTCTTCGGTTTGGGCGGACCGGCGGCGGCCGTCGCGCGCAACGCCGACCTGCTCATCGAAGCCAGCTTGAAGAAATAGCGATTGGCGATACGCTCTCGGCAACTCGAAACGGAGTTGTCAGCCATGCGTGCCCTTCTGCCCCCGCTTGCCCTCGCCGCATTCTGCCAGGCAGCCCAGGCCGGCGAGATCTCCAGCGCCTACACCGATCTCGACTGGAAGAAGGACTGCGTGACCTACGCGCAGGCCGCGGAAGGCGACGGCGACTGGGCGAGCCTCGTCTGCTCGGGTTATCGCGGCTACCCGGTGCTGATCGGCTACGACGACGCGCGCGAATCCGTCTATTACGGCTTTCCCTCCGACGACATGACCGCCGTCTGGGAGAGTTTCAGCGCCTTCAACGGCTCCGGCCCGAAAGTGGAATGGCGCATCGAAACCAATGGCGACGTCGCCATCCCCTTCGCCGCCATACATCGCCGCTCGGTCAGCAACCCTGAGGACGAGAAGAAATCGACCGACGTGCTGGTCGTCGCCAAGGTCGCGCAGCCGGAAGAGCATCAGGGCTGCACCGTCGGCCTGGTCTTGGCCACCGGCAACCCGCAGGCCAACGACCAGGCCCGCAAGCTCGCCGACGAGAAAGCGAAGACCTTCGCCTGCGGCAAGGACAAGCGCGAAGTGATCGGCGACGTGCCGCCCTTCGGCCGGGTCGACAACTGACCTGGAGACCGATGCCGGCCACGGTCGTTCTTGCCGCGGTCAGTCTTCGCCCGCCTCCAGATGCCGGCCAAGCATCAGCCGCAATTCCTCCAACACGCCGTCGCGCAGTCGCTTCTCGCCGATCAGCGTCAGCGGGATGCGCATCAGCTGCGGCACGATCACCGCCAGCCTTTCGGCCTGGCCGGGCGTCAGCGGCGGATCGGCGGCGGCGAACAGCGTCGCGATCTGGGCGCGCCGGCGGACTCGCGTGGCGCGCCGCCAGCCATCGTCGCCCGGCAGGTCGAGCAGCGCGGAGTAGACCGGATGCCCGGCCATGAAGGTTCCAAGCCGCGCGAACAGCTGGTCGGCGATCGCCGCCGCGCTCATCCCCTGCGTCTGGTCGCGCAGGTCGTCGAGCTCGGCCGAAAGCGCCTCGGCGTTCTGGGCGAGGATCGCCTGCGCCACCGCCTGCTTGGTCGGGAAGAACAGATAGAGCGTGCCGATGGCCGCGCCCGCCCTGGCGGCGATCTCGGTCATCGTCGTCGCGTCGAAGCCCTTCTCGACGAACAGCTCCGACGCGGCCGCCATCAGCGCGGCGACGCGGTCACGGCCTCTTTTTTGCTGCGGGGCGCGCGGCAGCGACGCGGTTGAGCTTGATTTTTCCGAGGCCATCCTCATATTCCAAAACCTGAGACTGTCCTCATATATACGCTGCCGGCCATCGGCGCGCCAGCAGCGCGGGACTTGAACGCATGACCACCGCCAGGCAGGACCGCCCACAGAGCCACAAATGGATGGTCCTGAGCAACACCACGCTCGGCATGCTCGCCGCCGCCATCAACGGCTCGATCCTGTTGATCAGCCTGCCGGCGGTGTTCCGCGGCATCGGCCTCAAGGCGCTCGACCCCGGCAACATCAATTACCTGCTCTGGGCCATCATCGGCTACATGATCGCCACCGCCGTGCTGGTCGTCGCCTTCGGCCGGCTGGGCGACCAGTTCGGCCGGGCGAAGATGTACAATCTCGGCTTCGCCGTCTTCACGGCCGCCTCGATCGCGCTCAGCCTCCTTCCCGGACAGGGCGATTTCGCCGCCATGTACCTGATCGGCGTGCGCATCGTCCAGGGCATCGGCGGCGCGCTGATCATGGCCAATTCCACGGCGCTGCTTACCGATGCTTTCCCGGAGAACGAACGCGGCTTCGCGCTCGGCATCAATGTGGTGGCGGCGATCGGCGGCCAGTTCGTCGGCCTGCTGATCGGCGGCCTGCTGGCCGACACCAACTGGCGGCTGGTTTTCTGGATCAACGTCCCGTTCGGGCTCGTCGGCACAATCTGGGCCTATCTCAAGCTGCATGACGCGCCGAACCGCTCTAGCCACAAGATCGACTGGCTGGGCAATATCAGCTTCGGCCTCGGTCTCGTGCTGATCCTCACCGCGATCACCTATGGCCTGCAGCCCTATGGCGACCAGGTGATGGCCTGGACCAGCCCGAAAGTGCTGGCGCTCTTTGCCATCGGCATCGTTTCGCTGATCGCTTTCGTCATGATCGAAAGCCGCGTGGCCAAACCCATGCTCGACCTGTCGCTGTTCCGCATTCCGGGCTTTGCCTATGGCAACATCGCCAATCTCGCCTCCGGTATTGCCCGCGGCGGCCTGCAATTCATGCTGATCGTCTGGCTGCAAGGCATCTGGTTGCCGCTGCACGGTTATTCCTTCGAGCAGACGCCGCTGTGGTCGGCGATCTTCATGCTGCCGCTCACCGCCGGTTTCCTGATCGCCGGGCCGATCTCCGGCTATTTCTCCGACCGCATCGGCGGCGCGCCTTTCGCCGTCGGCGGCATGGTCGCCGGCGCCGTCAGCTTCGTCGCGCTGATGCTGCTGCCGGCCGACTTCTCCTACACCGCCTTTGCCGCCCTGCTCTTCCTCAACGGCCTCGGTTCCGGTCTTTTCGTGGCGCCGAACTCGACGCAGATCATGAATTCCGTGCCGGCGCGCGAGCGCGGCCAGGCTTCGGGCATGCGGGCCACCACCACCAATGCCGGGCAAGTGCTGTCGATCGGCCTGTTCTTCAGCCTGATGCTTGCCGGCCTTGCCGCCAGCCTGCCGGCGACGATGGAGGCCGGGCTTCTCGCGCAGCACGTGCCGGAAGCGATCGCGCATCAGGTCGCCAACATGCCGCCGGTCGCCAGCCTGTTCGCCGCCTTCCTTGGCTACAACCCGATGGGCGAGCTGATCCCGGCCGACGCGCTCCATGCCCTGCCGCCGGCCAATGCCGCGACCCTGACCGGCAATCAATTCTTCCCCGAATTGATGTCGGGTCCGTTCAAGCATGGCCTGGTCTTCGCCTTCACCTTCTCGGCGATCCTCTATCTGATCGCCGCCTTCGCTTCCTGGCGCGGCGGCCGCGGCGCCGAGGCGGAGCTGCCGCAAGACCTGGCGCCCGAGGCCGCCGGCCAGCGCTAGGAGTATTGGCGCGAACAGACCGGCCGGGCGATTTTCAAGCCGGCGCCCGGCAATTTCGTCCATGATGAGCGCCGCGTCGCGCCGCTCCTTGCTTCGCCATGGGATGACGAAGGAAAGGATCGCGCCCCGGGACCGCCGGTTCAAATTTGACCATATGGACAAAAGTTGGACGCCGTTCCATAGTCTCGGGCGTCTGACATCTTTTGAACGGCCGGCTCGACACGGCCGTCGAGCAGAGGGGAACTTCAATGGAAAACGAACGTAGCAAAATGCAACGCACGGGCCTGTCGCGGCGCAACGTGCTGGAACTCGGCGCGCTCGGTCTCGCGGCCACCGTGCTGCCCGGCGCGGCTTTCGCCAAGGACAAGAAGCTGAAGGTGGCGGCGATCTTCGCCACGCCGATCGAGGAACCGTGGGACAACCAGATCCATGTCGCCTTGCAGAAGGCGCAGAAGGAACTGGGCATCGAATACAAATGGTCGGAAAAGGTCCAGACCGCCGACTTCAGCCGCGTGATGCGCGAATTTGCTCAAGGGGGCTACCAGTTGGTGCTGGGCGACGCCTTCGCCGCCGAGCGTGAATCGCGCCGCACCGCCAAGCAATTCCCGAAGACCGCCTGGCTGTTCGGCTCCGGCGCCGGCCCGGCCGAACCCAATTTTGGCGTCTTCGACAACTGGATCCACGAGCCCGCCTACCTCTCCGGCATGATCGCCGGCAAGATGTCGAAGTCGGGCACCGTGGGCGCGGTCGCCGCGATGGGCATTCCGGAAGTGAACCGGCTGGTCAACGCCTTCTTCGCCGGCGCCAAGGAGGTCAATCCCAACGTCAAGAAGAAGGTCGCTTTCATCGGCTCCTTCTTCGATCCGCCCAAGGCCAAGGAAGCGGCCGTGGCGCAGATCGATGCCGGCGTCGACGTGATCTATGCCGAGCGCTTCGGCGTCATCGAGGCGGCGGTCGAGAAGAAGATCTACGCCATCTCCAACATGTCCGACCAGTCGAGCCTCGGGCCCGATACGGTCATCACCGGTCCGGTCTGGGACATGTACCCGACGGTCGAGCAGGCGATCAAGCTGGTCAAGGCCGGCGTCTTCACCGCGCAGGACTATGGCGACTTCTCGCGCATGGCCAAAGGCGGCTCCTATCTCGCGCCTTACCATAAATTCGACAAGACGCTGCCGGCGGAAGTGAAGGATCTCGTCGAGAAGAAGAAAGCCGAGATCCTCGAAGGCAATTTCCGCGTCGACGTCGACGAGAACACGCCGGTTTCGGATTGACGCCTTGTTGAGGGTGGCGCGAGGCCACCCTCTCTGTCCTGCCCGGACATCTTCCCTCGAGGGAAGATTGGCGGTTCCGTCGACAGCGCTCGACCTTTGTACGGTGGGGACCCGCGTTGACATCTGATCTCCCCCTCGATGGGGAGATGGCCGGCGGGCGAGAGGGCGGCAGCGCCACCCTTCGCGGTTGGCCGGATCGAAATTCAAGGAGCACCCTTGTCGGCCCCACTCATCGAAATGCGCGGCATCACCAAGATCTTCGGCGCCGTCAAGGCGAACGAGGCGGTTGACCTCAGCGTCGCGCCCGGCGAGATCCTCGGCCTGCTGGGCGAGAACGGCGCCGGCAAGACGACGCTGATGAACGTGCTGTTCGGCGCCTATGCGGCGGACGCCGGCGAGATCCTGGTCGGGGGCAGGCCGGTCGCGATCCACAATTCGGCCGATGCGCTGGCCGCCGGCATCGGCATGGTGCACCAGCATTTTCACCTCGCGCCCCGGCTGACGGTGCTGGAGAACCTTCTGATCGGCATTCCCGGCAAGTCCGGCCGGATCGACCGCGCCGGCGGGCTTGCCCGCCTTAACGAAATCAGCCGGCAGTACGGGCTGAGCCTCGATCCGAACCTGCCGGTCTCGGCGCTGTCGGTCGGCGAGCAGCAGCGGCTGGAGATCATCAAGGCGCTGTTTCGCGGCGCCAGGCTTTTGATCCTCGACGAGCCGACCGCCGTGCTGGCGCCTTCGGAGGTCGACGGCCTGTTCGCCGCCTTGCGTTCCATGGCGGCGCAAGGGCTCGGCATCATCTTCATCTCGCATAAGCTCAACGAAGTGCGCGCGCTCACCCATCGCTGCGTGGTGCTGCGCCACGGCAAGGTCGCCGGCCGCGTCGATCATCCGGCGCAAACGACCTCGGCCGAGATGGCGAAGCTGATGTGCGGCCACGAGATCGTGCCGCCGGTCAAGGAGGTTTCGACGCCCGGCGCTTCCGTGCTGACGCTGGACGGCATTTCCACCTCCGGCCATGCCGGCACGCCGCTGCGTGCCGTTTCGCTTTTTGTCCGCGCGGGCGAAATCCTCGGCATTGCCGGGGTCTCCGGCAACGGCCAGCGGGCGCTGGCCGACGTGATTTCCGGCATGCTGCCGCCCAGGGGCGGCACGATGGCGATAGCCGGCAAAACGGTTACACAATTTTCGCCACGAGAGCTGCAGGCGCTCGGCCTCGGCCGCATCCCGGAAGACCGGATGACGACCGGCCTGGTGACCAACCTGCCCTTGGCCGATTCCATGGTGCTGCCGCGCATCGGCACCGAGGCCTTCAGCCGCAACGGGCTGCTCAATCCCGCCGCGATCCGCGCCTTCGCCGAGGCCCAGATCAAGGCCTACGACATACGTTGCCCCGGGCCGATGGTGCGCGCCGGCGCGCTGTCCGGCGGCAATCTGCAGAAGGCGCTCTTGGCGCGCGAGCTCGCCTTCGACCCCAAGGTGCTGATCGTCTCGCAGCCGACGCGCGGCCTCGACATCGGCGCCGCGCGCTTCATCCACGAAAAATTCCTCGCCATGCGCGCCAGGGGCTGCGGCATCATCGTCATCGGCGAGGATCTCGAGGAATTGCTGATGCTCTCGGACCGCATCGCGGTGATGTATGAGGGCCGCATCGCCGGCACGCTGGACAGCACGGATGCCACCGTCGCAAGGCTCGGCCTGATGATGACCGGCGCCGGGCGCACCGAGGACGCAGCCTGATGTTTCGCCTCGAAGCCCGCACGTCGACGCCCGCATGGTTCAGCCTGGCCCTGCCGCTCATCGCGATCGCCGTCACCCTGGTGCTGTGCAGCGGCCTGATCGCGATGGCCGGCGCCGGCATCATCGAAGCTTACGGCGTGATGCTGTCCGCCTCGCTCGGCGACAGCTACGCCATCACCGAGACCCTGGTGCGCGCCGCGCCGATGATCTTCACCGGCCTCGCCGTGGCGATCGCCTTCCGGGCGAAATTCTGGAACATCGGCGCCGAGGGCCAGTTGCTCGCCGGCGCGGTGGCGAGCTGCTTCGTCGGCGCGATCCCGATGCCGGGCTATCTCGCCATGCTGTTGATGGCGCTGGCGGGCGCCGCCGCCGGCGCGCTTGTCGCGCTGGTGCCGTCGACATTGCGCGTCAAATTCAAGGTCGACGACGTGGTGAGCTCGCTGCTGCTCAACTCGGTCATCTACTACGCGCTGATGGCGCTGATCGAGGGACCGTGGAAGGACACCTTCAGCGGCTACCCGATCTCGCCGCCGATCGAGGACTCGGCCAATTTCTGCCCGGCGTTGAGCGCGCCGCATATGCCACGATGCCGCGCCTCGCATGAAACGCAGAGTACCGGAACCCCCGTCGTG
>RXJA01000467.1 GCA_003963455.1 Hyphomicrobiales bacterium
GGCGCAGCTTTCCCACAGCACGCCGCGCGGCAGGCCCTTGTCCTCGATCATCGGCGTCAGATGCGCCGGATTGCGCGCCAGGAACTCAGGCGAGCGCGTATGGCCCCAGGCATCGGTCTCCGCGGGATCGAGCCCGGCCGCGCGCGCGAACACCCGCACCGTCATGTTGTTGACGCTTGGCCTCAGCACGCTGAGTTTCACGCCCGGCTTCTTAGCCGGCTTCGCCTTGGGTGCGGCCTTTGCCGCCGCTTTGGGTGCGGCTTTTGCCGTCACTTTGGGCGCGGCCTTTGCCGTTGCCTTCGCGGCCGCCTTCGCCGCAGGCTTTGCCGCGGCTTTGGCCCCGGGTTTCTTCGCGTTCTTCGTTGCAGCCTTTGCCATTTTGGTCCTCCCTCTGACCTGGTTAGTATGGATTTTTCGCCGTCCTGTTTTCCGACAAGGTTTCGCGCGACCGCTCGACCAGCGCCTGGATGGCGTCGGCCAGATGGAGCTCGGCGATGTTGTAGTCGCCGCGCGCCACGCGGATCTTGTGCGCCTCCATCAGCACGTCGGCATGGGTGAAGCCGGCCGGCGGCTCGAAGCGGTAGGAAGCAAGCTCGATCAAAAGCCCGAGCGGATCCTCGAAATAGATCGAATCCATGAAGCCGCGGTCCTTGACGCCGCTATGCTTGATGCTGCGCTCGTCGAGCCGCGCGACCGCCTGAAGGAAGGTGACCCGCGACACCGAGAACGCGATGTGGTGGACGCAGCCGATATCGGTCGGCGTCCGCCGTTTGACCGGGGTCCGGCTCTCGTCGGTGAAGACGGTGATCAGACGCCCGTCACCCGGGTCGAAATAGAGATGGCTTTCACTCGCCTTGTCGAGATTGGGTTGCTCGAAGATGAAAGGCATGCCGAGCACGCCTTCCCAGAAGTCGATCGAGGTCTGGCGTCCGGCGCCGACCAGCGTGATGTGATGAACGCCTTGCGACTGCAGCTTCCGCATTAGTTCCTCCCCGCCCGCGCTTGCTTGCCGGATGGCGGGATTTCGGATCCCTGCCGCCCTTGGATCAGCGCTTGAAACGCGACAGCTGCCCGGCTCTCACCGCGCTCCGCATCCCGCATCTCGCAGGATTGTGGCCGGCGCATTCATGAAGGGATGCTAATTCAATCCCGGACGTTGCGCCAGAAGGGCGTAGCTTTCTTTGGGATTCCGGGAGGCATCCGCGATCACGCGGATCGGTCGCTGCCGTCCGCTTCGGGTTCGGTCGAGGAACGTGGCCAGGCGCTGCCTCAGGTCAGGATCCAGGCCACGCTCCTGCCGGTGTCGGTCGGGACACCTCCGATTCCGGCGGAGAGATCCGGCGAGATGACCCCCAGTGGCGCGTCCAGGATGTGCGCTATTGCCTTGAGGGTCCTGGTGGAGGCCGTCTTCCCGGAACGCTCTATTTGGGACAGCATGCTCGGGGTTATTCCGGCTTGGGCGGCGAGTTGCCGTCCACTCAGGCCGCGCAGGATCCTGAGGACGCGAACCGGGTTCTCGCCGGCGGCGATCTTGTCGAGGGCGCGCTTGGGCAGAGGGCTGTTGCGGGCGGGCTCCTCAAGCTCGGTCACACCTGCCATCGCGGTCCGCTTGAGCATGCGGAACTGGGATTCCGGCAGCACGACCATGCGCTCCCTGGAGCCTGGGTGCTTGATGAATTGGATGTTTAGCTTCATGTCGACGGACGTTCGGGTTTGGCTCGCGGCCCCGTCGGGGACGGAGGCTGGATCACCTGGAAAACCAAAAGACAAAGATCAGCAATGAGATCGGGAAAGACATCTGCCGAAAGTCAGGGACGATATGACGAAAGTCATATTCGTTTGCGGCCGGTTCGGGCTTAGGTCAAGGTGGACACGCCGCGCCTCGCGGCTGTTTTTGTGGGAACGAATGATCGACATCGGCACAGAATTACTGCCGGCCGCGCAAGCGGAAGTCATCGGACTTGCTGTCTTGCGAGCCGACAGGACAGTCCAGCAGAAAGTAGGGCACCTGGTCGATTGGCTGCCCGCCGTCGGAGCGGACTGCTGCCTGTGCGCGCTGCTGGTCGGGATGGAGACCGAAATGGCGGCCCTGTCCGAAGGACGCCGCAATCTGATTGCCTTGTCGGGCGTGCGGGCCGAACTGCCCGGGCTGGACCGGCCGGTCACGGCGGTCATCCTGTGGAACGGCGATCGATCGCACTACGTCGTCATCGCGATGCCGGACTTCACGGCGCGTCAGGCCGAGATCATGTTTGAAAGCGAGCGGCGCGCCAGACGCTTGATGGAACAGCAGCTCGAGGCGGCCAACTCCGAAGTGCGCTTCGCCTCGCTCGCCCGCACGCGCCTTCGCCTGGCGCGCGACCTCCACGACACGCTCGTGCATTCGATCATCGCCCTGCTGACGCAGATCCGGCTGACGCGGCATTTCCTGACGACCGACCCCGCCCGCGTTTCGGAGGGACTGGCGATAGCCGAGGAAGCGGCGATAAGCGGCCTCGCGAGGGCGCGCGACGCCATCACCCGGCTCAGAATGCCCGACGACCTCGAACTGGATTCGGATGTCGAAAAGATGCTGTCGGACTTCGCGCGGCAGACCGGCGCGGAGGTGTCCATGCGCATCGATGATGGGGCCCGGGCCGGATTGCAGGATCACGCGACCACCCTTCGACGCATCGTTGGCGAGGCGTTGCGCAACGTCGAGGCGCACGCGAAGGCGCGGCAGGTCCGGTTCGACGCGGTCGTTGAGAAGACCGAAGCTGGCCGAAGGCTGATTGTCGATATCCGCGACGACGGACGCGGCTTTGACCGGACCATCCCCAAACAGGGGCATTTTGGGCTGATCGGAATGGCCGAATTCGCCGAACTCGCGGGAGGGCAGTGCACGGTGGAGAGCGTCCCGGGAGCGGGTACGCTGGTCCGGGCATCCCTGCCCTTGACCGCGCCGGCGGCGAGCGCAAGGTCCGGCTCCGTGAAGGGTGCGGAAACATGACCGATCCGCGCCGAAAACCCGAGAGGATACGCGTGTTGATCGCCGAGGATCAGACATTGATCCGGGAAGGCCTTGCCACGCTCCTTGCCCAGCAAAACGACGATTTCGAAATCGTCGGCGCCGCCGCCGACGGCGAGCAGGCGATCGAGTTCGCGCGCCGATATCGTCCGGACGTGGTCCTGATGGATCTGCAAATGCCACGCGCCGACGGCGTCACGGCAACGCAGCGGATACTGCGCGAATTTCCGGCAACCAGCATCGTGGTCCTGACCACCTTCGAGACCAACGACCTGATCTTCGAGGCCGTCAGTGCCGGAGCTAAGGCATATTTGTTAAAGGATTCCCGGATCGACGAGATCGCGGCGACGATCCGGACCGTGGCGAACGGCCAGTCCGCGCTTTCGCCCGGCGTGGCCGCGCGAATCCTGGAAGAATTCAAGCGATTGCGTCCCCGGCACGCCCCGGCGAGCGTATCGGTCCGCAACGATCTCACCGCGCGTGAAAATGAAATCCTGAAACTGATCATCGAAGGCAAGAGCAATGGCGAAATCGGCGCGCAACTGCATCTGGCCGAGGGGACGATAAAGAACTACGTCAGCACGATCCTGGAGAAATGCGGAGCCAAGAACCGCACCGAGCTGGCCATAAAGACAATAAGCTGAGCAACCATCCGGATGAACGCGCATTCTTTCGCGCGCACTGTCGGGCTTGGCCGGCGCTGGAGCGGCAGGGCAATCGAACGCTCGAAAAAGGCCCGCGGCTTCGGGGTTTTGGGGGGAAAGCCACGGGCAGTCTTGTTGCCTGAGTTCCTGCTCTTGGCGGCAGGTCGAGTAGGCGGCGGCAATGCTTCCCCGCAGCTCTTGGCGGCTAGCCCGCCGCCCGGTCGCGGGCTTCGATTTCGCGAAACGCCAATATGGTCAGAACCATTTCGGCGCTGCCGATCGAGGACTTCGGTGCAAACAACTGCACAATCGCATCGAGCTGTTCGCCGTCCATTCCGGTCAACTGGTCTTTGACGACCTGCATGGCGCCCTCGATCCTTCATTTCCGAAGCCCTGTCGCGCGATTCGCTGAACGCGGTACCTGGGCGTTTCCGCGAGGGTGAGAATTTGCCCGCGGCCGCTGCACCGCCCGCGCATGCGGAACTCATCAAGCGGCCTCCCGGTCGTCGCGATCGAGAATGGACAGATTGCGGCCGCGATGCTTGGCCTCATAAAGCCTGCGATCGGCGGCGCGCATCAATTCCGATACGGTGGCGCTCTCGCCGCAGGTGATGCCGCCGATCGAGACGGTCAAAGGCACGGTCCGGTCTTCAACGGGGTGAAACCGGATCAGCTCGACCTCGCGGCGGATGCGCTCGGCCACGCACTTGGCCTCCGGCTCTGCCGCGCCGACCAGGAAGGCGGCGAACTCCTCGCCGCCGATCCGGCCGAGAACATCGCCGCTACGCACGCCGCGCTCGATGGCGGCGGTGATCAGAAGCAGCGCATCGTCGCCTGCCGGGTGGCCGTAATTGTCGTTGATGGTCTTGAAATGATCGGCATCGATGATCAGCAGCGAACCGCGGTCGGCCTTGCGCTGCGACCTGTCGAGCGTGGCGAAGAACGCCTCTCGGTTGAGCATGCCGGTCATCTCGTCGCGGCTTGCCTTCTCCGACAGGCGTCTGTGGGCGGCGGCGAGCTGGGCATGGGCGCGGGCAAGTTCGCGATGCGCGCTCTTCAGGCGGTCGCTTTGCCAGAAGGTGCCGGCGCTGGCGATCCAGGCAAGTATCAGCGGGCAGACGGTTGATGTGAGCCACACGGAGCGGCTGAACGGAAAGCCCATTGCCGGAACCACGATCAGCGTCAGCAAAAGCGAAACTGCGATCGAAGCGAACGCCGCGACCGCGGATTTCAATATTATGCGGCTCATCGCCGACCCCCAACGGACTGCCTTGGCGCCGACAAGCGCCGAAGATACGCCCTCGAACGGATTGGCGCTTTTGTCGAATGCCGCGCCGCCCCGTCACCTTCCTGTTGCCGCCGTCAGGCAAATGCGCTTTCGCGCCTGAAATGCTTGACGAGCAGATAGTAGAAGACCGCGCGATGTTTGTTGCGATTGGTCCGGCCATACTGGTCGATGACCCTGGCGAGCCCCGCGTCCAGGCCTGCGTCATCGGCCAGCCCCAGTCTTTTGACCAGAAAGTTCTTCTTGACCCGTTCCAGTTCCTCCTTGTCCGAGGCCGAAACGGTGGATGCATCCTTGTCGTAGATCGCCGGGCCGCAGCCCTTCGTCACCTTCGTCAAGAGATCCATATCCGCCGTAAGGCCGCACTTCACCTTCAGGTCCGCCGCATATTTGCTGATCAGTTCGTCTTGCTTGCTCACACGTCTGCCCCCTCGTTCCTGTCCGGACAGCGATGCCGCTGCCGAACCGCGCGGCCTGATGCCGCGAAGCCATGTCTCGGTTTGTCCCGCTGTCGGCAGTCAGCCGCCGCGCGTCGCGAGCACGCCGTCCGGGCTGGCCTGGTCGACGGCGGACGGAAGATGCTGCGCCAGCGCGCCGGCTACCTGGTCCAACGGAATCCCGAACTGGCTCGCCAGTTGTTGAAGGCGCTGGTCGCCGAGCGCCGCCTTGATCTCATCGGACCCGATCGGAAGATTTGCGGAATTGGTGCTCAGCCACGATTCGACGCGGTCGCCGAGACCCGACTTCCGCAGCATGGCGAGCACGCCCTGATAGCCGCCGACGCTGGCGAGCGCATCGGCCAGGAGATTCGAACCTCCGCCCTGCTGTCCGCCTTGCAGCGCGCCCTGCAGACTGTCCAAGAATCCCATCCAGGAACCTCCGTCGAAAACCGCCCGCCGTTGCACGGCGTTCATGTCCGCAGATAGGCCGTTTCATGGGGTCGCGACACCTGACGAAGGTCAGCACCGAAGATGACGAAAGTCATATTCGGTGACGGCCGGATCGAACTTATTTGACGGGGCATCGTTCCCGGCAGGGCGGCTTCGCCATCCGGATCCATGGAGCAGGCAGACCTCGGCCCGATTCCGCTCGAAGGAACGACTGGCATGAGAGTAGTCGTTGCGATAGGTGACGATGGATATGTGGCAAGGCAGATACCGCGCTTGACCGGAGCGAAACTTGCGGCGGCAAGAAGCCGGTTGCCTGTCACAAGAATTAGGATTTGATATAACGCTCGTCACAGTGTCTGTGAGTGTGGAAAACCGGGGAATGAAAATGAAAGGCGCCGAGCAAGCTGGAAAATCCGTTGATGGAGCCGCCTCCGCCAATGGATCGGAAGCGGTAATCCATCCCGAGGCGACGATCGATCAGGTTCGCAATCTCCTGTTCGGAGGCGCGCAGCGATCGATCGAGAGCAACCTTGCCGGTCTGCGCGAGGAGATGCAGGCCACCATCAAGCAGCTCCAGGTGGACTTTGCGAAGGAACTCGCGGCCCTGCAGGCGCACGTCCTGGAACTCGAGCGGGAAACCGAACAGAAGCGGCTTGCCTCGCAAAGGGACATCGGCGCCGCGATTTCGGAACTCGGCGCAAGCATCAGCGGACTAGGATCCGGCCGCGCGGGAAGATAGCATGACGTCCGCCGCCGGCCAGAACCGCGAGATCGAGCAGCTCAGGAAACTGCTCTTTCAAACGGAGGCGGCGCGTCTCGAAGCGCTGGGGGCGGATGTCGCTCTCCTCCAGCAATTTATCGGCAGCCCCGACCGCCTCGAAACGGCAACGGCCGACATACTGGTCGCCGCGCTGGAACGCGCGGAAGTCGTCCGGCCGCGCGAACTGGCGAACGTCATCGCGCCATCGGTGGTCTCGGCGATCCGCAGCGAGATCAGGAATTCGCGCGACCTCATGGTCGATGCGCTCTACCCGATCACCGGCAGGCTGGTCAGCGCTGCCGTGGCAAACGCCTTCAAGGAACTCGTCGCGCGGCTGGAGCAGCGCCTCAACGCCCTGACGTCCACGGAGCTGTGGATCGGGCGCATCAAATCGCTGGTGACCGGCCGCCCGATCAGCGAGTTCGTCCTGGCAAACGCCAGTCCGCCGCGCGTCAACCGCCTGCTGATGATCGAGCGCGGCAGCGGACGCCTGGTCGCGGATTGGAAGCGCGAGGAGACCTCCGACGAGCGGGCCGACCTCTTGAGCGCGATGGTCGCGGCGATCCTGGAGTTTTCCGTTCAGGCCCTCGCCGGAGAAGGCAACCTCCAGCAGCTCGACTTCGGCGGACGCGAGATCGTGCTTCGCGCCTCGCCCCGGTTCATCCTGGCCGCCGAATGCATCGGTCACCTTCGCCCTGCCGACGGCGCCAGGATCAATTCGCTTTTCTTCGATACGATCGAGAGCATGGATCGCGGCCTCGACTGCGACTCCGCCATGCTGGCGTCGCTGGCTTCTTCCATCGAAGCCGGCCCCGTCGCGGAGCGCAAGCCGCGCCGGGGCGGAAGGGTCGCTCTGCTGGTGCTGGCGGCACTCGCCGTCGCCGGGTTGGCATGGCTGGCCGGCGTCCACCTCAACCGCGCGATGCTGGAGCGGCGAACCAATGACGCGCTCCAGGAGCTGGCCGGCAAGGAGCCGCTGCTGGAAACGTTTCCGTTGCGGCTGGACTTTGACCATCGCAACCGCAGCGTCTCGGTCACCGGGATAGAGCCCAGCCAGGTCGAGACGGCTCCGCTGATCGACGCCCTGGCCAAGGCCGCCGCGCCATACCGGGTCGTCGGCCGGATCGGCGTCGTGCCTGGCACGGAACAGGCGGCGGCGATGCGCGCCGATTTCGACGCCCTGCGGCAGTCGGTGACCGGTCTACAGGCGGGCATCGATGAAAACCGGCAGGCGATCGCCGAGCTACGGCAGTCTCTTGCCGGCTTGCGCAAGTCCGCCGATGAGACCGGCGAGGCGCTCGCCGGCCAGCGGCAGTCTCTCGCCAGCCTGCAGGCTCGCATTGATCAGGCAAGCGGGCCCAGCCAAGAAGAGCTGCAATCCCTTGCCGGCCTGCGGGCGGGCATTGACGAGGTCCAAGCGAAGATCGCCGAGGAAACCAGGACGAGAAGCCAGCAATACGATGCCATGCGGTCGATCGCCGACGGTCCCGCCGAACGGCTCGATCGCTTCATGGCCTCGACGGCGATCTTCTTTGGCACACGCGACGCGTTCGCCGACGACAAGGAGGCCGAGCAACAGATCCGCGATCTGGCCGGGCTGCTGGCCGGCAACGACCTGAGAATCCGTATCGTTGGCCACGCCGACGATACCGGAACGGAATCCATCAATCGCGTGGTCGGCCGCCAGAGGGCCGACCGGGTGGCGCGGGAATTGACCTCGCTCGGGATCGAGCCTTCCCGATTGTTCGTGGTTTCACGCTGGTCATCGGTACCGATTGCCGAGATGCCGAGCAAAGGGAACCGGCGGGTCAGCTTCGAAACCGTATTCGGCGCCGAGCGCGTTCAGTGATGTTCAGCGCAAAGGTCATGCTGCTTGGCGACATGGGTGTGGGCAAGACGTCCATCATGTACCGCCTCGTGCACGATCGTTTCGACGG
>RXJA01000392.1 GCA_003963455.1 Hyphomicrobiales bacterium
ATCGCGCAGTCTCCGAGGGGGAGCATGAGTACGGCAAGCGCAAGAACGCCGAAGCTCGGCGTGCAGGCAGCGACCAAGGTTTATCAAACGGCCTCCGGCGATCTTCTTGCGCTGGACCGCTGCAGCCTGGATGTCCAGCCCAACGAGATCGTTTCGATCGTCGGGCCCTCCGGTTGCGGCAAGACCACGCTGTTGTGGTCGATGTCGGGCCTGCATCACCTCACCGCCGGCTCCATCCTGCTCGACGGCAAGGCGATCACCGGCCCGCGCCCCGAGATCGGCATCGTCTTCCAGGAAGCGAACCTCTTGCCCTGGCGCAACCTCGACGCCAACATCAACTTCCCCTTCGAGATCAAGGGCGAGAAGCCCGACCGCGCCTGGATCGCCCACCTGCTCAACCGCGTCGGGCTGGATGGCTTCGGCGGCAAATTCCCGCGCGAGCTTTCCGGCGGCATGCAGCAGCGCGCGGCGATCGTGCGCGCGCTGGCGCTGAAACCTTCGGTCCTTTTGATGGACGAGCCATTCGGCGCCCTCGACAGCTTCACCCGCGAGGAGATGAACCGCCTCGTCGAGGAAATCTGGCTCGACACCAAGACCACCATCGTCTTCATCACCCATAGCATCGAGGAAGCGATCTTCCTCTCCGACCGCGTGGTGGTGCTGACCACGCGGCCCGGCCGCGTCGCCAAGATCTACGATGTGCCCTTTGCGCGACCGCGTTCGCTGGAGATCATGGCGACGAAAGAGGTCTTCGACCTCACCAACAAGATCAAGATGGACATTGTCGGCGAACGCGTCCGGCCAATCGCACCGGAGCGACCGTCTGCCGAAATCGTGAGGATCAGGCCGTGAGCGGTGACGACGCCATACCGGAATTCTCCAAGGCCAAGGCGGGCGATGGCCAAGAAGTCAGCCTCACCAACCTTTCCGCCTTCGCCGGCGGACCCGGCATCAAGTCCGGCGCCGAAGTGGCTGCGATCCTCGCCGTCGCCGTGGTGATCATCGGCGGCATCGAGCTGGCGCTGCGCATCTTCCACGTGCCGCAATACATCATGCCGCCGCCGAGCTCGATCGCCTATGCTTTGTTCGACGAGTTCCCGCTGATCGCGCCGCATCTCGGCTATACGCTGGTCGAACTCGTTTCCGGCTTCGCCATCGGCGCGGTCGTCGGCCTGGTGATGGCGGCGGTGATCACCCAGTTTCCTTTCGCCGAAAAGATCGTGGCCCCCTACATCCTCATCCTCGTCACCACGCCGATGCTGGCGCTGGTGCCGTTGCTCATCCTGCGCTTCGGCTTCGGCTACACGCCGCGCATCATCGCGGTGGCGCTTGCCGCCGGCCCGATGGTGATGATCAACGCCGCGACCGGCTTCCGCCGCGTCGACAGCGCCAAGATCGCTTTAGCCCGCTCCTATGGCGCCAGCACACTGCAGATCTTCTGGAAGATCCGCGCGCCGATGGCGCTGCCGATGATCCTGGTCGGGCTGATGATCGGCGCGATCTTCGGCCTGCTCACCGCCGTCGGCGCCGAGATGGTCGGCGGCGGCTTCGGTCTCGGCAACCGGCTCACCTCCTATTCGTCGATGATCCAGATGCCGCAATTCTTCGCGGTGGTGCTGATCCTGTCGACGCTCGGCATCCTGATCTACGTGCTGTTCTTCCTGATCGGCAAGAAATGGGCGAGCTGGGAGACCTGACCGGCGGGCGAAATCATGCCCGGGAGGCGGGCGAAAAGGCAAGGCAAGCGATCAATAAAGGGCAATCAACAAAAGGGGAGTGCCATGACAAACGAAAATCCGATCCATTCCAGTGTCCCGGCCGGCATCAGCCGCCGCTATTTCCTGCAGGTGACGGCGGCCGGCGTCGTGACCGCCACCGCGCTTGGCGCATCCGGCCTGAAAGCAAGGGCGGCGGCCTATGAGAAATTCACCTGGATCTCGCCGCGCGGCACGCTGGAGGTGCTGGACGACTATCCCTACTGGTCGGCCAAGAAGGCCGGCTATTTCGGCGACCTTGCCACCGACATGCAGCCGGGCCCGTCGGACGGCACCGCGACGGTGAAGTTCGTCGATGTCGGCCAGGCCGACATGGGCTTCCCCTCCCCCGGCGTCTTCTCCTTCGCCATCCAGAACGGCATGAAGCTGAAGTCGGTGTTCCACATGGGCGCGCGCGACACCTTCAGCATCGCCTTCCGCAAGGGCCAGGGCACCAACAACCTGAAGGACCTCGAGGGCAAGACCATCCTGCTCGGCTCCGCCGCCTGGCAGGCGATCGTCGATCCCCTGCTTGCGGCCCAGGGCGTCGACATCAAGAAGGTGAAATATGTCGAGGCCGGCTGGCCGACCTGGGGCACGGCGCTTGCCGGCGGCCAGGGCGATGCGGCGCTTTCCTGGGAGGGGCTGCGCGCCGAATGGATCGCCAAGGGGCTCGACTTCGAATACTGGCTGGGCGTGCAGAATTCCAAGCTGCCGGCCAATACCTTCGTCGTGCGCGCCGCCGACCTCGAGGATGCCGACAAGAAGGCCTTCCTGGAGAAATACCTGCGCGGCTGGGCGATGGGCCTCGAATTCGGCTACCAGAACCCGCGCGCCGCCGTCGAGGCCGTGTTCGAGCAGTTCCCGACGCTGGCCAAGAACCTCGGCCCCGAACTCGGCACGACTTCGATCCTGCAGCAGATCAACGTCTTCCGCGGCGATATGGACAAGCGCGGCGGCTGGGGCTCGCACGACATGGCGAGCTGGCAGGGCTTCTTCGACGAGATCCTGAAGATCGGCCAGATCAGCGCGCCGGTGAAGGCCGAGGACGTCTGCACCAACGACCTGATCCCGGCCGCCAACGACTTCGACAAGGCCAAGGTCAAGGCCGATGCCGACGGCGTCAAATTGTCGGAGGGCTTCGCCGCGCTCGACGTCGAGAAGATCAAGGCGCACCTGTTCGACTCGGCCGTCAAATAAGGCTGCCGCATTGACCGCGGGCGGCGCTGGCGCCGCCCGCGCTATCGTTCAAGAAGCATTGGGGAGGCTGAGATGGCCGACAAGGTAAGGATACTGGTGGTTGGTCTGGGCAATATGGGCGCTTCGCATGCCAGCGCCTATCACCGCTCCGACGGCTTCGAGATCGTCGGCATCATGAGCCGCAACATCAAGAGCAACAAGAAGATCCCGAAAGAACTTGCCGGCTACCCGCTCTATGAGGATTTCGACCTGGCGCTGAAGGAGACCAAACCGGACGCGGTCTCGATCAACAGCTGGCCGAACACGCATGCGGAATACGCGCTGAAGGCAATCGCCGCCAACTGCCATGTCTTCATGGAAAAGCCGCTCGCCACCAATATCGAGGACGCCGAGAAGGTGGTGGCCGCGGCGCGCGCGAGGAGCCGCAAGCTGGTGCTGGGCTATATTCTGCGCGTCCATCCGTCCTGGATCAAATTCATCGAGGTCGGCAAGACGCTCGGCAAGCCGCTGGTGATGCGCCTCAACCTCAACCAGCAAAGCAGCGGCACCGCCTGGCACTGGCACAAGAACCTGATCGACTCGCTGATCCCGATCGTCGATTGCGGCGTGCACTATGTCGACGTCATGTGTCAGCTGACCGGCGCCAAGCCGGTGCGCGTGCATGGCATCGGCGCCAAGCTGTGGGCCGAGGCCGACAAGCAGAATTACGGCCACCTGCATGTCACCTTCGATGACGGCTCGGTCGGCTGGTACGAGGCGGGCTGGGGCCCGATGATGAGCGAGACGGCCTATTTCGTGAAGGACGTGGTCGGCCCGAAAGGCGCCGTCTCGATCGTCGCCGGCCAGTCGGGCAGCAGCGCCAAGGATGCCGAGGAAGTTTCGGATTCCGCCGACATCGACCGCCACACCAAGACCGACGCGCTGAAGATCCATTACGCAGAGGTCGACGGCGACAAGAACTTCTCCAAGCCCGACGAGATCGTCAGCATGGAGGACGAGCCCGGCCACCAGGAGCTTTGCGACCGCGAGCAGGCCTTCTTCCTGCGCGCCATCCGCGAGGACCTCGATTTGACCGAGCAAATAGATGCGGCGGTCAACAGCCTGCGCATCGTGCTGGCGGCCGAGCAGAGCATAGCGGAAAAGCGCACCGTCGAGCTGGCCTAGGCCTTGCGGCTGCCGGCGCTGGAGGAGGCGCCGGCAGCACATCGTATCGCGGACAAACTCGCGGCGGGCGCGCATTGGCGCCGGCTGCTTTGCACGACATGGGAGGAGAAATGGCCGCCGTCACCGACAGTCTGTTGAAGACCTATACCCAGTCCGACGCGCTGGCGCTGGCCGGACTGGTGAAGCGCGGCGAGGTTTCACCGGCGGAACTCGTCGAAGCGGCGATCACCATGATCGAACGCCTCAACCCACAGCTCAATGCCGTCATCCATCGCCTCTACGACATGGCACGCGCCCAGGCGGCCACGGTGGACAAGACAGCGCCCTTCGCCGGCGTGCCCTATCTGCTCAAGGAGCTCGCCTCGTCCTGGAAAGGCGCGCCTCTCACCAACTCCTGCCTCTACCTGAAGGATTTCGTCGCCGATTCCGACAGCGAGGTCGTGCGCCGCATCAAGGCCGCCGGCCTTGTGCTCGTCGGCAAATCCAACGCGCCCGAGAACGGCTGGTCTATCACCACCGAGCCGAAGCTCTACGGCTCTACGAAGAACCCGTGGAAGGAAGGCATCACGCCCGGCGGATCGAGTGGCGGCGCCGCCGCCGCGATTGCATCGGGCATGGTGCCGATCGCCGAAGCCAGCGACGGCGCCGGCTCGATCCGCGTGCCGGCTTCCTGCTGCGGCATCATCGGCCTGAAACCGTCGCGCGGCCGGGTCAGCCTCGCGCCCTTTGGCGACTATTGGTATGGCGGCGCCTATTTCCTCTGCTGCTCGCGCACGGTGCGCGACACCGCCGCCTATCTCGACGCCGTGGCCGGCGCCCTGCCCGGCGACGCCTACACGCCGCCGGTGCCCGCGGACAGCTGGCTCGGCCTTTCCGCGCGGACGCCGAAGAAGCTGCGCATCGGCTTTACAGTCACGCCGCCCAACGGCGCCGCGATAGATCCTGAAGTCAAGGCCACGGTGCTTGCGACGGTGACCGCGCTGCAACGCCTCGGCCACGATGTCGAGGAGCATGACATGCCGCTCGACGCCGATGCCGCGTGGAAGACCTACACCGACATGACCAATGTGCAGACGGCCGCCACCTTCGGCTTCCTCGAAACGCTGGTCGGCCGCCCCGTGACGCCTGACGATGTCGAGCCGGTCACCTGGGCGATCATCCAGCGCGGCCGCGCGACCGGCGGCATCAAGCATGTTTCCGATGTCGAGCAGTTGAGGCTCATCGGCCGCGACATCGTCGGCGACCTCAACCCCTACGACATCTTCATCACCCCGACACTGACGCAACTGCCGCGCCCCTTCGGCTACTACGACATGTCGCAGACCGACCTCGACCGCTACAACGCCAAATGGGGCGACGCGGTCTTCAACTTCCCATTCAACATCTCCGGCCAGCCGGCGATCTCGCTGCCGCTCGGCCAGTCGGCCGGCGGCGTACCGATCGGCGTGCAGCTCGTCGGTCGCTACGGCGACGAGGCGACGGTGCTCGCGCTTTCCGCGCAGTTGGAAGGCGAGATGCCCTGGAAGGACCGGCGGCCGGCGCTGTAGCTTTGCATCAGCGGAGCGAATACGCCTGCCCTCCGAGCGGCATGCCGGCCTCTATGTTTGCGGGCCGGCAACTATACGACTTTCCTATTTCTTTCCGTTTTTGCCCGTCTCGAATTCAAATGTGGCGGCTTTTAACTTTCGGCGGAGATGACCGAGAGGAAGGAAGTCTGCGATGTACCGCACCACGGGACTCTACGTACCCACCCATCGTCCGCTGCCGCTGTCGCAAATCGAACACGTTAGAAGCATGGCGGACAGGAACAGCGTGACGGCCAAAAGCCATCCGCTGGTCAGCCAAACGGAACCGATGGTGTTCGTAAGGATGTTCCTGGTTGCCGGCGTGATTATTGCCGCCGTAGCCGTCGCAGCCTCGCTCTCCTGATCCCTCGATGACCTGAACCCGGCGATCCAACGATCGCTATGGAGATCAACATGCCCAGTTCCCCTTATCCTCCCGCCGAAATCGCGCTTCCCCGTTTCGTGGTGGGTCGCGACGGCGAGGGCCATTGGATCGCCCGCGACGAGGATGGCCATTCCGGCGGCGTCTTCGCCGACAAGGCTTCCGCCATCCACTTTGCCTGCATGGAGAGTGGCCATCGCAACGGCGCCGTGCGTATCGCGACCACTCGTCTGTCGCTCTTCAGTTGATCTTTCCCGATCTGTTCTGCGCGGTTGATCCGCAAGCGGTTTCGGCCATGGGTGAAGATTCCGACCTGTCCGTCCTTATCGAGCGCATTGGCTGCCTCGGCAGATTGCCCGAGCACCTTTTGTGGGAAGCTGCAAAGGCCATGACGCTCGACCGGTCGTCGCCGGCGGGCCGGCGATTTGCCCGCCTGGCCGAGGCCGGCGCCATGCTTGAGGCCGCTGTCCTGCTTGTCGGCCTGCAGCCATGCCGATCGGTCACAAGCATTGCGATGCGCGGCAGGCGCTGGATTTGCGTTATCAGCCGCCACCCGCCAACGGGCCGCGGGACAGTCCGGTCATATCAGGCGATCCATGTCGATCCGGCCGCCGCCGCGCTGATGGCGTTGCTGTCCTCCCATCTGGATAGCCCACGCGCGACCGGCGTCGCAAATGCCGCGGCGCCGGAAATGCAACGAGAGTTTGAACATCATGACATTTGACCAGACCAGGGCGCGCCTCAGCGGCGCCATCACGGCGCTGCCGACCCCCTTCAAGGACGGCGAAGTGGATTTGAAGGGCCTGGAGCGGCTCGTTCGTTGGCAGATCGAGCAGGGCATAAACGGGCTGGTGCCGTGCGGCACCACGGGCGAGGCGCCGACCCTGTCGTGGGACGAACGCCTCGACATCATCGCGCTGTGCGTGAAGGTCGCCGGCGGCAGGATTCCAGTCATTGCCGGCACCGGCACCAACAACACCGAGACGACGATCGCCTTTTCCTCGGCCGCCGAGGCTTTCGGCGCGGATGCGGCCCTTGTCGTCACGCCCTATTACAACAGACCGAGCCAGGAAGGCATCGTCCGGCATTTCGAGGCCGTCGCCCGCAAGGTCAGGATTCCGATCATTGTCTACAACGTCCCCGCGCGCACCGGCGTCGATCTGACCCTGGAAACCCTGGAGCGGCTGGCGCAGATTCCGGCCATCGTCGGCATCAAGGACGCCACCGGCGATCTCGCGCGCCAGTCCTCGCTGCCGGCGGTTCTGCGCCGCCGCTTCATCTGCCTGTCCGGTCACGACTCGACATCGTTCGGCTTCAACACGATGGGCGGACGCGGAACGATTTCCGTCGTCTCGAACATCGCCCCTCGCCTGTGCGTGGACATGCATGATGCCCTGCGGCGCGACGACATCCACACGGCAAGGGCGATCCATCACCGCCTGCGGCCGCTGATCGCCGCGCTTGAGCTGGAAGGCAATCCGGTCTCCGTGAAATATGCCCTGCATATGGCGCTGGGGCTTAGCCCGGATGTCCGGTTGCCGCTGGTCCCGGCGGAGGTCGAAACGGCAAGGGCGATCCGCGAGGCGTTGGCTGCGCTCGACCACAACGGCGGCGTCATGCCGCTGGCATGTTCGGCTGAGCAGTTGGGCGGACATGCCATGCATCCGCATGCGAACGGACCACGCTAGCGGATGATTTCAGGTCGAATCGACTTGAAATCTGAATCCCGCTCCAAATCAAATAGATAAATAGATAGAGCATGATGGCATCCGAAAACCACGCCTTTCGGCATTATGCTCTAGATAGCGCCCGTGCAGATCGCCGACATCCCTATGATCAGTGGCCAGCCAGGAGATGCTGGCGATCAAGCGCCAGAGACAAAAGCCGCGCCACGATCTCGATCGATATGGAAGGAGCCAAGGGGCGTTCATCGGGATCGAACAAAAGCCCGATCACGGCAGCGGGTGCTGAAGCTGTCGTCGTTACAGGCCAAAAGTCGAAGCGCGAGGTTGACGCGGGATAGACGCCGGCCCGCGCAACGGATCCCGTTGCCAGCGACGACAGAGCAGCCTCGACCTCGGCCTGCTGCGGTGCTGCTACTCCAACCCTCTCGACCGAAACCACCTTGCCATCCAAAATGAGAAAGACGACGGCTGGAACGCCGAACAAAGCAGCAAGAATGCGAGACGTAGCCGACGCCATCGCCTTGGCATTATCGGCGGCGGTGACTTCGCGGCTATAGTCTTGCAGGAGCGTCGCCTGTCGCCTGAGCAGGGCCGCTTCGGCTGCCTTGCGATGAGAGGTGAAGGCAACGCCGCTCACGATCAGTCCGATCACAAAAAGCAATCCGATCGCCCAGACGTTTGCCGGGTCATCGACGTTGAACGTGTACCGGGGTTCTGTCAGAAAGAAGTTGTAGGCAAGCGCGCCAAGTACTGCCGAACAAAGAGAAGGCCCCAATCCGAGGCCTATGGCCGCCATGACTACCGGCACCACGAACACTAAGGAGAGATTGGGGATCGTCACCCTGCTGTCGATCCCAACGGCAAGGGCGGTCGCGACCGCGGTCATGGCGACCGAAATGAGATAGCGTGCCGGAGCTGGAAGGTCCAAGGACGACAAGTTCGAAACAGGCTCGGTATCCAGATCCCGTCGCGGCTTTGATTTGACGTCGGCCATTGGTTCAGCTCCTGCCACGGTCAATGCCTGATCGACATGGGTAGCAAAGCCCCATCGCACGACAGGCGCAAGACTTTTGTGGGCCGCTGTGCCCAGATTCCGCGGCGGACTGGAAGCCCGCTGATTCCGGATCTTCGGATGCGTCCGGTGCCGCGCCCGGGATCACCCGCCCTTCGTCTCGAGGGCGTAGACAAGGCCCGGCTGCACGATCCACTCGCCCGGCCGCAGCGCCTCGACGTCATAGCGCCCATCGATGCCGCGCGATGCCACGCCGACATAGCGGTAGCTGGAACCTTGGCCGTCGACCACGGCCTCGGAGATCGGATGATCGGCCAGACTACCGATGACTGCTCCCTTGTTCGTGAGATTGGCTAGAACGAAGTACTCTACCGGAATGTTCCGGCCGAGCCTGGGAGCAAGCCTGAAGGGTGCGAAGTGCATATTGGGCTCTATTCATGCCCGCCGAAATCACGGCGAGCCCTGTACGACGCAACTACATAGACGTGCGCCTCATATGAATTCGAGAGGAGATTCCGGACCGACTTATATATGCTTCTTTATCCGCCGCATCTGCGGCAACCGGTCGAGCCGGCTTCAGACAGCAGCCGGCGGCCACTCGGCAGCGGCTCTGTGCGCATCCAAAATCTTTATAAAATTCCTATATCTTTTTGCGTAATCCCGACTCGACCCTTTATGGCGGTCGGGTCCATATTTCATGCCAAGTAGAAGCTTCAAAGGCCGTCGCCGGCAAGGCGGCGCGCATTTTTTGCGTGGTTTTGAGCCTGGCTGGAGCAGCCCGGAAATAGAAGCGAAAACAAGGAAAGCACCCATGGACGTCATTGTTCTCGGGCTGGGGATTTTACTCTTCGCCCTATCCCTCGCGTATATCAAAATCTGTGACAGAATCTGAACAGAAGGACTCGGATCATGCTTCTCGATTATTTTCTCGGCGGCGCGGTGACCTTGTTCCTGCTCGTCTATCTGACCTACGCCCTCATCCGCCCAGAACGTTTCTGATCGCTACTGGCGCCCGGCACGGAAAGCTATTCCCATGACAATCAATGGATGGATACAGATCCTTCTTTATTGCGTGATCGTCCTTTTGCTCGTGAAGCCGCTCGGTGGCTACATGTACCGCGTCTTCAGCGGCGATCGTACCTTCCTCTCTCCGATCCTCGGCCCCGTCGAGCGGGCCTTGTACCGCGTATCGGGAACCAGTGAGAAGGAGGAGCAGCACTGGACCGCTTACGCGGCCGGCATCATGTTCTTCAGCCTGGCCAGCTTCCTCGCGGTCTATTTCCTACAGCGGCTGCAGGGCGTCCTGCCCTACAATCCGGCCGGGATGACGGCCGTCGAACCGGGTCTTGCCTTCAACACCGCCGTCTCCTTTCCCACCAACACCAACTGGCAGAACTACGGCGGCGAGAGCACGATGTCCTACCTCGTGCAGATGGCCGCCCTGACGGTCCAGAACTTCATGTCCGCCGCGGTCGGCATCGCCATCGCGGTGGCGCTGATCCGCGGCTTCGCCCGTGCCTCCGGCAAGTCGATCGGCAATTTCTGGGTCGATATGACCCGCTGCACGCTCTACGTGCTCCTGCCGCTCTGCATCCCGCTCACCCTCGTATATGTCTGGCTCGGCATGCCGCAGACGCTTGGGCCGTATGTCGACGCGACCACGCTGGAAGGCGCAAAGCAGACCATCGCGCTCGGCCCTGTCGCCTCGCAGATCGCCATCAAGATGCTCGGCACCAATGGCGGCGGCTTCTTCAACGCCAATGCTGCGCATCCCTTCGAGAATCCCAACGCGATCTCCAACCTGATCCAAATGGTGACGATCTTCGCGCTCGGTGCCGCGCTCACCAACGTCTTCGGCCGCATGGTCGGCAACCAGCGCCAGGGCTGGGCGATCCTCGCCTCGATGGGCGTGCTGTTCGTCGCCGGCGTCGCCGTCTGCTACTGGGCCGAAGCCGCCGGCAATCCGCTGGTTCATGCGTTGGGCATCGACGGCGGCAACATGGAAGGCAAGGAAACGCGCTTCGGCATCGCTGCCTCCGCGCTGTTCGCCGTCATCACCACGGCCGCCTCCTGCGGCGCCGTCAATGCCATGCATGACAGCTTCACCGCGCTGGGCGGCATGATCCCGATCATCAACATGCAACTCGGCGAGGTCATCGTCGGCGGCGTCGGCGCCGGTTTCTACGGCATCCTGATGTTCATTGTCGTCGCGGTCTTCGTGGCCGGCCTGATGGTCGGCCGCACGCCGGAATATCTCGGCAAGAAGATCGAAGCCAAGGAAGTCAAGATGGCGATGCTCGCCATTCTGTGCCTGCCGCTGGTCATGCTGACCTTCACGGCCATCTCGGTCGTGCTGCCGAGCGCCGTCGCCTCGATGGCCAATGGCGGCCCGCACGGTTTCTCCGAGGTTCTCTATGCCTACACCTCGGCGGCCGCGAACAACGGTTCGGCCTTTGGCGGCCTGAGCGGTAACACGCCCTGGTATAACCTCACGATGGGCGTCACCATGTGGGTGGGTCGCTTCTTCGTCATCATTCCAGCGCTTGCCATCGCCGGCTCGCTGGCGGCCAAGAAGACGGTTCCGGCCTCCGCCGGTACGTTCCCGACCGACGGCCCCCTGTTCGTCGGACTGCTGGTCGGCGTCATCCTGATCGTTGTCGGCCTCACCTTCTTTCCGGCCCTGGCGATCGGCCCGCTCGTCGAACACCTGGCGATGATCCATGGACAGACCTTCTGAGATGACCATGCCTCGCCTCAACGACATCTATCGGAACGATCCTCACCAATCTGGTGACGGCGCGCCCGACAACGGAAGGGACGACAAGCCTCGTCCTTTCCCGACCCTTTCAACCTTTCTCGGCATGGCTGCCGTGCTGCTCGTGCTGTGGCTGCTGGCCACCGGCCTTCCGCATCTCTTCCCGAAGACCGAGCACCCGGCGCCGTCCAACGCAATCGATACTGGAGCCCAAAAATGAGCCAGTCCAAATCCGCGAGCATCCTGGATGCCCGCATCCTTGTGCCCGCCATAGGCGGCGCCTTCCGCAAGCTCAATCCGCGCACGCTGGTCAAGAATCCGGTGATGTTCGTCGTCGCCGTGGTCTCGCTGCTCACCAGCGTGCTCTTCATCCGCGACCTGATCGCCGGCGGCGGCGATCTCGGCTTTACCCTGCAGATCATCATCTGGCTGTGGTTCACCGTGCTCTTCGCCAACTTTGCCGAAGCCGTCGCCGAAGGCCGCGGCAAGGCGCAGGCCGATTCGCTGCGCAAGGCGCGCACCGAGACCCAGGCCAAGCTGCTCAATGGCGAGGACCGCGCCAAGTTCAAGATGGTGCCGGGCACCAGCCTGAAAGTCGGCGATGTGGTGCTGGTCGAGGCCGGCGACATCATTCCTTCGGACGGCGAGGTGATCGAAGGCGTGGCCTCGGTCAACGAGGCGGCGATCACCGGTGAATCCGCGCCCGTCATCCGCGAATCCGGTGGCGACCGCTCGGCCGTCACCGGCGGCACCCAGGTGCTTTCCGACTGGATCCGCGTGCGCATTTCCGCCGCTTCCGGCCACACCTTTCTCGATCGCATGATCTCGCTGGTCGAGGGCGCGGAACGTCAGAAGACCCCGAACGAGATCGCGCTCAACATCCTGCTGGTCGGCATGACGCTGATCTTCGTCTTGGCCACCGCGACCATCCCGAGCTTCGCCTCCTATTCCGGCGGCTATATTTCGGTGACGATCCTGGTCGCCCTGTTCGTCACACTGATACCGACCACGATCGGCGCGCTGCTGTCGGCTATCGGCATCGCCGGCATGGACCGCCTGGTGCGCTTCAACGTTCTCGCCATGTCCGGCCGCGCCGTCGAGGCCGCCGGCGACGTCGACACGCTGCTGCTGGACAAGACCGGCACCATCACGCTCGGTAACCGCCAGGCGACCGAGTTTCGCCCGGTCAAGGGCGTGACCGAGCAGGAACTGGCCGATGCGGCTCAGCTCGCGTCGCTTGCCGACGAGACGCCGGAAGGCCGCTCGATCGTCGTTCTGGCCAAGGAGAAATACGGCATCCGCGCCCGCGACATGGCAACACTGCATGCGAACTTCGTACCCTTCACCGCGCAGACCCGCATGAGCGGCGTCGACGTCGACGGCTCGTCCGTGCGCAAGGGCGCCGTCGATGCGGTGCTGACTCATGTCGCCCAGGCGGCGACCACCGCGCATGGCCCGCGTCCCACCAGCGACACGATCCGCGACCTGCAGGCCATTGCCGACGAGATCGGCAAGGCCGGCGGCACGCCGCTGGCGGTCGAGCGCGACGGCCGCCTGCTCGGCGTCGTCCACCTCAAGGACATCGTCAAGGGCGGCATCCGCGAGCGCTTCGCGGAGCTGCGCAAGATGGGCATCCGCACGGTGATGATCACGGGCGACAACCCGCTGACCGCGGCGGCCATCGCGGCCGAGGCCGGCGTCGACGACTTCCTCGCCCAGGCGACGCCTGAGAACAAGCTGTCGCTGATCCGCGAGGAACAGGCCAAGGGCAAGCTTGTCGCCATGTGCGGCGACGGCACCAACGACGCGCCGGCGCTGGCCCAGGCCGATGTCGGCGTCGCCATGAACACCGGCACGGTGGCCGCGCGTGAAGCAGGCAACATGGTGGACCTGGATTCCGACCCGACCAAGCTGATCGAGATCGTCGAGATCGGCAAGGCGCTATTGATGACGCGCGGCTCGCTGACGACCTTCTCGATCGCCAATGACGTCGCCAAGTACTTCGCCATCATCCCGGCGATGTTCGCTGTCTTCTACGCGGCGCCCGGACAGGCGGCGGGACCGTTGCAGGCGCTCAACATCATGCACCTGGCGACGCCGCAGAGCGCGATCCTGTCGGCCATCATCTTCAACGCGCTGATCATCATCGCGCTGATCCCGCTGTCGTTGAAGGGCGTCAAGTATCGTCCCATCGGCGCCGGCGCGCTGCTCAGCCGCAACCTTCTCATCTATGGCCTCGGCGGTATCGTCGTGCCCTTCGTCGGCATCAAGGCGATCGACATGATCGTCACCGCTCTCGGCCTCGCATAAGGATCATCCCGATGCTCAAGCAAATCCGACCCGCGATCATCATGATCGTCTTCTTCACCGTCGTCACCGGCCTGATCTATCCGATCGGCATGACCGGCATCGCCCAGGCGCTGTTTCCGCGCCAGGCCAATGGCAGCCTGATCGAGAAGGACGGAAAGGTGATCGGCTCCGAGCTGATCGGCCAGGTCTTTGCCGGCGACCGATATTTCCACGGCCGCCCCTCGGCCGCCGGCGACGGCTACAACGCCACCTCCTCCAGCGGCACCAATCTCGGCCCGACCAATCCGAAACTGATCGAGCGTATCAAGGGCGACGCCGAGAAGCTCAAAGCGGAAAACCCGAACGCGCCGGTGCCGATGGGCCTGGTCACGACGTCGGGCAGCGGCCTCGACCCGCACATCAGCCCGGATGACGCCTATTTCCAGGTGCCGCGTATCGCCAAGGCCAGGGGCGTGGACGAAGCCAAGGTCAAGGCGCTCGTCGACAGCCATGTCGAGGCCCGCGAGCTTGGCGTCCTCGGCGAGCCGGTCGTCAACGTCCTGGCGCTGAACCTGGCGCTGGACGATCTGAAGTAAACAGCAGACTCCGCGCCGGGGATCGACACGATCCCCGGCGCAATTCATGATTGGACCTGATGCCGGACGACAGGACCGACCAAGCGAACCGACCCTCCCCCGACGCGCTCCTCGAGCATGCCGAGCGCGAGGGCCGTGGCCGGCTGCGCATATTTCTCGGCGCGGCGCCCGGCGTCGGCAAGACCTACGAGATGCTGATGGCGGGCCGCGCCCGCCGCGCCGACGGCATCGATGTCGTGATCGGCATCGTCGAGACGCACGGCCGCAAGGAGACCCAGGCCTTGGTCGACGGCTATGAGGTGATCCCGCGTCGCCTGGTCGCGTATCGCGGCCAGACCCTCGACGAAATGGACATCGACGCCATCCTGGAGCGGCGCCCCGCTTTGGTCCTGGTCGACGAGCTTGCCCATACAAACGCGCCCGGCAGCCGGCATCCCAAGCGCTATCTCGATGTGCAGGAGATCCTTGCGCAAGGCATCGACGTCTACACCACGCTCAACATCCAGCATGTCGAGAGCCTGAATGACGTCGTGGCCCAGATCACCCGCGTCCGAGTGCGCGAGACGGTTCCCGATTCCATCATCGACGAGGCCGACGATATCGAGATCATCGATCTCACGCCCGACGACCTGCTCAAGCGCCTGAGAGAGGGCAAGGTCTATTTCCCCAACACCGCCCAGCGCGCCATTGAGAACTATTTTTCGCCAGGCAATCTGACGGCGCTGCGCGAGCTGGCGCTGCGCCGTACCGCCCAGCGTGTCGACGAACAATTGCTCAACCACATGCAGTCGCACGCCATTCCGGGTCCGTGGGCGGCGGGCGAGCGGGTTCTCGTCTGCGTCGATTCGCAGCCTGGCGGGGCTATCCGTATCCGCTATGCCCGCAGACTTGCCGACCGGCTGCGCGCGCCCTGGACGGCGCTGCATGTCGACACGCCCCGCCTGGCCGGTATGTCGGAGGAGGACAAGGACCGCCTGGCCACGAATCTGCGCCTCGCCGAACAGCTCGGCGCCGAGATCGCCACCATTCCCGGCCAGAACGTGGCCCAGGACATCGTGCGCCACGCGACGGCGAACAACTTCACCCATATCGTCATCGGCAGGCCGACGCGTTCGCGCTGGCGCGAGTTGATCGAGGGCTCGCTCACCTACGATCTGATCCGCAATGCCGGCGACATCAGCGTCCATGTCATTTCGGGCGCCGAGCGTGATACCGACACGCCGTCGGCGCGGGTTAAGGCCGCCCCCGAGCAGAAGCCGTTCCAGATCTGGCCCTATCTGTTCTCGACGGCCTATGTCGCCGGCGCGCTGGCCGTCAGCTCTATCCTCGACCAGTTCCTCGACGTGCGCAATCTCGCCAGCGTCCTACTTCTTGCCGTGCTGACCTCGGCCGTGACGTTCGGGCTCTGGCCGGCGCTCTATGCCTGTTTCCTGAGTGCGCTGGCCTTCAACTTCTTCTTCCTCGAGCCGCGCTACACGCTGACGATCAGGGACCCGGAAAGCATCGTTGCCTTCGCGGTATTCCTCGTCGTCGCCGTGATCGCCAGCAATCTGACGGCGCGCGTGCAGCGCCAGGCGGTCGGCGCGCGCGCGCGGGCGCGAGCCACCGAGGACATATATTCCTTCTCCAAGAAGCTAGCCGGCGCCGGCACGCTCGACGACGTTCTATGGGCCACGGCCTTCCAGATCGCCTCGATGCTGAAGGTGCGGGTCGTGCTGCTTCTGCCGGAGAACGGCACCATCACCGTCAAGGCCGGCTATCCGCCGGACGACACCCTGGCCGAGGCCGACATCGCGGCCGCCCGCTGGGCCTGGGAGCACAACCGTGCCGCCGGCCGCGGCGCCGACACCTTGCCTGGCGCGAAGCGTCTCTATCTCCCCTTGCGGACAGGGCGAACCGCGATCGGCGTGGTCGGCCTCGACAATGACAAGCAGGGGCCGCTGCTGACGCCCGAGCAGCAGCGCCTGCTCGACGCATTGGTCGACCAAGCCGCCGTCGCCATCGAGCGCGTCCAGCTCGTCGCCGACGTCGACCGCGCCAAGCTGGCGGCCGAAGCGGACCGGCTGCGCTCGGCACTGCTCACCTCGATCTCGCATGACCTCAAGACGCCGCTCGCCGCGATCATGGGCGCGGCCGGCACGCTGAAGGAATTCGCGCCGGCGCTTCCTGAGAAGGATCGCGCGGAGCTTTTGTCCACGGTTGTCAGCGAGTCGGAACGGCTGAACCGCTTCATCGCCAATCTGCTCGACATGACCAGGATCGAATCGGGCGCGATGGAGCCGAACCACGCGTTCCATGATCTCGGCGATGTCGTCGGCTCGGCGCTGAACCGGGCCTGGAAGATCACCGCCGAGCATAGAATTGAGACCGACATTCCGGCTGACCTGCCGATGCTGCGACTCGATCCGGTGCTGTTCGAGCAGGCATTGTTCAACCTCCTCGACAATGCCGCCAAATATGCTTCGCCCGGCTCGATCATCCGGTTGCAGGCCTGGGTCGACAACGGCGCCGTCATCCTGCAGGTGATGGATGAGGGACCGGGCATCCCGCCCGACGACCTGGAGCGGATATTCGACACCTTCTACCGCGTGCGCAAGCGCGACCAGGTGCGCGCCGGCACGGGTCTCGGCCTGTCGATCAGCCGCGGCTTCATCGAGGCGATGGGCGGCACGATCTCGGCGGCCAACCGCACCGACCGGGCCGGCGCGATCTTCACTATCCGCATGCCGGTGCCGGCTGAGTTGCCAGCGCTGGGCACACCCCTTACGGACGATGCCGCATGACGAATCAGACCGTCTCCATCCTGGTCGTCGACGACGAGCCGCCGATCCGCAAATTGCTGCGCGTCGGCCTCGCCAGCCAGGGCTATGCCGTCTCCGAGGCGCCGAACGCCAAGGCGGCGATCGAACTCTTGCAGACCGAACGGCCCGACCTGATCCTGCTCGACCTCGGCCTGCCCGGCATGACCGGCCTCGAACTGCTCGCCAAATGGCGCGGCGACGGCCTCGACATTCCGGTCGTCATCCTGTCCAGCCGCACCGACGAGGCCGGCATCGTCTCGGCGCTCGAGCTCGGCGCCGACGACTATGTGACGAAACCCTTCGGCATGAACGAGCTGGTCGCCCGCATCCGCGTGGCTCTGCGCCATAAATTCCAGCAGCAGGGCGAGAAGCCGGTCTTCCACACCGGCGGGCTTTCCGTCGACCTGGTGAAGCGCATCGTCAAGGTCGATGGCAAGGAAGTGAAGCTGTCGCCCAAGGAATACGACATCCTGCGCATGCTCGTGCAATATGCCGGCAAGGTGCTTACCCACCAGTTCCTGATGAAGCAGATCTGGAACGACTCGACCGACGTCCAGTATCTCAGGGTCTATGTCCGGCAGTTGCGGCAGAAGATCGAGAAGACCCCGGACCAGCCGCGCTACATCATCACCGAGACGGGAGTGGGGTACCGTCTGCGCGAGGTGGACGGAAACGAATAAGGCGACCGGCTTTCACCGATCGCCCAGATGGGGACACCCTTGTCGCTGGTCAGTCTGCCGAAAGATCGGCCGTCCGCGCGAGCGCGCTTCCAAAACCGTTGAGCGAGATGGTGAAGGAGATCGGCTGCATGGTGTCCGCCGCCGTGGCGTCGATCTTCAGCGTGGTGCCGTTCTGCAGCAGCGACGTGGTGTCGGCATCGAATGTCACCGGCACCAGGCAGCCTACCGCCTGGCAGGTGTTGAACTGCAGCGCGCCATCCAGCTTCTTGTCGTCGATCCCGAGCGAGATGCCGTTGGCTAAAGCAAGCCCGAAGGGCAGCGCCATCGTGCCGGTGGCGTCCTGGCCGGTTTTGGTCGTCAATTCGATCGCCAGCAGCCGCTGGCCGCTTTGCTTGTTGAACTGCTGATGCGACAGGCTGCAGACCTTGTTGGTGCCGGTGACCTGGCAGTTGACCGTCCAGTCGCCATGCGTTTCCGAAAGCGCGGAGGCGCCGCCCGGCAAGAGCGGCTTGGCCGCCGAGTCGGCGGGCTGAGCCGCGGGCGCCGCCTTGTCGCTCTTGTTCTGCGCGGCAAGTCCCGCCGCCGGCATACCGGCGATGCAGGCGGCTGCCAGCATTGCCGCGAAATACGCGCACTTCGTCTTCATGGCACCCCTTCTTGGCCGCCGCCCCGCCGGATCAGGATGACGGTTCAACGAAACGTCATCCTGGTCTAACTCTTTGTTGGAGCACGATCTTTTCCGAAAACCGGTTCCCACTTTTCGGAATCATGCTCTAGAAACTGACTTTCAGAGACGCGCTGACCGCGTTCTGCTTGACCGTTTCCCCGAAGGCGCCGTTGTACCTGACCGCCAGACCGACGCCGTTGACGCCATTCAGCTCCAGCCCCGCGCCGACCCGATAGAGCGGCGAATCGATGGCTTCCGTCAAGTGCAATGCCGGGTTGCCGGGCAGATTCTCGGCGGCGGCGAAGCGCCCCTCGATCTCCCACTGCTTGGTGGAGAACTCGACGCCGGCCTTTCCGTAGATGCGGAAACTGGCGGTCTCGCTGACCGGGATGTCGGCCCCGACTTCGATCGCCGGCGTCGCGGCATAGAACATGTTGTTGCTGCCGTCGAAATTGAAGGCGGCGACCGAGCCCTCCTCCTTGCCGGAGACGTCGAGCCAGCGCGCGTCGAACTGGATCGTCGGCTGCAGATAGAAAGCCCCCATCTGATGGGTCATGCCGACACGCGCCGAGCCGCCGAACTGGGAGGTGTCCTGCTTGTAGGTGACGCTGTTGCCGATGCCGTCGAGCAGTTCCTCGGGCAAATAGACGCCGTCCAGCGTCTCGCCGGGAACGAAGGCGACCTGGTCGATGTGGGTGTCGCGCTCGCCCGTGAAGGAGCCGGTGCCGCCGCCGAGCGCAAGATCGACGAAATAGTTGCTGTTCTCGTATTTCGCCAGCGCGTAGGCCTGCCAGGACTGGCCCTTGGTGTCCGACAACTGGTCGCCATTGTAGGCAATCCTGGAATCGTACTCGGTGCGGCCGAAGGTTGCGCCCAGCGACCAATTGTGCCCCACCTCGCCGATGCCGCCGAACGACATGGTCTTCAGCGTGTCGTCGCGGCTGGTGGTGCCGGCCCCGGTATCGCTGCTGTATTCGGCCTGCGGGCTGATCGTGCCCCAAATGCAGCGGCCGTCGCCGGTCTTGTAGGCCCGCACGCCGGTGCATTCATGCGCCTGGTCGAGCATGATGTCGGCGGAGTGGTTGATCATGTCGAAAGTGTGCACGGCATAGTGCGGCGTCAGTCGCGTCAGCGCGGCGCCCAGTTCCGCCTCGGTTTGCGAGAAGCGCAGCATGTTGATCAGCCGCGCCATCGGATTGTCCGGGCTCGAGGCCGCCTCGACGTCGTCGAGATACTGCGCCATCTGGAACACGCCGGGATCCGTCGTGCCGGAACCCGGATCCTGCGCCAGTTCCAGGAAAGTCGGGTTGTCGGCGTAGAGCACCAGATCGGTGCCGTTTTCGACACGGGTCAGGAAGTTGAAGCCGACCGCCGGATGAAGCGTCTGGGGCGCCAGGTAGCTGTCCGTCATCGCCGAGCCCGTCGCCAATGTGTATTGCGTGAACAGCTTGTCGATCGACAGGAAGTTGAGCGGTGCCGTGCCGTCGAAGTTGCCGGCTTCCGTCAAGGTGAGCTTGTCGGTGATCTGGTTGTTGAGATCGATATCGGTGACGAAGGAACCTGTATTGTCCTGGGTGAACCCGCCGGTGACGTCGACCGTCGCCACCACGCCGATGCCCTGATTGGTCATCAGGCCCTGGTTTTTGAACAGCCCGCCGGCGCCGAGATTGACCGATTTCAGCCCGACAAACGAGGAATCGGCGAAATTGTCGAACTCGTTGATGCCGCCGCCGAGGTCGACATTGCCGATCACCCGGCCGAGGCCGACAATGCTCTTCTGGTTCTTGAAAGTATCGTTGCCCGAGGTGCCGGTGACCGCCAGCGGACTGAACTGGTCGAGCAGCGATTCGAGGATCGCGTCGTCCGGCACGACCGGACCGGGGGCCAGCAGCGAGGCGCTGAAGGCCGCCAGCTTCGATTGCATGATCGAGAAGGTCGGCGTCGCGCCCATGGCGTAGAGCAGGCTGTTGTTGTTGACGGTGTTGTCCTGTCCGCCGACCAGCATCACGGCGACGCCGGTGTTGGAGCCGCCGACCGTATACTGGCCCTGCAGGTCCATGGTGATGTTGCCCTTGGTGCCCTGCGCGGTGCTCTCGCCATAGGCCGCCACCGAGTCGGCCCCTTGCGCGAAGAGATTTCCGCCTGCGGTCAGATGGACGAGGCTTGAATTGCCCTGGCCGGTCGCGCTCTGGCCGAACATCGCATAGGAGCTCGCGCCCTTGACCCAGACCTGGCTGTCGGTGCTGGCTATCGCCGCCGCCGCGTCGCCGATGCCGCCTTGCGAACCGGCCGCCGACTGGTTCACGTCGAGCGAGGAATTGCCGCCCGCGCCGCCACCACCGCCGACAGCCTGGGCGACGATGCCGTGCGCGCGATCGCCATCGGTTTCGATCGCGCCCGACTGGATGATGGTGACCGTGCCGCCGGTGCCCTTGGTGCCGCCCGGCGTGTTGAAGCCGATGGCGTTGGGGCCGCCGCCATCGTCATCGGCGCCGAAGCGGCCGAAGCCCGCGCCGCCGAAGCCGCCGCCGCCGCCGACCGATTGCGCGATGATGGCGATGGAATCGACGCCATGCGTGATGATCTCGCCGGTGCGGGTCACCGTCACGTCGCCGCCGTCGCCGCCATTGCCGCCAAGGCCGCCGATGGCCAGCGCATTGGACGCCTTGCCGCTGGCGTCCCCGCCATAGCCGCCGCCGCCGCCGATCGACTGCGCCACCACGCCATGGGCGCGCGCGCCGAAAGTCTCGATCAGGCCGGAGACGGTGACGTCGACCTTCCCGCCATTGCCGCCGCTGCCGCCGAACCCGCCGATCTGCAGCGCCACTGAGCTGTCGCCCGCCGTGTCGGCCGTCACAGTTCCGCCATAACCGCCGCCGCCGCCGATCGACTGGGCGAAGATGCCGATCGCGCCATCCTTGTTGGTGGTGATCACGCCGTCATTGTTGACGATGACATGACCGCCATCGGCGCCGGTGCCGGCGGGCAGGGAAACCGCGCCGCCGATGCTCATGTCGGCCGTCGAGGCGCTGGCCGCCGCGCCCGAGGCGCCCCCGCCGCCGCCGACCGACTGCGCGAAGATGCCGTGCGAGAGATAGCCGTAGGTGGTGATCTCGCCATGGTTGTCGACGGTGACATCGCCGCCGCGGCTACCCGAGCCGCCGATGCCGCCGATCGACAAGTTGACCGCCACATCCTCGGCCTTGCCGGTCTCGGTCGAGCCGCTACCGGCTGCGCCCCCGCCGCCGCCGATCGACTGGGCGAAGATGCCGTAGGAATTGTCGCCGTTGGTGACGACGAGGCCGCTCTGGTTGTTGATCACATGGACGAATTTTCCGACGCCGCCATCGCCGCCGAGACCGCCGAGAGCTGCCGAGATCGAGACCTTGGCGTCAGCAGACGTCGAGGCGGCCGCCCCGCCGACGCCGCCGCTGCCGCCGATCGACTGCGCCATGATGCCGTGCGAGTTGGCCATGTCGGTCTCGATGATGCTGCTGTTGGTGACATGCACCTCGCCGCCATCGCCGCCGCCGGCGCCCAGACCGCCCATCGAGAACTTGATATCGACCGTGCCGCCGTCGCTGCCGGTGCTTTTTCCCGCGCCGCCTGAACCGCCGCCGCCGCCGATCGACTGCGCGAAGATGCCGATCGAGTTCTCCCGTTTTGTCCAGATGAAACCATTGGCGTTATTGGTGACTTCGACCAGGGCGCCGTTGCCGGCGCTGCCGCCGGCTCCGGCGATGCCGCCGCCGATCGCGTATTCGGCCGTGGCGCCGGCCGAGGCCGAGCCGCCGACACCGCCGCCGCCGCCGATGGAGCTTGCGCTGATGCCGTAGGAGAACGCGCCGTCGGTGATGATCCAGTTGTTGTTCGTCACGGAGACTTCGCCGCCATTGCCGGCCGTGCCGCCAGGGAGAGCCAGGGCCACGCCGATCGACACGGTCGTTGCGCCGTCATCGCCGGCGCCGGTATCGCCCCCGACATCCTCGTCCGAGGCGGACGCCGCGCCGGCGGCACCACCGCCGCCGCCAACCGACATCGCCATGATGCCGGACGAGCCGAAGCCCGACGTGATGATCATGCCGGTGTTGTTGACCGTGACCTTCATGGCGTCCGCGGCGCCGCCGCCGGAGCCGCCGAGGCCCATGTTGACGCTGACGCTGGTCTGGCTGGTGCCGCCGATATTGTAGGACTTGGCCGTGCTGGAGCCGCCTATGCCGCCACCACCGCCGATCGATTGCGCCATGATGCCGGACGAGAAGGCGCCCGTCGTGGTCAGGTTGCCTGAATTGATGACGTCGACCGTGTTGCCGAAGCCGCCCTTGCCGCCGCTGCCACCCATTGCGAAATTGGCGGCGATGTTGACGCCGTCGCCGCCGCCGACATTGGCCGAGCCGCCGGTGCTGGTGCCGCCATTGCCGCCGCCGCCGCCGATCGACTGCGCCACGATCGCGCTGGAGGAGTCGCCGTCCGTGGAGACCGTCATCGCATTGGTGACGTGGACGTCACCTGCGTTGTTGCACTTGGCCGGATCGTCGCCGATGCAGCCGCCGCCCTTGCCGCCGATATTGACCGACGCGCTGATCGTCACGCTGTTGCCGTAACCGCCGGCGCCGCCGAACGTGTCGCCGCCATTGCCGCCGCCGCCGCCGATCGACTGCGCCAGGATGCCGACCGCCTGGAAGCCATGGGTGACGATCTGGCCGCCGCTGACGAGACCGGACTCGACCGTGACCTTGTTGCCCTGGCCGCCATTGCCGCCGCTGCCGCCGATGGCGACGCCGAGATTGATCGCGACCTCGTCGCTGATTGCGCCGGCAATCGAGGTGGCGCGGCCGCCATTGCCACCGCCGCCGCCGATCGATTGCGCCACGATGCCGCCCGATCCGGCATTGTCGGTGTCCGAAATGATCCGCCCGTTGGCCTTGAGAAAGACCTCGCCGCCCGAGCCGCCATTGCCGCCGCTGCCGCCGACGGTCACCGCCACGGCCGCGGATGCATAGAGCCCTGCGCTGAAAGCGCCGGCGACGGCCTTGCCGCCGTTGCCGCCGCCGCCGCCGATCGCCTGCGCGATGATGCCCTTGGCGCCCATGCCGCTGACGGTGATGTCGCCGGTATGGTCCACCGTGACCTTCATCGCGTCGCGGCCCACGCCGCCGTCGCCGCCGACGGCGACACCGACGCCGACGAAAGCACCGACCGAGACCGCGCCGGCATTGCCGCCATTGCCGCCGCCGCCGCCGACCGATTGCGCCATGATGCCGTGGGCGAGGTCGCCCTTGGTGGTGATGTTGGCGGTGTTGGTGACCATGACCTCGCCGCCATTGCCGCCGCCGCCGCCCTTGCCGCCGACGCCGACCGCGGTGAACAGGCCGCCGGCACCCGCCAGGCCGCCGTCGCCACCGCCGCCGCCGATGGCCTGGGCCAGGATACCGACCGACAGGTCATCGTTGGTCTGGATCACACCCGAATTGGTGACCGTGACCTTCATGGCGCTGCCGCCGTCGGAAGCCGCGCCACCGACCGCGAGCGAAGGCCCGCCGACGGCGATCGAGAAACCGCCCGAGCCGCCGCCGCCGCCGATCGACTGCGCCTGGATGCCGTGCGACTGGATGCCGTCCGTGGTGATGTCGGCGCCGTTTGTGACGTCGACGGTGTTGCCGTTGCCGCCGCCGGCGCCATTGCCCGCGATGCCGACATTGAGCGAGAGGCTGCCGGCTATGCTGCCGCCACCCGTGCCGCCGCCGCCGCCCACCGACTGGGCGAGGATGCCCGTCGAATGGTCCTTCATCGTGTGAATGGTGCCGTCGTCGATGCCGATCGTGACGGTGTTCGACGCGCCCGCCGCGCCGCCCTTGCCGCCGACGCCGACCGAGGCGCCGGCAGCGAGGTTGAACGAGAAGCCGCCATTGCCGCCGCCGCCGCCGATCGACTGCACGACGAGGCCGGCCGAATCCACCTCATGCGTGGTGATGGTCGTGCTCGCGGAATGGTATTCGACGGCGCCGGCGCCGCCGCCGCCCGCGCCGTTTCCGCCGACGCCGACCGTGATGCCGGCGCTGAGGCCGATGACGCCGCCGCCATTGCCGCCGCCGCCGCCGATCGACTGCACGATGATGCCGGCCGAGCGCTCGCCAAAGGTCTCGACGGATCCGTTATAGGTGGTATGCACATCGACGCCGGCGCCCGCGGCCCCCGCGCCGCCCCCAATGCCCACGGTTGCTGCAACCGCAAACGTTCCGGCGAACCCGCCATTGCCGCCGCCGCCACCGATCGACTGCACGATCAGGCCCATTGAGTCCGCGCCATGCGTGATGATGGTTTGATTGCCCCCGTCAGGCGTCCGGAAAAACACCTGGCCGCCGTCGCCACCCTTGCTGCCCGAGCCGCCGACGCCGACGCTGGCACCGAGACTGCCTGCCGCCGAAAACCCGCCATTGCCGCCGCCGCCGCCGATCGATTGCGCGATGATGCCGGCCGAACGCTGCTGCAGGGTTTCGACTCTGCCGCCGCTGGTGACATCGACTTTCTTGCCGGCACCGCCGGCCGAACCCTTCCCGCCGACGCCGACCGCGGCAAGGCCCGCGCCGCTGAGCGCGAACCCGCCATTGCCGCCGCCGCCACCCACGGACTGGGCCAGGATGCCGGTGGAATCGCTGCCGTTCGTGTTCACCGTCGCATTGGCGATATTGTAAGTCACTTCGCCGCCGTCGCCGCCCGCCGCGCCGCTGCCGCCGACCGCAACGGAAACAAAAGCTCCGGCTGCTATGCTTCCTCCGCCATTGCCGCCGCCGCCGCCGACCGACTGGGCCAGGATGCCGATAGCCGAACTGCCATGAGTGGACACGCTTGCGCCGGCGCCTGCCTGATTGACTGTCACCGAACCGCCATTGCCGCCGGTACCGCCGCCACCGCCTATGGCGACCGCTATGTTCGAAAGCGCCGCGGCCCCATAGCCGCCATTGCCGCCGCCGCCGCCGACCGATTGCGCAAGTACGCCATGGGCGCCATCGCCGCTGCCGTCGGCACCTGTTGTGATCGTGCCACCCACATTGGCAGTGACCGAGCCGCCGGTGCCGCCGCCGCCGGCCGTGCCGCCGATCGAAACGATGCCGGCCGCGCCTCCACCGTCGCCACCGCCGCCGCCGACCGATTCCACCAGCATGCCGATGGCGCCGGCGCCGTTGGTCTCTATTTTACCCTCGTTCGTGCCCGTCGCCGATCCGCCATCATTGCCGGCCGCGCCGGAACCGCCGCCTCCGAAGAGGCCGAACGCGCCACCGCCACCGCCACCGCCGCCGCCAACCGACTGTATGACCATGCCGCTGGCGAAGTCGCCGCGGGTGGTGATGCTGCCGGTGCTGGTATTGGTGCCCTCGGCCGTCCCTCCGATCGTCGCGGCACCGCCATTGCCGCCTTCGGATATGATGCCGAGGCCGCCTTTGCCGTTGCCGCCGTTGCCGCCGGCGGAGCGAACCAGGATGCCATAGGAGAACGTCCCCGACGTATCGATCAATCCTGCGTTGCTGGCGGAAGCGCTGCCGCCCGAGGCGCCGTTGCCGCCGTTGCCGCCGGCGCCGATCGCTGCCGCATCGAAATCGCCGCCTTGTCCGCCATTGCCACCGCTCGCATCGGAATAGAGGCCGTAGGACGAGTTGCCCGTGGTGGTGACCGAACTCGTGGCCGATGCAGTGGCGCTGGCAGTGCCGCCAGCACCGCCATTGCCCGCATCACCGGATTCCGCGGTCGATGACGGCGCTGCCCCGCCGCCGTCACCACCCCGCCCCCCGATGGCCGCCGCAACTATTCCGCTGTGATTATCACCGACCGTGGAAAGGTCCGCATTGTTGGTGATGTCGACGGTGCCCCCGTGGCCGCCGTTGCCGCCTTCGCCACCATTGGTGTGAATGGGAGTGCCGAAACCGCCATATCCACCATTGCCACCCTTGCCGCCATTGGCGGTTCCGACATAGGCCGACGCGCCCACATTGAGCTGGTCCGCATTGTTGGTGTCGTTCACAGCGCCGCCGTCGCCGCCATTGGCGCCGTCATCGTCATAGCCGCCAGGACCGCGATCGGGCGCGTCGGCTCCATTCTGATTGATCACGACCTGAGCCTGAGCGGAACGCAGGCCGGGGAGCCCGGCCAAGGCCGTCGCGCCGAGCAGAAAGCCCAGACGGACCGCCAGGACCGCGGCCCGGCCGATACTCAAGTTGAAATCCCCGGTTTCTGCCGCCCACCTGACCCCAGAGGGATGACCCGCAATACGCAACACGCATTGCGCACCCTGCTTTGAGAACAAAGCCATGCTGCCCCACCCCTGTCGTGATCGCGCTTACCACCCTTAAGTCAGCGCCACGTCCCATGCGGCTTGCAGGCCGCGTCATGCCCGTCCAAGTCGATACACCGCCCGGTTGCTGAGCGATGCCTTTTTTAGGGCGTCCTAACTTTTCGGTTGTGGAACCCTAAAACTTACGTAAGGGACACTGACCAAATCGCACGGCGTTCGCCAGTCGTCATATGACGGCAATGGCGCGGCTTCCGTGCGCTGCATCACGTTTGGCGGTTACCCATGGCGTTGGGGGCCGTCCGCACTATATGAAGCGCATGGTTTTTCGTATGGGAGCCGCGCGGATGCTTCGTCACACTCAGGCTTTTCTTGCAGGCGCCGTGCTGGCGGCCGCGATTTGTCTGGCCGCGCCGTCTTACGCGCAGGTCGTCGTCCCGACGAACCGCAACGCATTGGTGCAGCAGGACCAGTTGCAGCAGTTGCAGAACCAATTGCAGCGGCAGCAATACCAGCAGCAGCAGCAATTGTATCGCGAGCTCGACCGGCAGACCGCGCCCAAGCCGCAGCCCGATGTGCCGGTGTACGGCCAGACATGTCGAATGGAAGCGATCGGCAACACGATTTCACGGGTTTGCCGCTGACATTTTTGTTTTTTCAGTTTATTAGCCGACTTACTTGCTGGCAAAATGCCGGATTGCAAGGGCGGTGGTTTTAGGGTTTGCAGGGGGACAGGTTTTTTGCCCGCGCCGATAGCGCACGGCAGGATGCTGCTCTCACCGGAATTTGGGATGGCAACAACCAAAAAGAAAGCAGTTCGCAAAGCCAAGAAGGGGCAACGGATCCGCCAGGTGGCGGCAATTCCGTTTCGGTTGCGGGACGACGGCAGCCTCGAAGTGTTGCTGGTCACCTCGCGCGCCACGCGGCGCTTCATCGTGCCCAAGGGCTGGCCGATGAAGGGCAAGAGCGCACGCAAGGCGGCAACGATCGAAGCCCAGGAAGAGGCAGGCGTTCTCGGCAAACCGCTGAAGCAGCCTGCCGGCACTTATTCCTATTGGAAACGCATGACCAACGGCTTCGTCCGGGTGGACGTCGCGGTTTACCTGCTCGAGGTCACCGAGGAACTTGCCGATTGGCGGGAGGCCGCGAACCGGCAACGCGCATGGCTGCCTGCGGCGGACGCCGCCTTGCTCATCGACGAGCCAGAGCTTTCGACGCTGCTCAGGGATTTGACCATTCCGGCGGCTGATCCAGCTTAGAGCGATCCCAGGAAAGTGCGTGGCGGTTAGGCTCGGTTACTTCGCCCGGGCGGGTGTCGGCGCAAGTTAGTGCTTGGCGATGCCATCTCGCAAATTCGCCGAGATTGTTCGCATCAGGAAATCTCGAAAGCTCTCCGGTTTTCGGCGGGCAACTGCAGCAAAGCAGCTTGTAGTAAAGTTGTAGTGGCCGTGGCCGATGGAGGCGCACAGGCTTGCAAAGGCATGAGGCCAAGGCTCGTCGAGCCGGGCGGATGCAGCGGCCGAATATTCCTCAATGGAACACAAGCGATAGCGCAGCGATCTGCCGCTCGCTTCGCTATAGATTGCGCAAATGTCGTCGAAATCCAGCAGCCGATCGCCGGTGAGGATTCCTATCTCTGGAAATCTGCCAGGTCTGGCGGCGATCGCCGCCACGGCAGCCGCCACATCGGCACGCGAGATCGGCGAAAATTGCCCATAAGCGGCGGGAAGCGCGAGTTCCCCGGAGGCCGCGCAAGGCAAGAGCCAGTTGTCGAGAACGAATTCCGAATAGAGGCCGCATGCCAAAATGGTCGACGGCACGCCGCAATGCGCCAGTTGGCGCTCCGTGTCGCGGTAGACAGATGAGAAATAGAACGGCGACAGTTCACCCGTGTCGAGGATACTCGTAAAGACGACATGCCCGACCGCAGCCGCAGCCGCCGCCTCGATGGCATTGGCGTGGTGTCGCCTCACGGCACTTGCCGCGCCATCGCTCGAAATCAGGACCAGAACGTCGACGCCCTCGAACGCTGTTCGAAGAGCACGGATGTCTTCATAATCGGCGACGCGAAGCGGCATCGAAAAAGGCAATCGGTGTCGCGCGGTCGCGGCGTTGGCGTCTCGGACCATTGCGACCACGTTCTGACCCCGCCCGGCTAATCTGCGAGCAACTTCGCTGCCGATATGGCCTGTCGCTCCCGTGACTAGGATCATCGCCGCTCCCAGTTTTCCGCTTGACTCACATATATCCCGGTGGTTATACGAAAATCAATAGCCAACGGGTTATTGATTGGAAATGGCGACCGCGCACGATATGCTCTTCAGGACGCTTGCCGATCCGACAAGACGCGCCATCTTCGAGCGTCTCTGCCGCCAGGGCGAGCAGACGGTCGGAGCCCTCACCGCGCAGGCCGGCGTGTCGCAGCCGGCGGTGTCGAAGCATCTGGGCGTCCTCAAGGAGGCGGGGCTGGTGCGCGACCGCCATGAAGGGCGCCAGACCCATTACAGCGCCCAGCTCAAGGCGCTTGCGCCGCTGATGGACTGGACGCGCGAGATGGCGGGGTTTTGGGAAAGCCGGTTCGACGACCTGGAGGTTCTGCTCAAAAGGATGGATCAATGAATGAAGTGCCGGCTGGAACGCGCTCCGTCATTGTCGAGCGCGAGATACCTTTTCCGCCGGAAAGGATCTGGCGCGCGCTCACGCAGCCGCATCTTATCGCGGAATGGCTGATGAAGAACGACTTCAAGCCGGTCGTGGACCATCGCTTCAACATGAGCGCGGACTGGGGCGGCGTCGACTGCCAGGTGCGGACGGTCGAGCCGAACAGGACACTGTCCTACAGCTGGGACACCAAGGACCTCGAGAGCATCGTCACCTGGACGCTGACCCCGACGAGCACGGGCACGCATCTGCGCATGGAACAGGTGGGCTTCCGCACGGATCAGGAGCCGTACTATCGCGGCGCCACGGTCGGCTGGAAGAGATACCTGGCGGCCTTGGAGGAAGTCCTTTCGCGGCTCGACTGAACGTCGCGGCCAACAACAGGACTGCTCGGAACCACACGCTGTTTGGCAGGGCGGCATACCGCAGGCGTAAGCAATGGAGACATTGAATGAAGATCAAGCTGACCAGCATCTATGTCGACGACCAGGAGAAGGCCCTCGGCTTCTATACCGAAATTCTGGGCTTCACCAAGAAGGCAGACTTCACCAACGGACCATTTCGCTGGCTGACCGTCACCTCGCCCGACGATCCGGACGGCACCGAGCTGCAGCTGGCGCTCAACGACAATCCGGCGGCAAAAACCTATCAGCAGGCGATCTTCAAGCAGGGCCAGCCGGCCCTGATGCTTTTCAGCGACGACATCGAGGGCGACCATGAGCGCATCAAGGCCAATGGCGGCAATTTCGCCATGGCGCCGACCGCGGTGACCGGCGCGACCATCGCGCAGCTCAACGACACCTGCGGCAACCTCATCCAGCTTTCACAGTTGGCGCGCTGGTAGGCGCCTCCATCCGTCTCGTCATTTGCTAGGGAGGTTTAATTGGACTGGAGCAAATGGATTCGCCAGCTTCACCGCTGGCTGTCGATCATCTTCACCATCACAGTCATTGCCAATTTCGCCGCCATGGCCGTGGGCCAGCCGCCCGCCTGGATCGTCTATTCGCCGTTGATCCCGCTTTTCCTGCTTTTGTTCAGCGGACTCTACATGTTCGTGCTGCCCTATGCCGCCAGATGGCGCGGTGAGCCGGCGCGCGAGCGCACAGGATCGGCCTGATGGCGAAGGCGAAGTCGAAGGCTGCCCAGTCCCCGGACGCGAAACCTGCCCTGCTTTCGGGCGGCAACCCGCAGATTACCAAGGGCTATGGCGATGCTCCCGTGCAGGCCTATATCGCTACGATGCCGGGTTGGAAGAGCGAGGTCGGGCGTCGGCTCGACCAGCTCATCGCGCAAGCCGTCCCCGACGTGGAAAAGGCCGTCAAATGGAACTCTCCATTTTATGGGATGGAAGGCGAAGGCTGGTTTCTCGGCATCCACTGTTTTGCCGGATACATCAAGGTGGCCTTCTTCCGCGGCCTGTCGCTCAAACCCGTGCCGCCAGTCGAATCCAGAAGCAAGGACACGCGCTATCTGCATATCCATGAGAACGACCGGCTCGACGAGGAGCAATTCGTTTCCTGGGTGAGGCAGGCGAGCCAGCTGCCTGGCGAACGGATGTAAGCGCGCGAAAGATCAAGCGCCGTCTCCCCGAAAGGGCCATGGTGCGATCTCTTATCCAGCATCGAGGGAGAAACGGACATGCAGGAAGACGACGAGCAGGACGGCAAGTCCGCGTCCGAGCTGATCGACGGAAGAATCGGGGAACTCGGCGACTGGCGCGGCGAGACACTTGCCCGGCTCCGTGCCCTGATCAGGCAAGCCGCGCCGGACGCCGTCGAGACGTGGAAATGGCGCGGCGTGCCGGTGTGGGAGGATGCCGGCATTATCTGCACCGGGGAGACCTACAAGGCCGTCGTCAAACTGACCTTCGCCAAGGGCGCGGCGCTGCCCGATCCCAAAAAGCTGTTCAACTCCAGCCTCGAAGGCAACACGAGGCGCGCCATCGATATCAAGCAAGGCGACAAGGTCGACGAAGCTGCGCTGAAGGCGCTCGTTCGCGAAGCCGTGGCCCTCAACAGATCGAAGACCAAACGCTGAGAGACGGATATCCGCGGGGCGCTATCGGATTGATGTTGTCGGCTTTTTCTTCCGCGCCCTGGCAACGCAGATCGATACTATGCGTCAAATATCGCCATTTACACGGCCCAAGCGCCCTTTAGTTGTTGAGCAATAATTCATGAAACAAATACTGGACAAATTTATCGGCCGTTAAGCCAGGCGCGCTATTTGGATCACTGTCGCCAGTAACCCGGCGACATGCGGGGAAAAATATCGTCTCAACCGACGGATGAGCCAGTCGGGCAGACACCGAGGGAGCCAGAACGAGCTCCATGGGAATGGGATGAAGCTCTCACCGACCGATGCCGGTCCGCGTCTGATAGGGCTGGTCTGGCCCTTCGTTGCGGTGGTTCTGATCCAGGCACTGGTTGCAACCCTCAGCCTTCACACATTATCGGCGGTCCGCGCCTATGTCGGCGGCGAAAGCCAATGGTCGAAAGGGCAGAAGCACGCCATCTATTTCCTGAACCTTTATGCCGATACCGGCCAGGACGAGTATTTCAGCGAATATCGCCAGGCCATCGCCGTGCCGCTTGCCGACGCCGTCGCGCGGCTCGCGCTCGAACAGGCCGAGCCCGACACAAAAGCGGCCCGGCTTGGCTTCCTTGGCGGCAACAACCATCCCGACGATGTCGCCGGCATGATCTGGCTGTTCCAGAATTTCCGGGGCGTCAGCTATCTCGATACCGCGATCCGCCACTGGACGGCGGCCGACGAGATGATCCTCGCCATAGAGAGACTTGGCGACGACATGCATCGAAGGCTCGAAAAGGGGCCGGCATCCGTGGCTGAGATCGGTGAGTGGAAAGCGGAAATCCACCAGCTGGACCGCCAGATCGGACCGCTTGCCAAGGCCTTTTCCGATAGCCTCGGCGAAGGATCCCGCTTTATCAGGATGGCGCTGACGGCCGCCAACCTCGCCACCGCGGCCCTGCTTATCCTGCTCGCCGTCTGGCGCACGCGCAAGCTGATGAAGCAGCGTCAGGCGTTTCAGAGCGCCCTCAACGCCGAGCGCGAGCGTGCCCAGATCACGCTGGCCTCGATCGGCCAGGCCGTGATCAGCACCGATGCCGGGGGGCGGCTCGACTACATGAATGCCGTGGCGGAAAGGCTGCTTGCCCGCCCGCTGACCGCCGCCAAGGGAAAACCGGCCAGTTCCTTGTTCCGCCTGGTCGACAAGGACAGCGGCGTCGAGGAGACGGATCTGATCCCTCGCCTGCTGACGGGCGAGCCCCGCCGCTCCAATGTGCGCCCGCAGCTCTTGGAGCGTCCCGACGGCTCGGTCGTGCCGGTGGCGCTGAACGGCGCTCCGCTGATTGTTTCAGGCCAGATCCTCGGCTGCGTTCTGGCTCTGCATGACATGACACGCGAGCAGGATTACATCGAGCGCCTGTCGTGGCAGGCATCGCATGATGCGCTGACCGGGCTGGTCAACCGCCGGGACTTCGAGAGCCGGCTGGCGGACATGATCTGCGAAGCGCCGGAAAAGCCGCGCCGGCACGCGCTGATGTATCTCGACCTCGACCAGTTCAAGCTGGTCAACGATACCTGCGGCCATGCCGCCGGCGACCAGCTGCTGCGCCAGATCTCGGTGCTGCTCGCCAACGAGCTGCCGCCCGGCGATATCCTGGCAAGACTGGGCGGCGACGAGTTCGGCGTGCTGCTCTTCGATTGCGATACCGACTGTGCAGCCGCCACGGCCGAACGATTGCGCGCCACCGTCCACGACCTGCATTTCTCCTGGGAGGGGCGTCCCTTCAACATCAGCGTCAGCATCGGCATGGTCGAGGTCGCCAATGTCGGCATGACACTGGAGGAGGTACTGCGCGCGGCCGACGTCGCCTGCTACATGGCGAAGGAAAAGGGCCGCAACCGCATTCAGCTCCACAGCGACGGCGACTCGGCACTTCGCGAGCGCTTCGGCGAGATGGCCTGGGTGCAGCGCCTGCATGCCGCGCTGGACGGGAACCGCTTCAGGCTGCATGCGCAGGAGATCGCGCCGCTGCGGGACGATATCATGGAGCGCGGCGCGCATATTGAAATCCTGGTCAGGCTGACCGACGAGGACGGCAGCTTCGTCACCCCGCAAAGCTTCATCCCCGCGGCGGAGCGCTATGGATTGATGCCGGCGATCGACCGCTGGGTGGTGCGCAACACCTTCGCCGCCTTGGCGGCCAGGCGCGCCGACCCGCAAGCGACCCCGGTCTCCACCTGCGCGATCAACCTCTCCGGCGCCACCTTCGGCGACGAAACGTTTCTCGGCTTCATGCGCGAGCAGTTCGCCGCGCATGGCATTGCGCCCGAAACGATCTGCCTGGAGATCACCGAGACCAGCGCCATCGCCAATCTGACCGAGGCCATGCGCTTCATCGCCGACCTGCGCGGGCTCGGCTGCCGCTTCGCGCTCGACGATTTCGGCTCCGGCATGTCGTCCTTCGCCTATCTGAAGCACTTGCCGGTCGACTACCTCAAGATCGACGGCGGCTTCGTCAAGGACATGCTCGACGACCGCATCGACCGCGCGATGGTCGAGATGATCCATCACATCGGCAAGGTGACGGGAAAGCGCACCATCGCCGAATTCGTCGAAAGCGACGGCATCCTTGACGCCTTGAAGGCGATCGGCGTCGACTATGCGCAGGGCTACGCGATCGCGCGGCCCCAGCCATTCGACGCGGCAACGGTCCTGCGCGGCAGGCAGGCAGCGCAGACTGCGATGACGGATGCCTGGGACACGTTGGCCAAGACGTTGCGCAAAGCCGGTTAGAGCATGATCCCGAAAAGTGGGAACCGGTTTTCGGAGAAAAGATCATGCTCCAACAAAGAGTTAGATCATGATGGCGGCTCAACGAAACGCCATCATGATCTAGGCTTCGAACGGTTCGCCGTCTCCAGAAAACGTCGAACCTGCCTGTTTTCCCGGGATTTCTCTAGAGCAATTCCAGGAAAAGTGTGAGCGGTTTTCCGTCCGGAATTGCGTAAAAACAAAGGGATAGAGCGGTTCGCCGTTTCCGTGAAACGGTGAAACGCTCTAAGCGCGGCCCAATCCGGCCTGCCTCTCCAGAAGAACGGTCGGCTTGTCGTGATAGGTGGTGCGCAGAATTTCGCGATAGCCGTTCCTTTCGGCCACCTTCAGCGAGGCGCCGTTTTCCGGATCGATGATGCAGACGGTCCTGGACTGCCCGAACACCGCGTCGCCCCAGGCGACGATCCGCCCGACGACTTCGCTCGCAAGCCCCTGGCCGTGGGCATCCGAGGCCAGCGCCCAGCCCGCCTCCGGCACGCCTTCGATCGACGGCTCGATCTCCCGCTTCAGGTCATGGAACCCGGCCTCGCCGATGAACCGGCCCGTGCCCTTCTCCTCGATCGCCCAGAAGCCGTAGCCGATCAGCGACCACAGTCCAGCAAAGCGCAGGAAGCGCATCCAGCTTTCCTCGCGCGTACGCGGCTTGCCGCCGATGAAACGGGTGACGGCGGGTTCCGCCCACATGGCGGCATAGGTATCGAAATCACCCAGACGATGCGGCCGAAGGACGGTCCGCGCCGTTTCAAGGATCGGCACGCCGGCTTCCGTCTTGATGCCCATGGCATTCCCTCCATCGAGGTGGCAGCGCTTAGCAAACCGGCGCGCCCTAACAAGGGCCAGGATCGGCCCGGGTCATCCTCCAGCGCAACGATTTCGGCGTCTGGGAATTCTGACCGACGATGCTACTCTTCGGACATATGATCCAGCCACGTCGCGGCCGCCGGACGCAGGGAAAGAACATGGACACCACTGATCTTTTATTGGCCATTCTCCATCACCTTCTGGTGTTCTCGTTGGCCGGCATCATCGGCGCCGAATTCGTGCTGGTGCGCGGCGATCTGGGGGCGGCCACGCTCAAGCGCCTTGCCGGCATCGACCGCCATTACGGGATCATCGCCGCGCTGATCGTCATCGTCGGCGTCTGCAGGGTGTTCTTCGGTTTGAAAGGCTGGGAATTCTACGTCTACAATTGGGTGTTCTGGGCAAAGATAGTGGCCTTCGCCATCGTCGGCCTGCTGTCGATCGTGCCGACCACGCGCTTCATCTCCTGGAACAGGCAGGCGAGCGGCAATCCGTCCTTCGCGGTGCCGGTGGCGGAATTGGCCTCCGTGAAGAACTATGTCCGGGCCGAGGGCTTCATCTTCCTCCTGATCCCGGTCTTCGCCGCGGCCATGGCGCGCGGCTACGGCTATTAGAGAACGACCCTAGGCCTCGGCCGGAAACGTCTCATCCAGCGGCGCGATCGGCACCAGCGGGGCCGGAATATCTGTTGTCTTCTCCTTCGACTTGCAGATATCGGCGATGACGCAGGCCGGGCAGTCGGGCTTGCGCGCCTTGCAGACATAGCGGCCATGCAGGATCAGCCAGTGATGCGCATGGCGCATGAACTCGGCCGGAATGACCTTGAGCAGACCCTGCTCGACCTGTTCCGGCGTCTTACCGGGCGCCAGCCCGATGCGGTTGCCGATGCGGAAGATATGCGTGTCGACCGCCATGGTATGCTGGCCGAAGGCGACGTTGAGCACCACATTGGCGGTCTTGCGCCCGACGCCCGGCAGCTTCACCAGTTCGTCGCGATCCTGAGGCACCTGGCCCGCATGATCGTCGATCAGCGCCTTCGACAGCGCAATCACGTTCTTGGCCTTGTTGCGCCACAGACCGATGGTGCGGATATAGTCGCCGACCCTGGCCTCGCCCAAAGCCGCCATCTTGGCTGGCGTGTCGGCCGCGGCGAACAACGCCTTCGTCGCCTTGTTGACGCCGGCGTCGGTCGCCTGCGCGGACAGCACCACGGCGACCAGCAGGGTGAAGGCGTTGACGTAGTCGAGCTCGCCTTTCGGCTCAGGCCGCTGCACTGAAAAACGCCTGAATATCTCGTGCACCTCGGCGGGGCTGTAAAGCGAGCGCGAGGCTGCCTTTCGCGGCCGTCCACCAGGCGCCCGGCCGCCACTGGCAGTGGAGGGTCGGGACTTTTTGACAGCTACGGATTTTTTCGACTTGGGAGGCGTCATATCCCTTCCTATAATATTCCCCCATGAGCGACACAAACGCCTCGTTCCAGGCCGACGAGCCATTTTTCCAAGCCTTGCTGACGCCGCACCGCTCGCTCGGCCGCACCGGCTTCCTGATCCTGATGGGAGCGCTGCTGTTCGGCTGGATCGTCACCGGCGCCTTCTTCCTGGCGCACGGCGCCTGGCCGGTGTTCGGCTTCTTCGGCCTCGACGTGATCGCCGTCTACATCGCCTTCCGCGCCAATTACCGCGCCGCGCGCGCCCGCGAGGAAATCTCGGTCTCGCGCACCAGCCTCGACATCCGCAAGACGGCGCCGTCCGGCCGTTCGGAAGCGCATCATTTCAATCCGTTCTGGACCCGTTTCTCGATCGCCCGCCACAGCGAGATCGGCATCACCAAAATGGCGGTGGAAGCGCAGGGTAAGAGCGTAGCGATCGGCGGCTTCCTCAATCCGGATGACCGCGAGAGTTTCGCCACCGCTTTCTCACGCGCGCTGGCCACCGCAAAGACGCGCTGAGCAGCCGAACAAGCGCGTCAGAACCGATAGCGCAGCAGCCTGCCAACCTTGCGCAGCGGCGGCAGGAGCTTCCAGACGCCGGCGAACAGTTTCGCTCGCCAACCCATGCGAACGGCGTGCTGCGGCTTGTAGCGCGGAATCTCCTCGATGAAGCGCAGCTTCGGGATGGCCTGCTCCAGTTCATGCGGATCCTCGATCGCCCAATGGACCTCGGCGCCCGTTGCCTTGATGGCCGGACTGAGGCGCATCAGTTTCAAGCCGAGGCGGCTGAAGGCGTCGAACATCAGCTCGCCGCCGGCCAGATGCGAGACAAGCCGCGCAAACAATCGCGGCCCCTGGTCGGCCGGCAGGTAGGGCGTCAGCCCCTCCGCCACGATCACTGCCGGCCGGTTGCGGGGTATCGGGGCAAGCCAATCCGGCTCGGTCACCGATGAGGCGACGAGTTGGCAATTGTCACGGGGCGGATAGAGCCTGCGCCGGAGTTCGATGACATCGGGATAGTCGACATCGAACCAGTCGACGCCCTGTGCCGGATCGATACGGAAAACGCGCGTGTCAAGACCGCAACCCAGATGCAGCACGATCGCTTCCGGATTCCTGGCGAGGAAGTCCCCCACCTGGACGTCCAATGTCCTGGCCCGGATGGCAAAGCCGAGGCCGAGATTGGCGTCCACTTTGAGCTTCGAAAAATCATAGTCGATGGCGCGCACCGCCTCGTCGGCGAAGCGGTCCCTGAGCAGGGAGTGTGGGAGCCGACTCTCCAGCGCCTTGCCGTAAAGCGTCATCAGCAAGGTCTCCCTTGCGCCAGTCAGATTGATCGTTTCGCCGGCCATCGACTGTCCTCTTTGGATGGAAGCTCACCCTATCTGGGTGCTGGCGGCGGGAAGGCAAGTTTCGGGTGGTGGCAAAGCTCTGGAAGGCCGATATTCGCGGCCAAGGAGATATTGCCATGAACGCTCAGATGACCATGAATACGCGGATGAAGCCGACCGCGATCCTGCAGAACGACATCACTCCCGAAGGCAGCGACTATGACGTCGTGCGCCGCGCCATCGAGAAGATCAGCCTCGACTACCGCGACCAGCCCTCGCTCGAGGTCCTGGCCGAGGAAGTCGGCGAGACGCCGACAGGCCTGCAGAAACTGTTCACCCGCTGGGCCGGCCTGTCGCCCAAGGCCTTCCTGCAGGCGGTGACGCTCGACCACGCGCGCAGGCTGCTCGATTCCGGTATGCCGCTGCTGGAGACGTCGTTCGAGCTAGGCATGTCCGGCCCCGGCCGGCTGCACGACCTCTTCGTCACCCATGAGGCGATGTCGCCCGGCGACTACAAGACGCGGGGCGCGGGTCTCACCATCCGCTACGGCTACCACATATCGCCTTTCGGCATCGCGCTGATCATGGCCACCGACCGGGGTCTCGCGGGCCTCGCCTTCTGTGACGCCGGCGGCGAGCGGGCCGCCTTCGCCGACATGTCCGGCCGCTGGCCGAACGCGACCTACGTCGAGGACATGTCCGCGACCCAGGCTTACGCCGCGCGGGTCTTCGACCCGGCGAAATGGCGCGCCGACCAGCCGCTGCGCGTGGTGATGATCGGCACCGATTTCCAGCTCCGCGTCTGGGAAGCCTTGCTGCGCATCCCGATGGGCAGGGCCTGCACCTATTCCTCGATCGCGGCAAGCATTGGCGCGCCGAGCGCCTGCCGCGCCGTGGGCGCGGCAGTGGGCGCCAATCCGATGTCCTTCGTCGTGCCCTGCCATCGGGCGCTGGGCAAGTCCGGCGCGCTCACCGGCTACCACTGGGGTCTGACGCGCAAACGCGCTATCCTCGGCTGGGAAGCAGGGCAAGTAGCATCCTGAAGATCGATTTTTTCGTTCGCGGTTGCGAAAAGTCGCTAGTTACAGTATTATTGGCGTAGTTCAAAATAACCTTCGAAACTACTCCTTGAATGCAACCGGTGACAACCTAAGGTTTCGCCGGTTGCTTTGTCGGTTGCTCCGCATTATTGTTTCATTTAACGCTAAATTAACCACGATAAAGAAATGATACCCCTACGTTGAGCCGACACCATCCGGTTCGAAAGAGGGGTCTCAATGAAATTCGCTCGCGCCGCAATGGCTGCAAGCCTGCTGGTCGGCTGCGCCTGCCAGACGGCATCGGCCACCACCGGAAACGTCCTTTTCAACGGCTCCATCACCGCGACCTGCACGCTGACGGTCAACTCCAACGGCACGATGACGGTGAGCAGCAACCTGCAGTCGCTGAGCTCGCACAATGCCGGCGGCTCGGCCGGCAGCGTCCAGGTCGACACCACCGGCGGCGTGCAGCTCAGCGTCGACCCCGTGACCACCACCACCGTGCCGGCAAGCGACGTCACCGCCACCACCTGGACGCCGACTTTCGCCACCACCGGCGCGCAGACCATTGCCGAAACCGGTACCGCGACCGCGCTCACCGTGCCCGGTACATCGACGATCGCGGTCAATCTCGCCGGCACAAAGAGCGGCAACAACCGCTTTTCCGCCGGCAGTTACCAGGCGACCGTGACGGTTCGCTGCGAATAGAAGGGGATGGTCCGTGACGAAGCTTGGGATTCTCATTACGGCGGCAGTCGCGGGCGGCCTGGCTCCTTTCACGGCGGCGGCGCAGTCGATGACGCCGATGCGCGGCGAGGTGAGCTCCTTCACCGACGCCTTCGCCGTGCGGGTCTTTCCCGGCAATCCTTACGACAAGCGCATTCGCGTGGAAGTTCACGTCTACGATCAGGATTTCCAGCCGGTGGCCGCCGAAATCTCGCCGGGCGCCTTCCTTCTTGCCGGACAGGCGTCACGTCCGGTTCTCGTGGTCGTTCCGTTCGACGGCGCGACCGACCGTAAAGTGCGTATCTGTACCGAGAGTATCCCCTTTCCGGGCGAGCAGACGCAGATAAGGGCACAGATATGCGGAAAGTTTTTCGGACATCGCAGGTTCTGACCCTTTCGTTGCTGGCCGCTCTCGCGGTCGCGCGTCCCGGGTTTGCTGAGGATGTCTACAATCTGAACCAGAACCAGACCGGCTTCACCTTGCCCGGCGTGACCTTGCCCCAGGGCCAGGACGAGGTGCATGCGTCGGACGGCACCACCTGCCGCTCCGCCGTTTCGGGCTCGGGCGCCTATTTCGATCTTGGCTTGATCCACGGCAACAGCCAGTCGAACAACGACCTCGCCACCTATGGGCGCGTCGTCATCCCAATCGGCCGCACGCCCAAGCGGCTGGATTGCAGCCGGCTCTACGAGCTCGAGGTCGAGCGCCTGCAAATGGAACTGCGGCTTCTTAAGATGGGGCTTGCCCCCGACGGCCAGACGACGGGAAGCGTGGCGGCGGCGGCCCCCTCGTCCACGTCATCGCCCGCCTGGGCCAATGAGGGCTGGAACATCCGAGGCGGAACCGACGATGGCCGGAAAAAGAAGAGGAAATAGCGGCGCGCTGCTAGCCGTCGTCCTGGTCACCGGCCTTTGCGCGCCGGCGCGGGCGGCGATCATCGGCACATGCACGATCATGATCGGCAACACCGGCGTGATGAAGGCCAATCCGTCGATCAACATCTTCGGCTCCAAGCAGGCGGGCGGGTCGAGCGCCACCGCCACCATCACGGCAAGCTCGCTGCTCTGCACCCTGCTCAACCTGATCGATTGCTATAACGTTTCCGCGCCGGCGCCGGCCGCATTCACTTCGGCGCCGAGCGGCGGCGACACCAATGTCTCTTTCGCCTCCGTCTTCCGCCTGGACGGCTCGGGACTGGATATCCCGGGCGGCTCGCCGCAAAAGCTGACCAACGGCACTCATACGATCCAGGTCGATCTGACCGCCACCAAGTCGCCGGGCATCTTCCCGGCGGGCAGCTACCAGGCTGAGGTCACGGTCCGCTGCGAATGATGCTGTGGGCCAGCCCCCCACTGGCAGCGACATGATCTGGCAACCCGCGGGCTTTGCGGCTAGCTTCGCGCCCGGTCCGCAATTCCTGGAAAAGCGTTTCACGTATTTTCGCCGGGAATTGCGCAAAAGCAGAATCTTGGAGCGGGTCCGCCTTCCAGCGCGAACGGAGCCGCTTCAGCGGGAGGCATTTTTGATTATCATTGTCGGTTCGATCAACCTCGACCTCATCGCCAATGTCGACCGCCTGCCGGAACCCGGCGAGACGGTGCGCGGCTCCAGCTTCACCACAGCGCCTGGCGGCAAGGGTGCCAACCAGGCCTTGGCCGCGGCGCGCGCCGGAGCCCAGGTGCGCATGGTGGGCGCCGTCGGCAAGGACAGTTTCGCCGCCGAGGCGCTCGCCCTGCTCAAGACCGGGAACGTCGATCTGTCTGGTGTCGGCCAGAGCTTCGCCTCCACCGGCACGGCCTTGATCCTGGTCGGCGCCGACGGGGAGAATGTCATCGCCGTCGTGCCGGGCGCCAATGATTCGGTGGTGCCGGGCGATGTCGCCAAGGCTTTCCTCAAAAAAGGCGATGTCGTGCTCCTGCAGCACGAGATCCCGCTGCAGACGGTCGAGGCCACGCTCGACGCGGCGCGCGCGGCGGGCGCCGTCAGCGTGCTCAACACCGCTCCCTTCCGCGCCGAAGCCGCCGGCTTCCTCGGCAAGGCCGATTACGCGGTCGCCAACGAAACCGAATTCGACCTCTACGGCGAGGCCCTGGGGCTTTCCGGGCGCGATCGCCCCGCCCGCATGCGCGACTATGCCGCCAGGACCGGCCGCGCCATCGTCGTCACGCTGGGTGGCGACGGCGTGCTGGCCGCCACGCCGGACGATTTCCTCACCGTTCCTGCGCTTAAGATCACGCCGGTCGACACGGTCGGCGCGGGCGACACCTTCTGCGGCTATTTCGGAGCCGGCCTATCGTCGGGCCTTTCGCTCGAACAGGCGCTTACCCGCGCCGCCGCGGCCGGCTCGCTCGCCTGCCTGAAGCCCGGCGCGCAGCCGGCGATTCCACTGGCAAAGGATGTCGACGCCGCCTTGGCGGCAGGGTAGCGGCCATGCGTCCCGTCACAAAACATGCCGTGCCGGCGGCCGGCGACATCTGCCGCCTCTCCGCCGTCGATCTCGCCGACAGGATCAGGCAGCGACAACTGTCGGTGCGCGAAGTCGTCGGCGCTTTCCTCGATCGCATCGAGGCCGTGAACCCTCTGGTCAACGCCATCGTCTCGCTGCGCAAGCGCGGCGATACCCTGGCCGAGGCCGACAGGGCCGATGCTCATCTGGCCCGCGGCGGCGAGACCGGATCGCTCTTCGGCCTGCCGATCGCCATCAAGGACCTTGCCCTGACGAAGGGCCTCAGAACCACCTTCGGCTCGCCGATCTTCGCCGATTTCATCCCCGACACGGACGACTTCTTCGTCGAGCGCATCCGCAAGGCCGGTGCCATCATCATCGGCAAGACCAACGTCCCGGAATTCGGCCTTGGCTCCAACACCTACAATCCGGTCTTCGGCCCGACGCTCAACGCCTTCGACCCGGCGCTCACCGCCGGCGGCTCAAGCGGCGGCGCGGCGGTGGCGCTGGCGCTCGACATGCTGCCGGTCGCCGACGGCAGCGACTTCGGCGGCTCGCTGCGCAATCCGGCCGCCTACAACAATGTCTACGGCTTTCGTCCCTCGCAGGGGCTTGTGCCGGCCGGCCCCGACATCGAAGTCTTCTATTCGCAGATGGGTGTCGAGGGGCCGATGGGCCGCAGCGTGCGCGACATCGCGCTGCTGCTCGACGAACAGGCCGGCTACCATCCGCATGCGCCGTTGTCGTATGCCAAGGAAGGCTCGTTCCTCGACGGCTTGAGGACAAAAACCTCCGGCGGCCGCATCGCCTGGCTGGGCGATCTCGGCGGCCATCTGCCGACGGAACCGGGTGTCATCGATCTTTGCGAGGCCGCGCTCACACGCTTTGCCGACGCGTCGTTCCACAGCGAAAAGCTGGTGCCGGATGTCGATTTCGAGGCGCTGTGGCAGGCTTTCGTCACCTTGCGCCAAGCAAGCAGCGGCTGCGGCCTGAAAGCGCATTACGACGATCCGCAAAAGCGAAAACTGCTGAAGCCCGAGGCTGTCTGGGAAGTCGAACATGCCATGCGCCTCACCGCGCCGCAAATCCACGCCGCCAGCATCCGGCGCACCTCCTGGCATAGGACGCTGCTGTCGCTGTTCGAGCGCTTCGACCTGATCGCTCTGCCGACCGCGCAGGTCTTTCCCTTCGCAGTCTCGACCCACTGGCCGCGCGAAGTCGCGGGGCGCACCATGGACAGCTATCACCGCTGGATGGAGGTCTCCGCCTTTGCCACGCTCGGCGGCTGCCCGGCGCTCAACGTGCCGGCCGGCTTCGACGCAAAAGGCCGGCCGATGGGCATGCAGTTGATCGGCCGCCCGCGCGGCGACCTGAACGTGCTCAGGGCCGGAGCCGCCTATGAGGCGACGCTGCCATGGGCGGCAGGGGCGGGTTGACGCGTTAGCTCCGACCGGCCGGCTTGCGCCGTCGCCAATCCCATGCATTGATCGCGCTCCGCCCAAGTCGGCGCCGTCCGGTTCGAGGGAAGATCATGTCGCTGGAACTTTACGCCACCTATGTCGTCGCCTGCATCGTCATCATCCTGGTGCCAGGGCCGACGGTCACGCTGATCATCGCCAACAGCATCCGTCACGGATCGCGCGCGGGCCTGGCCAACGTCGCCGGCACGCAGGCCGGCCTTGCCATCATGATCGCCATCGTCGGCATCGGCCTCAACACGCTGATCGCCGGCATGGGCCACTGGTTCGAATGGGTGCGGCTGATCGGCGCCGCCTACCTGATCTGGATGGGCGTGCAGATGTTCCGCGCAAAAGGCGCGCTGAACCCGGACGGGTCGGCGAAGAAGCCGCGCGGCGGCTTCTTCCTGCAGGGTTTTCTTGTGGCGATCTCCAATCCCAAGACGCTCGTCTTCTTCGGCGCCTTCTTCCCCCAATTCATCGCGCCGCAAGGCAATTACACGCTGCAGATCGTGGTCATGGGCCTGACCGCGATGATCTTCGCCGCCATGTCGGACTCGACCTACGCCCTTGCCGCCAGCCGCGCCGGCCGGCTGCTGTCGGCCAGCCGCGTCAGGCTGATGTCGCGCATCAG
>RXJA01000170.1 GCA_003963455.1 Hyphomicrobiales bacterium
GGGTCACAAGTTCAATCCTTGTCACGCCCACCATCCTTCCAATAACTTAGCTAACCCGTAGTGCCGGTTGGCACAGAAACGGGACAGAACCTCATTTCGCCGGCGTTTGGTCCTTCGAACATTCGACGTGCCATACATCTCGGAAGTGGGTTATCGCTATTTCCTTGGAACGTGCATTAGAAAAACGAGGCCAGTGATATGCCTTGTCCGCCAATATGCGCCCCACCTCCGCCATGCGTGGACTTCGTTTTGTTTGTTCCGCTTCGAGCAGCCCATCTAAAGGTGCGCGGCCTTGTCTTGCGCGCATCGTCCCCTCAGCTGCAATCGCAGGTCGCGCCAGGGAGCACCGGAACGCAGCACCCAGAAGATGCCGTCCAGCAACTGGCGGTCATCGACGCGCAGCACGCCTCGCGGCTTGTTGGGAAGCAGCGGCCCGATCAACGCGCCACTCGAAATCGGTCAGATCATATCGGCTCATGCCCGATGCTGAATCATATTCCCGTAAAACAGGAAAGCTGCCAAAGTTGCGAGGCGCTGATAGCCGACACCGTTCTTTTCGATTAAGCCTATTCGCATGAGCGAGGTGGCGCCCGTCGTATCGTTAGAACTTGAGGCTGTCCCCGCTGACGGTCCTTCGATACAGTTCAAACTGGAAGTCCAGCGTCCGTTTCTTGAGCGTGACATGCAGTGGCGTTGCGTCGTCTCACTGGGCAATTTCCAGAGACCGATCTGCATTGCTGGAGGCGATCCACTTCAGGCCTTATGTCTCGCAATCGATTTCACGCGATGGACCTTGCGGACCTTTGAAGAGGGCGGCGGAAAACTGATGTGCGAGGGAGATCGGTTCCCCCTGGACGCTTATTTTTTTAAGCCGCCAGAGTGAACACGTCCTCTCCCGAATTTATGGGTTCACGGCCTAGCGCACGGTGAAGAAATCGCCTTCACGAGCCGTATCGAAGCATAATTTGCTTGGCCGAGAATTTTTTTTAAAATCAACCTCAAAGGCGGCAAAGCCGCGATTGTAATCCTTTGTGCCCATGTATTTTATAAATTTGCCCATGCGTCCATATATGGCCGTAACCGGACATGTACCGAAAGCCGACATTATGTAACCGGCTTGGTATGCGGCCGATTTTGTCTCAGCGTTTGCCGTCAGTTGCAAAAAAGCACTGAATGTCACTGCCAGAATAATCGTTCTGTTGATTTTCACTTCAGCTTCGCCCCCGGTCCTTAGATGGCACCTTCTGTTGCAGATTCTTCCTCAGTGCCGGCCAATGGCTCTATTAACGCAGAAGAAGATACTTGCAAAGTCCAGCGATGACCAAGAGCGCGAGGCTGAGTTGCTCGGCGAAAGTGTTCTGGATTTCTTGTGGGCAGCACCGCTGTGACGGGTCATTGGCCCTTTTGGAATGGTGCTCACCGGCATCTTCGTCGGCGCTCGCTCTCACTAAGTCCTAGCTGAGTTTCCTCACTTTCCTGATGCGTCACCCGACATGCGAGTTCGGCGCATAAACGGCACAGATATGTTCGAATGTTTTTTGCTCTGTTCACGCTTTTCTGCGGCCGATTTTCCCAATGAAAACAGAGCACGCACTGCGTTGATATTGCAGGGGTCACAAGTTCAATCCTTGTCACGCCGACCATCCTTTCAATAGTTCAGTCGTCCCCGTCTGGCCTGGAATGCTTGGGCAGCCCTGCTCGTCGCTGCTACCCGAGATCCCCTTCGAACATAACGAGCACGCGATTCGACGCTTTCAGCGCGAACCGCATGGCTTCCTCATAGGCCGGGTCGGCATAGCAGGCCCTGGCGATTTCCAGGGATGGAAATTCCACCAGAACCATGCGCTTGGCGTCCCGCGCCTCGATCAGCAGGGGCGGCTGTTTGGTCGTGTTGGTCCTTGCCTGGTATTTTTCGCCGATCGGCTTCCACAGGCGGCTGTATTCGGCCTGCGCTTCCTGGTCCGAAATCTCGGTGCCGACGATGAGCCAGTATCCCTTCACGCTGGAACGCTCCCCAAAGATTGCAGGCCTAAACCATGAACTCGCCGCCGTTGATGTGCAACAAATGTCCAGTGACGAACTTGCCCATGTCCGACGCAAGATAGAGGCAGGCGTTGGCGACGTCCTCAGCGGTCCCCAGCGTCCTTAGCGGCACGGTCGCTTTCACATGCTCGTAGGTTTCCACGAGATGGGGATACCACGCCGCGTTCCTGTCGGTGTCCAGCCATCCAGGGGCAATGCTGTTGGCGGTCACCCCGTCCGGACCGCATTCCAGCGCCACGGCCTTGGCCAGGCCATGCATGCCGTGTTTCGCAGCGACGACATGCGCCCTGTTTGCCAACGGGAAAAGCGCATCGGTGCCGGCCATATAGAGCAGGCGCCCGTGTTTCCTCTGGCGCATGTGGGGCAGCACCGCCTGTGTCAGGATGAAAGCCGATCCGAGATTGGTGGTGATCACCCTTTGCCAATCTTGAAGGCTGATCTCGTCGATCGGCTGATGAGGTCTTATCCCCACGCAGGATACCGCGATGTCGACGCCACCCAGTTCTGCGACCGCCCTTTGGACCAAGGCGTTCATGGCGGTCTCGTCAGTGCCGTCGCAGATGGATGCCATCGCTTCGACGCCGAGGGACCGAGCCTGGTCCGCCACGGCCTCGATCTTGGCCGCGTCGCTGCCCCCGGTTATGACGATGTGCGATCCGGCTCGAGCGAACGCCAGGGCGGTAGCCTTGCCGATGTTTTGACCGGCCGCGGTGATGACCGCTACCCGCCCTTTCAAACCTGGAACTTCCATGTGCTCACCTTGGTCAAGACGGCGTCGATTGAGCGCGTCCTGTTCCAACTTTGTAGATTGAAAAATCAATAGGAGGCTCGGCCAGGAAGCCAGCCGCTGATCGGCCAGCGATCGAACACAAAGCTCGTTCCATAGGGGGCCCCCGCCGGGCACCCGTCATGACCGCAGTCGCCTATATTCGGATTCCGGCCTTCCAGAGCCGTAGCCGCGCCTTCGCCAGGAGCCCGGACTGAGGCGTCGTCAATGGCCTGATGTGCCGCTGGATTCTCTTGAACAAGGCATTGGCCGGTTCCGCCTCCAGCGACATCGCAATCATCCGGCGGGCCGGTTTCAGCTGCCCGAACACGATTTGGAGGATATGCGCCGAGCATGCCGCGGCGTAGGGATGACCATCGGCGGCCGCCGCGAAGAAGGATTCGAAATCCTTCGACATGACCAGGCCGCGCCACGACCGGCAAACCAACACGTCAATCGCGCGCAATGGCATTGCGGGAGAGGCTTCGAACTGCCTGGTCATGAGCGCTTTCAAAACAGCTTCACCGGACTGGTAGTCACGTTCGCGGAAAAACGCCGCCGCGACCTTGAGCGGATAGATGTCGTTCTCCGGATCGAGCGCGAAAGCCTTTTCGAGGATGTCTCTTGCCCGCGCGGGACTGATTTGATCTTCCAGATCGAGAAATGCGGTTTGATAGCCGAAGGCGGCCTCGAGCGGGTGGTAATCGCCCTGATGACGGCTCAGTTCGCCCAGAATCATTTCCGCGGCTCTCGAACCGTCGAACAAGGTTTTCGGGTGGACGAGAGCGATATCGCCCATCGTCGAGGCGACGGATGCATAGACGCTGCTGCCGGCATAGATCGTCCGGCACCGCGCCATCAGCCTCATTTCGAAAAACGCCCTGAGCGTCTCATCCTCGAATTCCGCCGCCCCCAGATCGTCGCTCAGCAATGCGCCGGTTTCGGACCGCAGATATTCGAGCGTCGCGCGATCCTGACCGATCAGCAGGGTTGTCAGGCCTTTCGAAGAAAGTTCAGACACGATGGACTTGACCAAGGTCGAGGCCACCACCTTGTTGCTGAAATCCAGCATGGAGCGATATCTGCCGCGCACGATGTCGCCGCTGCGAAGGTGCAAGGCGGCGACCGGCCCCGGAAAGGGGGGCCTGTCGGCGGCATCGAGCGCCTCGTTCACGGCCTGGGAAAAGCCGAAACCCCGCAATGTCTCCGATCGCCGGACCAATTCGGGCCCGCCGTGAAAAAAATCCTGTATCTGAAACTCGTTGCAGATCCAGCCGCGGAGACCTCGCCGTCCCGCCGCGGCATCGAGACCGGCACGGGTAAAGGCCGCCTCCTCGAGGACATCGAAACCCGATGGTTCGACCTTCTCCCCCAGCCAGTGCTTCTCGACAAAATCGGCGGAGAATATCTTGTCGACCTTCTCGACGGAGTGAAATCTATCGTCATGCAACGGCCTCCAGGTAAAGCCGAAGCGATAGCCAAGCGTGTCGGCAAGGGACTTCGCGTTGACCATGGCCAAGAGGCGGCCGCCCAAACCGTCCTCCCTGGTCGCCGCTATGAGTTTCGACTGGGCATCATGCCGGGCCAAGACGGATATCGCCTCCCCCGACATGTTCGAGGAACCACGCATAGGTCTGTTTCAACCCGTCGCGCAGCGTGTATTTCGGACGCCAGCCGGTTGCGGACAGGTGCGACACATCCAGCAGCTTGCGCGCCATGCCGTCCGGCTTGCTCGGATCGAAGGTGATCTCGGCACTCAGGCCGACGACCGAGACGATGGTTCGGGCAAGCTCGGCTATCGTGACGTCCTCGCCGCTCCCGACATTGACGTGGCTGTCACCGGAATAATTCCTCAAAAGCCAGACAAAGGCGTCGGCCGCGTCGTCGACATGCAGGAATTCTCGCATCGGCCGGCCCGACCCCCACACCTGCAGGGTCTTTTGACCGGCGCGTTTCGCCTCATGCGCCTTGCGCATCAGCGCCGGCACGACATGGCTGCTGTCGAGGTCGAAATTGTCGCCCGGACCGTAGAGATTGGTCGGCATGGCGGAGATGTAATTGGCGCCATATTGCCGTCGGTAGGCCTGGCAAAGTTTCAATCCCGCGATCTTAGCGACGGCATACCATTCGTTGGTGGGTTCAAGCGGGCCGGTGAGCAGCGCGTCTTCCGGGATCGGCTGCGGCGCGAGTTTCGGATAGATGCAGGACGAGCCCAGGAAGAGGAGTTTCCGCACCTCGCTGCGGAAGGCGGCCTCGATGACGTTGGACTGCACGACGAGGTTTTCGTAAAGGAAATCCACCGGGAAGCTGTTATTGGCCAGGATGCCGCCGACCTTGGCGGCCGCCATGATCACCGCGTCGGGCTGCCGGTCCTGCATCCAGCGGCGCACGCCGGCCTGGTCGAGAAGGTCGAGTTCGCTCCGCTCCACCGTCACGATCTCGCAGTCCTCGCCCGCAAGGCGGCGCGCCAGCGCCGAGCCGACCATGCCACGATGGCCGGCAACGAAAATGCGCTTTCCCTTGAGATCGAAGCTTTCTTCCATACCCATATTCCTAGGTGGAACGACCGTTACGCCGTGCATCGCCGGCGGCGCGCGCCAGGTCGGCCCTCACCATCTCCTCGACCAGGCCCCTGAAGCCGATGGTGTGAGACCAGCCCAAAACATTCCTTGCCTTGGCGGCATCGCCGACCAGCGTTTCCACCTCGGTCGGCCGGAAGTAGCGCGGATCGATCCGCACCAGCGCGGCGCCGGTGGCCGCGTCGACGCCGACTTCATCGGCGCCCTCGCCCTGCCAGCGGATGGCGCGCCCGGTCTCGGCGAAGGCGAGTTCCACGAATTCGCGCACCGAATGGGCCTCGCCTGTCGCGAGCACGAAGTCGTCCGGCTTGCCATGCTGCAGGATGCGCCACATGCCTTCGACATAGTCGCGCGCATGTCCCCAGTCGCGACGGGCATCGATGTTGCCCAGATAGAGCGTGTCCTGCAGCCCATGATGGATCGCGGCAACGGCGCGCGTGATCTTGCGGGTGACGAAGGTTTCGCCGCGCGTCGGGCTCTCGTGGTTGAACAGGATGCCGTTGGCGGCGAACATGCCGTAAGCCTGACGGTAGTTGATCGTGATCCAGTAGGCGTAGAGCTTGGCCGCCGCGTAGGGTGAGCGCGGTTGGAACGGCGTGGTTTCGTTCTGTGGAGTTTCCTTGACCTGGCCATAGAGCTCCGAGGTCGAAGCCTGGTAAAAGCGCACCGATTTCTCCAGGCCGAGAATGCGGATCGCCTCCAGAAGCCTCAGCGTTCCGAGCGCATCGGCATTGGCCGTGTATTCCGGCGTCTCGAAGCTCACCTGGACGTGGCTTTGGGCGCCGAGATTGTAGATTTCGCTGGGCTTGGTCTCCTGCACGAGGCGGATCAGACTGGTCGCGTCGGTCAGATCGCCATGATGCAGGAAGAAGCGCGCGCCGCTCTCATGCGGGTCCACATAGATGTCGTCGACGCGCCCGGTGTTGAACGAGGACGACCGGCGTTTGACGCCGTGCACGATGTAGCCTTTCCCGAGCAGCAGTTCGGCCAGATAAGCCCCATCCTGCCCGGTGACACCGGTGATAAGGGCGACTTTGTCTGCCTGGGCGTTTTTGTCCGCCATTGCCGTATCCGTCCGCGCCGATCCCGGCAAGCGAATACAGATTTACCGGCGGAACGCAAATCCCCCGCGCGGGGGATTTCTCAGATGCCTGCCATCGCCAGCAGGGTCTTCATCCTGGCGGCGGCAAGATCGGGGTCTGCCAGCAGGCCGGCCTGGTCGGCGAGGCGGAAGACATCCGCGTAGTGGCATATGCCGCGCGCCGACTGCATGCCGCCGATCATGGTGAAGTGGTCCTGATGCCCGTTCAGCCATGCCATCAAGACGATTCCGGCCTTGTAATACTCGGTCGGCGCCTCGAAGATTTTTCGCGACAGTGGCACGGTCGGCGCCATCAGGGCGTCGTAGCCTGCCCGCTCGCCCTCGGCGAGCTTCACCAGCGCGGCGTTTGCCACTGGGGCGATCGCATCGAAGATGCCAAGCAGCGCGTGCGAGTGCCTTTTGCCGTCGCCGGCGATCAACTCGGGATAGTTGAAATCGTCGCCGGTGAACATCACGACGCCATCGGGCAGACGGTCGCGCAAAAGCACTTCCTTGCCGGCGTCGAGCAGCGATATTTTTATGCCCTCGACCTTGCCGGCATGCCGCTCGATGATGGCGACGACCGTATCGAGCGCGGCTTCGAAATCATTGCTGCCCCAGTAGCCCTTGAGCGCCGGATCGAACATGTCGCCCAGCCAGTGCAGGATGACCTTGCCCGATGCCTGGGAGAGCATCCGGTCATAGACGCGGGCATAATCGTCCGGCCCTTTTGCAACCGCCGCCAGCGCGCGGCTCGCCATCATGATGGCCTTGCCGCCCTCGCCCTCGATGAAGGCGAATTGTTCCTCATAGGCGCGGATGACGTCGTCGAGCGTCTTGGCCGCCGCCGGCGCCAGATGGTCGGTCCCCGCTCCCGAGGCGAGGTCGGCGGCCGGTAGCGTCCTGGCCTCGGCGATCGAGCGGCGGATCAGTTCCTTCGCGCTCGCCCAGTCGAAACCCATGCCGCGCTGAGACGTGTCCATGGCCTCGGCGATGCGGAAGCCGAGCCGCCACAGGTGATGACGAAATGCCATCGTCCTGTCCCAGTCGACCGCTGGCCGCGACCATGGATTGGTCATGGTGAAGGGGTCGGCAACGACATGGGCTGCGGCATAGGCGATGCGCGAAAAATGCGCGCTCTTGCTCGGCTCGACCGGTTTGCCGACGAGCCGGTAGCTGACCCGATCGCCGTTTTCCGCAGGCAAGGTGATGTCCATCGAACTCTCCCGTTGCGGCCCCTATAGATGGAACGTTCCAATAAATCAAGAACCTTTATATTCATGGAAAGCAGGGCGGCTGAGCATGTCCCTTCCATATGAAGACCCTTGCATTGTTTGCGGTTTTGGACCGTTTCAATCAATTTTTCGAATCGTGCGGGAATCACGATTGACTCCGATTTGGAACAGTGATTAGAACGTTCCAATAAATTCGATCAAAAGACGTGGAGGACGCGACGAGCATGGCCAGCCGGGCCAAGGCGACGATCCTGGACATCGCCCGCGAGGCCGGCGTGTCCAAATCGACGGTGTCGCTCGTGCTGCAGGGCAGCGGGCTGATCCGGCCTGAAACGGCGACCAGGGTGCGCAAGGCGATCGAGGATGTCGGTTATGTCTACAACCGCGGCGCCGCCAATCTGCGCAAGGCCCACTCCAA
>RXJA01000279.1 GCA_003963455.1 Hyphomicrobiales bacterium
CTGGCGCAAGACCACCGCGCTCGAGCGCTCGAAGCTGTTGCGCAAGCTGCATGACGCGATGATGGACAATCAGGACGTGCTGGCCGAGTTGCTCACGATCGAGCAGGGCAAGTCGCTCACCGAATCCAAGGGCGAGATCGGCTCGGCCGCGGCCTACATCCTGTGGTTCGCCGAGGAAGGCCGCCGCGTCTATGGCGACATCGTGCCCTCGCCATGGGGCGACCGCCGCATCCTGGTGACCAAGGAGCCGGTCGGGGTCATCGCCGCCATCACACCGTGGAATTTCCCGTCCTCCATGCTTGCCCGCAAGATCGGCCCGGCCTTGGCCGCCGGCTGCACGGCGGTGGTGAAGCCGGCCTCGCAGACGCCCTATTCGGGCCTCGCCTGGGGCGCGCTCGTCGAGGAAGTCGGCTTCCCGAAAGGCGTCGTCAATGTCGTCACGGGCTCGGCCGGCGAGATCGGCGACGAGATCTGTGCCAATCCGCTGGTCAAGAAGATCACCTTCACCGGTTCGACCGAAGTCGGCAAGATCCTGATCCAGAAGTCGGCCTCGACGGTCAAGAAAGTGTCGATGGAACTCGGCGGCAACGCGCCGTTCCTGGTCTTCGACGACGCCGATGTCGACCGTGCGGTCGCGGGCGCCATCACCGCCAAGTACCGCAATTCCGGCCAGACCTGCGTGTGCACCAACCGCTTCCTCGTGCAGGCCGGCATCTACGACAAGTTCGTAGAGAAGCTCGCCGCGGCCAGCAACAACCTGAAGGTCGGCTCGGGCCTCGAGGAAGGCGTGCAGCAGGGACCGCTGATCGACGAGAAGGCGGTCGAGAAGGTCGAGGAATTCATCGCCGACGCGACGTCGAAGGGCGGCAAGGTCGTCGCTGGCGGCAAGCGTCATGCGCTGGGCGGCTCGTTCTTCCAGCCGACGGTGATCTCCGGTGCGACGCCGAACATGCGTTTCATGAAGGAAGAGATCTTCGGGCCGATCGCGCCCGTGTTCAAGTTCGAGACAGAGGAAGAGGCGGTCGCCTTGGCCAACGACACCGAGTTCGGTCTCGCCGCCTATTTCTACACCGGCGATCTCGGCCGCGCCTTCCGGGTCATGGAAGGCCTGAAATACGGCATGGTCGGCGTCAATGAAGGCCTGATCACCACGCCCGAGGCGCCGTTCGGCGGCGTCAAGGAATCGGGCCTCGGCCGCGAAGGCGGGCATCAAGGCATCGAGGATTATCTCGACACCAAATATGCCTGCTTCGGCGGCCTCGGACTCTGACGCCAATTCATGGGCAGGGGCGGGCTTCGAACCTGCCCTTGCCTGATTATGCGCAGCCAGCCTAAATCCACGGATCAGGCAATGGCATTTCGGGCATGGCGATGAAAGACGGCGAGGTCTTCGGCACGACACAGGCGGGCGAGGCCGTGCGCCGGTTCACGATCCGGGGAGGCGGCCTCACCGCCAACATCATCGGCCTCGGCGCGATCGTCCAGGATCTCAGGCTCACCGGCCATGATGCGCCGCTGGTGCTGGGCTACGACCGCTTCGAGCCTTACGAGACCGACCGTGCCTTCTTCGGCGCCGTCGTCGGCCGCTTCGCCAACCGCATCGGCGGCGGCCGCTTCACCATTGCCGGCAAGCGCTACCAGACGGAACGCAATTTTCTCGGCAAGCACACGCTGCATGGCGGCACGGAGGGCTATTTCCACCGGCCGTGGACGGTCTCGCTGCACGGCCGCGATTTCGTGACGCTGACGCTGCACGACCCGGACGGCGCCATGGGCTTCCCGGGCGCGCTAGACGTCACCTGCACCTACCGGCTGAAGATCCCCGGCACGCTCAGCATGGAGCTGACCGCGACCTGCGAGGAGCCGACGCTCTGCAATCTCGCGCAGCACTCCTATTTCAATCTCGACGACGGCGGGGCGGGCGACATCCTCGACCATCGGCTGATGCTCAACGCCGGCGCCTACACGCCCGTCGATGACGAAATGATCCCGACCGGCGTGGTGAAGCCGGTCGACGGCACGGCTTACGATTTCCGGCAGGCGCGGCCGTTGCGCATGGAAATGGAGGGCGAGCAGCTTCGCTATGACATGAATTTCTGCCTTGCCTCCAGCCGCGGGCCGCTGCATCAGGCGGCCTGGGTGCAAGGCGCCAATTCCGGCGTCGAGATGGAAGTGTGGACCACCGAGCCAGGCCTCCAGCTCTATATCGGCCAGTATGTCGCGCCGACGTCGCCGGGTCTCGAAGGCCGCCGTTACAAGGCGTTTTCGGGCTTCTGCCTTGAAGCGCAGACCTGGCCCGATGCGCCGAACCGGCCTTATTTCCCGCAAGCGACTTTGTGGCCGGGGCAGATCTATCATCAGGTGACGGAATACCGGTTCCGGCTGCCCTAAGGTTCTCTGATATTGAAGTAATAAGCGCGTAAGCTTCGGCGGCGCTTAACTTTCGAAGGCCGCCCTCAACGTTTCGAACGGGGCGAGCGCGCCGCGAACCTGCACGACCGCGGCGGCGACTGTGTGCGCACGGCGCGCCGCCTCGGCGGGCGCATGGCCGGCAAGCCGCGCGGCAAGATAGCCGCCGTTGAAGGAATCGCCGGCGCCGGTGGTGTCGACGGGGGCGGCCACGTGCACCGCGTCCACGGTTTGTGAAGCGCCGTTCAGCGCAATCAGGGCCGGCTGCTCGCCATTCTTGACCACTACCTCGCCAGTCAGCTTGCCAAGGCGTTCCGCCGTTGCCCGCGGCGTCGGGTCCCCGAACAGCATCTGCTCGTCAGGGAAGGTCGGCAGGGCGATGTCGGCGGTGGCGAGCGCTTCCAGGGTGGCGGCCTGCGCCATCTCGCGGTTCAGCCACAGACGCGGCCGGTAGTTCGGGTCGAAGGCGACGAGCGAGCCGGCCTTGCGGGCGGTCGCCACGGCCGAAAGCAGGGTTTTGCGCGCCGCCTCATCCAGAATTGCCAAGGTGATTCCGGAAAAGTACACAAGCGCCTGGTTTTCAAGGCTTTTCGCCAGCGCCGCCGGATCTGAGGCGAGCTGGCGCGCGGCGGCGTCGCTTCGCCAGTAGGTGAAGGCGCGCTCGGCCCCGGTCAAGGTTATAGCGTAAAGGCCGGGGCGTGCGCCGGCAATGACCGGACTGTTGCCAATGCCGATGCCGTTCTGGCCAAAGAAGGCGATCTGGTCGCGCGAGAAGGGGTCGTCGCCGAAGGCCGATACATAGGTCGCGGGCCGGTCCGGGCTCAACGCGTGCAATGCCCAGAGCGTGTTGAAGGTGTCGCCGGCAAAGCCCATGCGCCAGTTCGAACCGGTCTGGCCCGACAGTTCCAGCATGCATTCGCCGATCGACGCGACACCGTTGGCCATGCGGACATCCCTTCCCAAGACCTTGTTGCTGTAGCTTTTCGCGGCCGGCAGCGCCATGCTTGGCTACCGGTGAATTTTGCGCCAGAAGCGATTTCCCACAGGCAGGGCGGGACGCGATGGGCGGCCCTTAACGTTAGCAGCCGAAGAGGAACGGGTTTGGCATCGATATGGCGTTACATTCTTGCGGGTCTCGGTCTGGCCGTTCTGCTGGTCGGCATCGTGGCCGCGGTCTATCTGACGCTGCCGCACTCGACGTCCGGCCCGGACATTTCGCGCTCCAAGAAGACAGCCAACGGCCTGTTCATCGCGAGCTTCGAACCGGAGCACGGCGTCATCCGGCAGGGCGAGTTGCAATCCTGGCTGCTGACGCTGAAGACCGCCGCCGGCGCGCCGGTGGAAGGGGCGGCCATCACCGTTTCCGGTGGGATGCCGCAGCACGATCACGGCCTGCCGACAAGCCCGCAGGCGACCGATTACCTGGGCGAGGGGCGCTACCGCATCGACGGCGTGAAGTTCACGATGAGCGGCTGGTGGCAGCTGCACTTTGGCATTTCGGCGGCGGCCGGCTCCGATTCCGTCGTCTTCAACGTCGTGTTGTGAGCGGGCAATGAGGCTTCTGGCCGGAGTCGCAAGCCTGCTGGCCTTGGCCGTTCTCGCCCTGTTGGGCGGTTGCGGCGAGCCGCAATTCAGCGACGCCGAGAAGAAGACCATTGCGTCGCTGGCGCTGAACACGCTGCCGTCATTGAAACCCGACACCACGAACCAGTATGCGGATGCGCCGGCGGCCGCCGCGCTCGGCTCGACGCTGTTCTTCGATGTCGGCATGAGCCGCGACGGCACGGTGTCCTGCTCGACCTGCCACAAGATCGACCGCCAGTTCCAGGACGACCTGCCACAGGCGGTCGGCGTCGGCCACACCAACCGGCGCACCATGCCGCTGGCGGGTGTGGCGCGCAATGCGTGGTTCTTCTGGGACGGGAGGCGTGACAGCCTGTGGGCGCAGGCGCTGACGCCGCTCGAGAATCCGTTGGAGCAGGCCGGCAACCGGGCCGCCTTCGCGCATTACATCAGGAAGCGGTTCGGCGAGCGCTATGAGCGCATCTTCGGGCCGTTGCCGGATCTTTCCACCGTGCCGGCCAATGCCAGCCCGCTCGGTACGGATGCGGAGAAGGCGGCGTGGAACGCCATGCCCGGCAGCCAGCAAGACGACGTCAACCGCGTCTATGCCAATATCGGCAAGGCGATTGCCGCCTTCGAGCGTTCGATCGAGCCCGGACAGACGCGCTTCGACCGTTTTGCCATCGATCTGGCGACCGGCGCCAAGCCGGAAGGGGATGCGGCCTTCTCGCCGGAAGAGATCCTCGGGCTGAAGCTGTTCATCGGCAAGGCCAATTGCGTGACCTGTCACAACGGTCCGCGCTTCACCGACAACTCCTTCCACAACACTGGCGTGCCGCCGGTCGATGGCCTGCCGTTGGACCGGGGCCGGGTCGATGCCGTGGCGCAGGTTCAAGCCGATCCGTTCAATTGTCTCGGCAAATTCCGCGACGGCGATGAAAACGCCTGCCGCGAGCTGCGTTTCATGGTGAAGGACGGGCCGCAGATCATGCGCGCGTACAAGACGCCGTCGCTCAGGGGCGTGGGCGACCGGCCGCCCTACATGCATGCCGGCCAGTTCGCGACGCTCGACGAAGTGGCGGCGCATTATTCGAAAGCGCCACTTGCCGTCGAAGGTGTGTCCGAGGTGCATCCGCTCGACCTGTCCGAGCGCGAGCGCGCGGCCCTGGTGGCTTTCCTGAAGACGCTATCCGACTAGCTACCTGTCCTTCACCGTCTCCATCGCCACGAAGGTCGAGGTCTGGGCGACATGAGGGAGCGCGGAGATCCGCTCGCCGAGCACGCGGCGATAGGCGGCGATGTCGGTGGTGCGGACCTTCAAGAGATAATCGAAGCTCGATGCCATCATGTGGCATTGCTCGATCTCCGGCACGGTCTGAACGGCGCGGTTGAAGGCGTCGAGCGCCGCCGAGCGCGTGTCCGACAGCTTTACCTGGACGAAGGCGACATGGCCTTCGCCCATGCGTTCGCGGTCGATGACTGCGCGGTAGCCCCTTATGTAGCCATCCTTCTCCAGCCGCTTCACACGCGCCTGCACCGGCGTCTTCGAGAGGCCGACCTTTGAAGCCAGTTCAGACATCGAAAGCCGGCCGTCGCGCCCAAGCGCGGACAGGATGTTGCGGTCGATGCGGTCCAATTGGTCTTCGGTCATCGAAATCGCGGTCGAAATGACAAGGCTCTAGCCTATATGATAGTCTGATTGGACTATCCTGTCGATTTCTTTGGACCGACTGAAATGCGCAGCTGTGCTAGCTTGCGCCAAACGGTCAGGCAGTGGCCAGACCGCTTGCCAATGTTCGCTTTTCATGGACCCGACATGCCGCTCGACGCCATCCGCCAGCAGATCCGCGCCAATTATTTGCCCGACGAAGATGAGGCGGTGAAGCGCCTGTCGGCGACGGCGGGGCTTTCGGCGGAGGAGCGCAGGGCGATCTCGGCCCGCGCGGCCGATCTGGTGCGCGCGGTGCGCGGCTCGACCGACCCCCGGCTCATGGAGGTCTTCCTCTCGGCCTATGGGCTCTCCACCAAGGAAGGCGTGGCGCTGATGTGCCTGGCCGAGGCGCTGCTGCGCGTGCCCGACACCGAGACGATGGACGATCTCATCGCCGACAAGATCGCGCCGCATGACTGGTCGGCGCATTCGGGCGGCTCCAGCTCGATCTTCGTCAACGCCTCGACCTGGGCGCTGATGCTGACGGGCCGCGTGCTCGACGAAGGCGAGGGCGGTATCGAAGGCACGCTGCGCGCCATGGTGCGCAGGCTTGGCGAGCCGGTGATCCGCAAGGCGGTCGCCGCGGCGATGCGCGAGATGGGCGAGCAGTTCGTGCTGGGACGCACCATCGCCGAGGCCGTCAAGCGCGGCCGGCCGATGACGCAGAAGGGCTACCTCTATTCTTTCGACATGCTGGGCGAGGCGGCCCGCACCGAGGCCGACGCGCTGCGCTATCACCGCGCCTATGCGGATGCGATCTCCTCGCTCGATTCCGGGTCCAACGGTCCCGACATCCGCTACAATCACGGCATTTCGGTCAAGCTGTCGGCGCTGCATCCGCGTTACGAGGTGGCGCAACGGGAGACGATGCTGCCGGTGATGGCCGAACGGCTCCTGTCGTTGGCGCTTGCCGCCCGGCATTCGCGCATGGGCCTCAACATCGATGCCGAGGAAGCCGACCGGCTCGACCTGTCGCTCGACGTCATCGAGCGTGTGCTGGCCGAGCCGGAGCTCGCCGGCTGGGACGGTTTCGGCGTCGTCGTCCAGGCCTACGGTCCGCGCGCGGCTTTCGCCATCAACTGGCTCTATGCGCTGGCGAAAAAATACGACCGCCGGATCATGGTGCGGCTGGTGAAGGGCGCCTATTGGGACACCGAGATCAAGCGGGCGCAGACGCTCGGCCTGTCCGGCTATCCGGTCTTCACCCGCAAGGCCAACACCGACGTCTCCTACATGGCCTGCGCGAAGAAGCTGCTGTCGATGACCGATCGCATCTATCCGCAGTTCGCGACGCATAACGCGCACACGGTTGCCGCCATCCTGTCGATGGCGAAGGATCGCGAGAGCTTCGAATTCCAGCGCCTGCACGGCATGGGCGAAGCGCTGCACGAGACGGTGCGCCAGGCCGAAGGCACACGCTGCCGCATCTACGCGCCGGTCGGCGCGCATTCCGACCTGCTCGCCTATCTGGTGCGGCGCCTGCTGGAAAACGGCGCCAACTCATCCTTCGTCCATCAGTTGACCGACGAGGAGGTCGAGCCCGAGGAGATCGCGCGTGATCCGCTCGAGGCCGTCGAGGCACAGGGTCCCGCCGCCAATCCCGCGATCGCGCGTCCGGCCGCGATTTTCGGCGCCGGACGTCGCAACTCGAAAGGCTTCGACATCACCGATCCGGTGACGCTCGCGGCCGTCGAGAAGGCGAGGGCCGCGTTTGCGGGCGCTGATCGTTGGCACGCTAAGCCTGTCACCCGCGCGGCCGGCTACGGCAAGCCGCGCCAGATCGTCAATCCGGCCAAGCCGGACGAGGTGGTCGGCACGGTGCATGAGGCGGCGGCCAAGCAGGTGGCGACCGCCGTGCGCATCGCCGTCGACGCGCAACCCGCCTGGGCGAAACGTCCGGTTGCCGAGCGCGCCGCGATCCTCAACCGCGCCGCCGACCTCTACGAGGCCAATGCGGCCGAGTTCTTCGCTCTCGCCACCCGCGAGGCCGGCAAGTCGCTGGCCGACGGCGTCGCCGAGGTACGCGAGGCGGTCGACTTCCTGCGCTATTACGCGGCCGAGGCGGCGAATGCCGAGGCGGGCACCGAAGCGCGCGGCGCGATCGTCTGCATCTCGCCTTGGAATTTCCCGCTGGCGATCTTCACCGGCCAGATTGCCGCGGCACTGGTCACCGGCAATTCGGTCATCGCCAAGCCCGCCGAGCAGACGCCTCTGATTGCCTTCCGCGCCGTCGAGATGCTGCGCGAGGCAGGCGTTCCGGAGGATGTCATCCAGCTTCTGCCGGGCGACGGCCCGTCGGTCGGCGCGCCGCTGACTGCCGATCCGCGCATCGCAGGCGTGTGCTTCACCGGCTCAACCGAGGTCGCCAAGCTGATCGAGAAGCAACTGGCCGAGACCGCCGCGCCCGATGCGATGCTGATCGCCGAGACGGGCGGCTTG
>RXJA01000419.1 GCA_003963455.1 Hyphomicrobiales bacterium
GGCGGCGCGCCAGAACGGCGTCTGCATGTAGCGGTTCTGGATGAAGGCGATCGCCCAGAGCTCGAAGAACACCACGACCGCCGCGACGATCGTGGCCGTCCAGAAATAAGGGATGAGGTAGGGCAGCGCGTGGCCGAGCCCGCCCAGCGTCGTCATGACGCCGACGGTCAAGCCCCGCTTGAGCGGCGAACCGCGCCCCGAAAGCTTGCCGTCGTCGGAGGCCACCTCGGTGAAACCCATCGAAATGCCGGCCCCGATCGAGGCGGCCAGGCCGACGAGGAAGGTCTGGAACGTCGCATGCGTGGCGAAGGCGGCGGCGAAGATCGGCGCCAGTGTCGATACCGACCCGTCCATCAGACCGGCAAGCCCCGGCTGCACATAGGTCAGGATGAATTGGCGTTGCTCGACACTCGCTTCCTCCTCCTTGACCTCGCCCGGGAGGTGCTTCCGCTCCAATTCATGCGCGGAATTCTCGTGGCCGAGTTCGGCCGCCGCCAACCAGTCCAGCAGCTTGCGGGTTGAGGCGTCGGTGGTCCGCTTGGCCGCTTCGACGTAGAAACGATAAGCCTGCCGCTCCATCTCTTCGGCTTGGCGCCGCACATGCTCGACGCCGAGCGGCCGCACCAGCCAGTCGGGCTTGCGTTCGTAGAAGCCTTTCACATGCTCGCGCCGGATCAACGGAATGCGCTCGCCGAAACGCCTGCGGTGAAGCTCGATCAGCGAGTCGCGATGGCCGTCTTCTTCTTCGGCCATCGCCTCGAACACCTTGGCCGATTGCGGAAAGTCCTGCGCCAGCCCGTCGGCATAGGCGCGGTAGATGCGCCCGTCATCCTCCTCGGAGGAGATCGCCAGCGCCAGGATCTCTTGCTCCGACAACGAATCGAAGGAACGACGGCCGAGGCCGAAAAACCGGGAAAGCATGATGGGATCACTCTAGTTTAGAATGGTTCTAAACTAGGGTCTTGGCCGCCCAACGTCAATTGCGAACGGCAAGGCTGCACGCGCGAAAGAGTGATCCAGAGGAACCTGGTCGCCTCTTCATTATCACTAAATGTTAGCCTATATAATTGGCGACAGCCGAAATTGAAGGAAGCAATGGAATGACGGACAAGAAGCCGCCGCACGCATTCGATGCGAAGCCCGTTCTCGATCTCATCGCCAGCATCGAGGCCGACCTGCAGCGCCTGAAGGGCCTGGTCGAAGAGCAGCTCGAAAAATTCGACCCGGCCAACCCGCACAACAAGACGCCGGACGGCAAGCTCACCGAGGAAGGCGCCGAGTGCTGCTACCGCATGTTCGACGAAGGCAAGTCGCGCTATACGGTTTCCCAGCAGATGAAGATCTCCTTCGCCGCCGCCACCCACCGCTTCAACACCTGGCGCAAGCTGGGCGGCAGCAAAAGGACGAAGACGCTGCTGGGGTGAGCTGGTTGGCACGCGGGGCGCAATGGGGCGCCCGCGTCGAAGTTGCCGATCTCTGCCTTGTGGGAGGGCAATCGCATATGGCGGCGCCAGCAGCCTGGAGATGCCGTCAAAAGGGAACAGAGGGGGCGGTTTCGCCGACCTATCCTTCGTCATTCTAGGGTCTGCGCGCGTCGCTTCGCTCCTTGCTCCGCCCTAGAATGACGAAGGAGATGGCCGCTGTCGCCACGATCGCTATCATCGCCAACATTGTCTCCATCACATTTTTTCGTTGGCGCGGTACGGCCTTTTCCGTGCACCATGGGCGACCCCGTTCTTTCGCAAGGCTTTCGCCCATGCTCCCCCTGCCCGGTATCCTGGACATCCGCGCCGCCGCCGAGCGGCTTTCCGGCCTGATCGTCGAGACGCCGCTGATCGAATCGCCCGAACTCAACAAGCGCTATGGCGGCCGCATCCTGTTCAAGCCCGAGACGCTGCAACGCACCGGCTCCTTCAAGATCCGCGGCGCCTACAACAAATTGTCGACGCTGAGCGAGGAAGAGCGCGGCCGCGGCGTCGTCGCTTTTTCCTCCGGCAACCACGCGCAAGGCGTGGCGGCTTCCGCGGCCATGTTCGGCGTCAGGGCGGTGATCGCCATGCCGGCCGACGCTCCGGCCATGAAAGTCGGCAATGTCCGCAGGATGGGCGCCGAGGTGGTGCCGTTCGATCGCTTCAAGGACGACCGCATGGCGGTCGTGCGTCCCTACATCGAAAACGGCATGGCGCTGGTGCCGCCTTTCGACGATCCGGCCATCATCGCCGGCCAGGGCACGATCGGCCTGGAACTGATGCGGCAGGCGAAAGCCCTCGGTGTGTCGCTCGACGCGGTCGTCATCCCTTGCGGCGGCGGCGGCCTGTCGAGCGGTATCTCCCTCGCCGTGAAGGACGCCTCGCCGGAAACCGCCGTCTGGGCCGTCGAGCCCGAACATTTCGACGACACGCGCCGCTCGCTGGCCAAGGGCGAACGCGTTGCGAACGAACCCGGCCACGCCTCGATCTGCGATGCGCTGCTCACCGCCGAGCCCGGCGCCATCACCTTCGAGATCAACCTCAGGAATCTCGCCGGCGCCATCGCGGTATCCGACAAGGCCGCCGCGCAGGCGATGCGTGACGCCATGGCCTATCTCAAGCTGGTGGTCGAGCCGGGCGGCTGCGTCGCGTTTGCCGCGCTCGAATCCGGCGAGATCGACCTCGCCGGCAAAACTGTTGCAGTCGTTCTCTCCGGCGGCAATGTCGATTTCGGCACTTACGCCGGGATCATGGCCGCGTAGCGCGGCGCGCACCTCCCGCTTGGGGGCTGCGCGCGGTTCGAAACGTCACTTTACTGGCGGCCGGAACAACATGAAGAAGACCTATAAAAGCCGTGCTTGTCGAAACGCGAGAAACTTTCCGCCGTGGTCGCCGCGGCGTGCGCCATCTCGCACCCCTGCCCCTGAATTTTCCGGCAGCGATGCCGTAGCCGGCGTAATCGGACACGACCGCCGTCCGGGCCCTGCTGTCACCAGGTGAGGCTCACCTTCACCAATCTCGGCGGCGTGGCTGCTTATAAGCCGGCTAAGGAAGGTGCCGTTGTTCAGCGGCACCTCCAAGGCATGTGCCCGCGCGCGGTATTGAGCAAAATCAGTCCAGCGTGCGGCGGAAGCGCAGCAGTGCCGTCCCCGCGAACACCAGCACGAACACCACCAGCCAGCCGATCTCGGTCGCGATCGCAGGGAAGTCGGCGCCCTTGAGCATCACGGCGCGGGTGATGCGCAGGAAATGCGTCAACGGGAATATTTCGCCCAGAATTTGCGCCCATCCCGGCATGCCGCGATAGGGAAACATGAAGCCTGAAAGCAGTATCGACGGCAGGAAGAAGAAGAAGGTGAGCTGCATCGCCTGCATCTGCGAGCGCGCCATGGTCGAGATGGTGTAGCCGAGCAGCACCAGCGAAAGCACGAAGACGAGCACCGACGAGAGCAGCAATGTCAGGCTGCCGACGAACGGAACGCCGAACAGAAGCTTCGCCGCAACCAGCACGACCGTCATCTGCACGGCGCCGACGACCAGGAAGGGCAGCACCTTGCCCAGCATGATCTCGGTCGGGCTGGACGGCATGGCCAGCAGGTTCTCCATGGTGCCGCGCTCGGTCTCCCGGGTCAGCGCCATCGCCGTCATCATCACCATCGTCATCTGAAGGATGACGCCGAGCAGGCCGGGAACGATGTTGTATTGCGAGATGCCTTCGGGATTGTAGCGCCGGTGCACCACCACCTGCAGCTGCTGCTTGGCCGTCTCGGCGGCTGCCGCCTGCGTGCCCTGGGCGCGCAGCAGCGCCTGGCTCGCCACCGTGCCCAGCGTGGAGATGGCGCCGCTCGCCGCCGCCGGATCCGTCGCGTCGGCCTCGATCAGGATCTGCGGGCTGTCGCCGCGCTCGACGCGCCGGGCAAAGTCGGCCGGGATGGTGACGACGAAGGAGACGGCGCCCTTGGCCATCAGCATCTCGGCCTCGGCCGCGCTCCCGGTTACATGGTCGAAACGGTAGTAGCGGGTCATCTGCAGGGCGGAGACCATGGCGCGCGTGTACGGGTCGTTGCTCATCGCCACAAGCGCCGTCGGCAGGCTCTTGGGATCGCTGTTGATGGCGAAGCCGAACAGCACCAGCTGCATCAGCGGAACGCCGAGCATCATGGCGAAGGTGACGCGGTCGCGCCGCATCTGGATGAACTCCTTGATCAGCAGCGCGCCCAGCCTGGCGAAGGAGAAGACCGCGTTCATGCCATGTTGTCCTTCGAGCCGGACATGAACTGGATGAACACATCCTCGAGGCTGGTCTCGCCGGGCTCCACGGTGACGCCCTCATGCTCCTTCTCGACATCGGCGAGAGCCGTTTCGAGCGCCGCCTTGTCGGAGCCCACGACATGCAGCGTGGCGCCGAACGGCGCCACCTGGTCGACGCCGGGGCGGTCCCGCAGCGCCACGGCCACCTGGTCGAGCCGCGGCCCCTGCAGCACGAAGGTGGTCAGCCCGGCATTCCTCACCACCTCGTCCACCGTGCCCGTGGCGAGCATCTTGCCGTAGGAAATGTAGCTGATGCGGTGGCAGCGCTCGGCCTCGTCCATGTAGTGGGTGGAGACCAGCACCGTCAGCCCGCCGCCGGCCAGCCGGTGGATCTCGTCCCAGAACTCGCGCCGCGCCTTCGGGTCGACGCCGGCCGTCGGCTCGTCCAGCAGAAGCAGCTTCGGCTTGTGCATGATGCAGGCGGCCAAAGCCAGCCGCTGCTTCCAGCCGCCCGAAAGCGTGCCCGCGAGCTGGTTGCGTCGGCTTGTCAGGCCGAGCTCTTCCAGTGTCTTCGCCACATAGTGCTCGACCGGCTTCAGCCGGTAGAGCCGCGCCACGAATTCGAGGTTCTCGCCGATCGTCAGATCCTCGTAGAACGAGAATTTCTGCGTCATGTAGCCGACTTCGCGCTTGATCTTGAGCGCGTCGGTGCGGATGTTGAAGCCCAGCACGGTGCCGTCGCCCTCGTCCGCCGTCAAAAGCCCGCACATGATGCGGATGGTCGTCGTCTTGCCCGAGCCGTTCGGCCCGAGGAAGCCGACGATCTCGCCTTCGGCGACCGTCATCGTCACATGGTCGACGACGGTCTTGCCGCCGAAGCGCTTGACCAGGCCGCGAACGTCGATGGCGTTCATTGCCCGAGATCCGCGAGATCGACGTCGACGATCTGGCCGGGCTGCAATGGCCCGGCATCGCCGTCCGGCCGCGCCTCGACGAGATAGACCAGCTTCTGCCGGTTCTCCAGCGAGTAGATCACCGGCGGCGTGAATTCCGGATCGGGCGAGACATAGCTGACGCGCGCCTTCAGCCCCGTTCCGCAGCCGTCGCAGTGGACGTTGAGCTCGGTTCCGACCTTGACCGACGAGAACGCGCTTTCGGGCACGTACACGCTGAGCTTCACGGCGCCGTCCGGCAGCATCGAGATCACCGGCGCCGTCGGCCCGGCCGTGTCGCCGGGATTGCGGATGACGTCGTTGACCCGGCCGGGCGAGGGCGCCGTCAGCACCCGCTTCGAGAGCCGCCACTCCGCCTGCTCCAGGGCCGAGCGCGCCTGCTTGACCTGGTTGTCGGCGGCCTTGATGGTCTCGGGCCGCGCCGGCAGATTGCCGACGGCGAGATTGGCCTCCGCCTGGCCGACCTGCGCGTTGGCGGTCTCCAGCGACGCCGAGGCCGTGTCGTAATCGGCCTGCGTGCCGGTGCCGCGTTTATAGAGGTCGCTCGCACGGTCGTATTTGCGCTTGGCGTCAGCGGCCTGGGCTTTGGCCATGTCGACCTGGGCCTTGAGCACGGCGATCTCCTCGGGACGCTTGCCGACCTGCAGGTCGGCAAGCTGCGCCTGCGCCTGCGCCAGCGCGGCCTCGGCCTGCGCCACCTCGATCTTGGCGTCGGCGTCCTCGAGCGTGGCCACGGCCTTGCCGCTCTCGACGCGGTCGCCGCGCCTGACCGTCACCGTCGCCACCTGGGCCACCTCGATCGGCGCCATCAGCACATATTCGCCTTCGACATAGCCGACGGCCAAGGGCGCCGTCGGCGCGCAGGCGCCGAACAGTTGCGCCGCGAGCGGCAGCGAACAGAGAAAGCTCATGATTTGCCCTTCTTGCCGCCGGCCGGTCCGCGCGCCGCCAGCATTGCCCTGAGGTTGTCGGTCGTGGCCGCCACCACCTTGGCGGCCTCTTCATTGCCGATCTCGCGCCAGCCCATCCGGCGCATCACCGCCTCGCGGCCGATGCGGAAATAGATGACCTGGCCGATCATGGTGAAGACGGTGAGCCGGGTTGCCTCGCTCTCGGCCGCCTCGCCGGTCGCCTGCTCCCAGATCTGGCACAGCCGCCGGTGCGTCGGCTCGAACACGCCGGCATAGATGCGGTCGAGCGCGGCGGTCGGGTGCGAGAGCTCGCGAAGCACGAATTGCACGATCTCGCCGGCCTGCGGACTGACGACGACGAAGCCCACCATCCGCTCCAGCGCGGCGAAAAGCTGGGCCCGGGCCGCTTCCGGGGTGAGGGTCCCGGCCGCCTGGACGCCGCCCAGCGCCTGGCCGGCAATCCCCTGTATGGTGTCGACGATATGGTCGGCGGCGGCGGCGCGCAGGCCCTCCTTGCCGCCGAAATGATAGGCGATCGAGCCGATATTGGCCTTGGCTTCCGCAGCGATCTGGCGCGTCGAGGTGCCGTCGAAACCCTGCCGCCCGAACAACTTGAGCGCCGCGTGCACGAGCGCCGCGCGCGTCTGGTCGGCGGTGGTGGCCTCGCGTTGCCGTCTTTTCGCGCCTGATTGCCTGTCCATCATTTAAGTTTAATCAATCGATTGATTAAAGTCAAATTTGACTCCCGACTCGGCTTGCCTTCCCGGCCCCCGCAGGCTTTAGTGCGCGGCCATGGGCAAGGAAGTCGAGCGTAAGTTCCTGGTCTCCTCTCCCGCCTGGCGCGACAGGGTCGAGGCGGATATCCGCATTCGTCAGTTCTATCTGGCCGCCCAGCCCGGCCGCACGGTGCGCGTGCGCATCAGCGATGGGCGCTCCGCCAGGCTGACGTTGAAGTTCGGCCACAGGGCGCGCGAGCGCGACGAATTCGAATATTCGATCCCGCTCGCCGAGGCCGAGGAAATGATGGCTTTCGCCATCGGACGTGTCATCGAGAAGACACGCCACCATGTTAGACACCGCGGCTATCTGTATGAAGTCGATGTTTTCGGCGGCAAGCTCGCGGGGTTGGTGATCGCGGAGCTGGAGACGCCGGAGGACGTATCTGACGAAATGCTGCCCGACTGGCTCGGTCGCGAGGTCACCGGCGAGTCGAGGTTCTACAACGCGTCGCTGGCCCTCGGGGGGATTCCGGAGATCGCCGCATGAGCTTTCGCATCGATCCGCGCTTGCCGCTGACCGGCGAGGTCAGGCGCATATTGGCCGACGAGATCGGCAAGGCAATCGGCCATCTCGAGACGGCGCGCGAGAAGCCGGAGCAGGGGCTGCACAAATGCCGCAAGCGGCTGAAGGGCGTGCGTGCCTTGCTGCGCCTGGTTCGTTCCGGGGACGAACCGTTCTGCCAGACCGAGAACGAATGTTACAAGCAGGTGTCGGCGCTGCTGGCCGGCCCGCGCGAGGCGACCGCGCTCATCGAGACCATCGACCGCCTGGCCGATGCCTTTGCGGAGCAATCGGCCGGCGGCGGCCTCGATCCCGTGCGCGAGCGGCTGGTGCTGCGCCAGCACGAGTTCCATGCCGGTCCCGGCCTCGACGCCGCCATCAATGCGGCCGTAGCCGCCTGCCGGGAGGGGCTGGAGCGCATCGACCGGCTGGCTCTGCCCGACCAGCCGGAACAGGCGGCCGACATCCTGGCCGAGGGCGCCCGCGCCACCTTGCGGCGGGCGAAGAAGGCGCTGGACAAGGCGGAGGCGCGCGGCGCGGACGAGGATTTCCACGACCTGCGCAAGGCGGCCAAGACGCACTCCATGCATCTGTCCCTGCTCGGACGCTTGTGGCCGACGCCGATCAAGGCGCGCCGCAAGGCGGTCGACAAGCTCGGC
>RXJA01000451.1 GCA_003963455.1 Hyphomicrobiales bacterium
AAGCGGGATTCATCGCGGTCCACCGGCGGCAGGCTGGCCAGCCCGCTGACGGTCATGACGATGCTGAACAGAAAGAGGAAGAGGTAGTTCCTGTTCATCGCGGGAGCTTTTTCCGATCTGAAACTGCGGGATGGCCCCGTCGCGGCGCGCCTGTCTTCGCGCGGCGCTTCATTACGCCAGCAAAAAGGGTGAAGCAAGGATGCGCGACGTCATGCGCGATCGACGCAAAACCGGAAACCACTTTTGCTAACTGCGCTTGGATGCTAAACGCGCGCCTTCATATCAAGCATGGCCAAATGGCCGGCGATCTCCAGGAAGAAAACATGTCCGCCTTTAAATCCGATTTCCTGCGCATCATGAGCGAGCGCGGCTTCATCCACCAGATCTCGGACGAATCCGGCCTCGACAAGCTCTTCGCCACGGAAACGGTAAGCGCCTATATCGGCTTCGACGCGACAGCCAAGAGCCTGCATGCGGGGTCGCTGATCCAGATCATGATGCTCCACTGGCTGCAGCAGACCGGCCACCGGCCGATCGCGCTGATGGGCGGCGGCACCACGATGATCGGCGACCCGTCGTTCAAGGACGAGGCGCGCAAGCTCCTGACGCCGCAGGACATCGAGGACAATCTGGTCGGCATCCGCCGCAATTTCGCGTCCTACCTCAAATTCGGCGACGGCGCCGGCGACGCGATCATGATCAACAATGCCGATTGGCTGATGCAGATCAACTACGTCAATTTCCTGCGCGATGTCGGCCGGCATTTCTCGGTCAACCGCATGCTGGCCTTCGATTCCGTCAAGCTGAGGCTCGACCGCGAGCAGTCGCTGTCCTTCCTCGAATTCAACTACATGATCCTGCAGGCCTATGATTTCGTCGAGCTCTACAAGCGTCTTGGCTGCCGGCTGCAGATGGGTGGCTCGGACCAGTGGGGCAACATCGTCAACGGCATCGACCTCGGCCACCGCATGGAAGGCGTGCAGCTCTTCGCCATGACCACGCCGCTGCTCACCACATCGTCCGGCGCCAAAATGGGCAAGTCGGCCTCGGGCGCGGTGTGGCTCGATGCCGACATGCTGAGCCCCTACGAGTTCTGGCAATACTGGCGCAACACCGAGGACGCCGATGTCGGCCGTTTCCTGAAGCTCTACACGACCTTGCCCTTGGACGAAGTCGCGCGCCTGGAAAAGCTCGGCGGCTCGGAGATCAACGAGGCGAAGAAAATCCTCGCCACCGAGATCACCGGCATGCTGCACGGCCGCGAAGCGGCCGAGACGGCGAGCGAGACGGCGCGCAAGACCTTCGAGGAAGGCGCGCTCGCCGACACGCTGCCCAGCGTCGAGGTGGTCAAATCGGACCTTGAAGCCGGGATCGGCATCCTGGCGCTGTTCGTCACCGCCGGGCTGGCCGGCTCGAACGGCGAGGCGCGTCGGCATATCCAGGGCGGCGCCGTGCGCATCAACGACCAGCCGCTGACCGACGACCGGCGCGTCGTCACGCTCCAGGACCTCGGCCCCGAAGGCGTCGTGAAGCTCTCCCTCGGCAAGAAGAAGCACGTGCTGGTGCGGCCTGTCTGACCGGCCGCGGGCCTCCTTGGCGGCAGTCTTTCAAGACAACCGGAAGCCGCTTTTCGAGATTACGGCTTACCGGTACTCGAAGATCGAGCGGAATATCCCGGGCGCGACGACGGACAAGGGATTGACGTTGAGGGTCGGCTTGTTGGCGTTGCCGCGCAGCCGGTAGGTGACGCCGATCAGGCCACGGTCGCGCCCGTTGCCGAGCAACGGCCCGAACAGCGGCAATTCGCCGAAGATGCGGTTCAGCCCGTAGACCGGCATGAAGGTTCCGGTCATGTCCATGTTGTTGTTCGGATCGTAGAGCGTTCCCTGGAAGGTCGTGCCGATGCGCGGGCCGCGCAGCAGGCCGTTTGCCAGTTTCAGGTAGCCGGAACCCTTGTCGATCTCGGCGAAGCCGCGTTCGAACTGCACCCTGGACGTATCGATGTTGCCCTTGACGGCCTCGTTCAGGCTGCGTGTGTCGCCGGCCGGCGTCGTCGACACGATCGAGGCCAGCTTGGGCTCGTTGACCACGTAGAAATTGCTGGCATCCACCTGCCCCTTCATCGGACCGTCGGCGCCGCCGGAAAGCGACAGCGTTATCGCGCCGCCCTCCATATGCTCGTAGACGTTGAGGAAACGCAGGATCGCGCCGGCGTCGGCCGATTTCACCCTGAGCACGCGGCCGCCTTCACTGGTGGTGTTGTCGATCGTGATCGCGGCGCCCGAGCTTGCCGCGGCGGTGACGTTGAGCCCGTTCACGCGCGATCCGGCGGCGCTGTATTCGAGCTTGAGGTTGGATAGCACCTCGTCATGGAAGCCGGTCAGCGACGCCACGTCGGCGCTCACCGAGATGGCATCGCTGCCGGCGCCCTTCGTGGCCGTGTCTGCGTCCGAGGTGAACTGCTTGATCAGCGAGCGGGCGTCGAGCGACGCGCCGCTGACGTCGACAGCGTAGCTCTTGCCGGCGCGCTTGACCGAAACGGCGACGTCGTCGCCTCGGTTCAGCGCAACCTTGCTGAAACGGAGCGCCGACAATGAGCCGTTGACCAGCGTCACATTGCCGGCGATCGAAAAGCTTTTTCCCTCGAGATCGAAATTCGTCAATGTGGTGGTGCTGCCGGACTTCGCCATGTCGAAAGTGACCTTGGCGGGAATGCCGGCGCCCTTGCTCCAACCCGCCCAGGGAATATCCAGCCTGGCGCTGGTCAGGTCCGCGGAGACCTGCTGGGCCCCCTCGCCGCTCTTGTCGATCGCCACCTTGATGGTTCCCGAAAGCAGGTCCGACAGGCCAGGCATGCTGGCATTGCGCGTCTTGTCGTCGAGAACCAGCGTGACCTTGCGGCTGCGCGCCGGCCCGTCGTCGGCGAGCGGCTCGACCAAATCGAGCTCGGCCGGAATGCCGTTGAGCCTGGCCTCGGCGGAAATCACCGCCTGCTTTGGTCCGACGGTGATCGAGCCATTGGCCTCGCTCACCGTCTGGTCCTCGAAAGGCTCGGCCAGCGACAGGTCCTGATAATCGAGCGAAACCAGCCAATCGAGCGTCGAGGTGTCCATGCCCCTTGTCAGCGGAATGTCCGCCCTGACGTGGCCGCTGACGTTCCCAGACAGGTCCTCGGGCGCCAGCCCGACATGGCGCATGGCATTGATCGGCTCGTAGGAGGCAAGCTCGGCGATCGCCGGCGCCTCGCCCGCGACGTCGATGTCGAGCCCGCCGACCACGATCGGTCGGTTCGCGTTCTTGATCGTCAGCGTGCCGCCGCTTGCCGCCACGGTGCGGCCGCTCGGCATATAGACGCTGCCCGAGGAGAGGCTGATGTCGACATCGTTGCCGTGGAACGCAACGGCGCCGACGGCGTCACGAACCGGAGGGATGCGCCCGGCGGTATCGAAGCGCGATCCCTCTATCTGGAAACGGCCGAACACTTCGTCGCCGGTAAGCGGCACGCCGTTGCCCAGGCGCCCCGGCGCGACCTGGAACTGCAGATTGGCGTCGGTCACCGTGCCGCCGAAAAGATTGCCCAGCACCCAGAGCCGCGCGTTGCGGGCCGAAAACCATGGCCACAATTGCTTGACATGCGAGACCGGCATGTCGTGAACGTTGAGCGACAGCGATATGCCCGGAGAGCCGTCGTCGATGAAGGAGAGAGCAGCCGCGCCCAGCACTTCGCCCGATCCGCCGGACCGGACGCCGATCTGCTCGGCGACGAGCTTGCGGCTTTTCGGCTGATAGACCCCGGCGACACGGGCCAGGAACTGAAGCGCCGGTTCCGGCGATTCCGAAGGCGCCAGCGTCGAGCCGTCGCTGGTGAGGTCGTATCGGTACGCAGGCTCCTCCCCCGCGACAGCCGGCTTCGGCCCGATCGATCCGGCAAAGTCGAAGCTGGAGCGGCCGTTCCTGATCAGCAGCCGGTCGACCGAAATCTTGTTCGAGCCGGCCACCAGCGTGGCGTTGGCATCGGCGTCGACAGGCAACAGGCCGCGTTCGTCCAGATCGAGCACCGAGCCGGTGAGCGACAGCGACGCAGCCAGGCGCGACGGATTGTCCCCCGACGCTTCCGAGCCCGAAAGCTTCAACGCGATCGAACCCAGCCTGGCGCCATCGGCCGCCGGGCCAACCTCGGCCGAACTGCCTTCGCCGGAACTGCCGGCGCCTTCTATCTCGAGGTCGGCCTCCAGCGACGCGATCCGCCTTGCCGTCGCATCGCGGGTCGCCGTCGCGGTCAAGGTCGCGTGCCGGCCGTCGACATCGGCATCGTAGGAGAACTGCATGCGTCCCGCGCCGGTCTGCGCGACGGTTGCCGAACTGACGGTCACGCGCTTGACCAACCAGGTGTCCGGCAGTTCGAACTCGACATTGCGCAAATCGATCTGGCGTATGGAGTCCTCACGCACGGCATCCAGCGCGTCGTTGACGCTGGCGAACACCGCCGCCGACACTTTGTTCGGGTCGACAAGGCCATTCTCGTTGCGCAGCGCTGCCGTCCAGTCGCCTCCGCCGGAGGGCATCGCGGCTACGACGATGTGGGCGTTGGAAAATCTGGCGCTGGTCAGCCGGAGATCGCCCGAAAGCAGCGGCAACAGGCGCATGCCGAAACGCACACGCCCGATATCGGCCATCGGCTTGCCGTCGGCCGTCTTGAGGCTGACGTCGTTCACCTGCAGGGCGACGAAACTCGATCCGTCGAGCGTCAGCCGCGCCGCGCCGACGGTGACGTTGACATCGACGCCGGCCAGTCTCTCGATCGCCGCCTCCGCCTCGGCCCGGAGCCGCTCCGTGCCGATGCCCGAGGCGCCGAGGACATAGACGCCCGCCGCCGCCAGAAGCACGAACGCGCAAAGCCCGGCAAATACCCGACCAAGGATGCGGAAGCGCCGCCGCACGGCTGCCCGGCCGAGCGGCGGTACGCTGCACGCGGACGGGAGCTTGGCCAGGTCGGTGATCTCGTCACGCCTGAACCTGATCTTCTCGTGCCGCGGTTCTTCCTGATCCAAGCAATCTTCCGTTGTGACGAACTCGTCGTGGACGAATCCCCGCTTCACGTTATATCGATGCTTTCCCGCGCGTAACCGCAAACAAGGGCACCTGTATGGCCGATCTCAACGCAGGCGACGCAGCACCGCAGTTCGATCTTCCGCGCGACGGCGGCGGCTCCCTCAGCCTCGCCTCGTTCCGGGGCAAGCCCGTTGTACTGTACTTTTATCCGCAGGACGACACCACAGGTTGCACCAACGAGGCGATCGGCTTCTCGCAATTGAAGCCGGAATTCGACAAGGCCGGCGCCGCGGTGATCGGGCTGTCGCCCGATAGCGTGAAGAAACACGACAAATTCAAGGCGAAGCACTCCCTCTCCGTCGATCTCGTCGCCGATGAGGAGCGCAAGGTGATCGAGGCCTATCATTTGTGGGTCGAGAAGACGATGTATGGGCGCCAGTATATGGGCGTCGAGCGCGCCACCTTCCTGATCGGCAAGGATGGTCGCATAGCCCGCGTCTGGCGCAAGGTTCGCGTCAAGGGCCACGCCGAAGAGGTGCTCGAGGCCGTGCGCGCGCTCTGACGCGCCAAAGCCACCCGCCACAACCCGGCACCCGCGACACGGGTACAGGCTGCGCCGGGATCGCGGCCGGCAAAACTTTGTTAACCCTAATAATGTGTAATCAGGCTCGTCGTTGGTCCCGTAACGAAAGCTTGGTCCCTGTGAAACCAACCGGTCAGTCAGCTGTCTTCGGCAGGCGCAAGGAACCGCACACGGTCATTATCGCCCGGGGCAACGAGATACGGCATTTCACCGTCCGTCCCTGGCTTGCCGCCTTCATCGGCTCGGCCCTGGCGGCGATCGCCATCGGCTACCTGCTCGCCACTTCCTATCTGGTGCTGCGCGACGACCTGATCGGCGCCACGGCGGCGAGGCAGGCGCGCATGCAGCAGGCCTATGAAGACCGCATCTCGGCCCTTCGTGCCCAGGTCGACCGCATCACCAGCCGCCAGCTTCTCGACCAGCAACTGATGGAAACCAAGGTCAGCGAGTTGCTGGCCAGGCAGACCCAGCTCAGCGAGCGTCACGGGCGGCTTGGCCCGATCCTCGAACGCGCCGAGAACGAGGTCGGCGACGTGCCCGCGGCAACGCCCAAGCCGGACGGAAATCCGGAGATCACCGGCAGCCTTTCGCAGGCGCCGACCTATTCCGTCGCATCCTTGAGCGCCGGCGACACCAGACCCTTCTCGCTCTGGTCGACGAGGTCCGATCCGCTCGACGGCGAAACGGCCGCCGATCGGGCCGACAAGCTGTTCGTCTCGATCAACGCGTCGCTGAAAGCGATCGAGAATCAGCAGCTTTCGCGCATCACCACGCTTGCCGACAGTGCCTACAAGAACGCGGATGCCATCGCGCAGGCGCTGGAAGCGGCGGGCCTGCCGGTCGACGGGGAACTTAACAAGAGCGATGTCGGCGGTCCGCTGGTTCCGCTGGACCCCTCGATGGTTTTCGACAGCAAGGTCAAGGAGTTGGACGAAGCGCTCGATGCGCTCGACGAGGTCAAGAAGGAAGCGCGCAAGCTGCCGCTCACAAATCCCGCCCCTGGCCATACGGTGACCAGCCCGTTCGGTGTGCGAACCGACCCGCTGCTCGGCACCGCCGCCCTGCACACCGGCATGGATTTCAGGGCGCCGATCGGCATGCCGGCCAAGGTCACCGCCGCCGGTGTCGTCACCCGGGCCGGCTGGGCCGGCGGCTACGGCCGCATGGTCGAAGTCGACCATGGCAACGGCTTTGCGACGCGTTACGGGCATCTGAGCGAGATCGATGTGAGTGTCGGCCAGAAGCTCGCCGCCGGCGACGTCATCGGCAAGACCGGCAGCAGCGGTCGCTCGACCGGTCCGCATCTTCACTACGAGGTGCGCCACGACGGCGAGGCGGTCGACCCGCTGCGTTTCCTCACCGTCGGCAAGAAGGTCGCGCAATACCTTTGACCGGCCGGCGGCCCGACCCGTTCCCCCCGCGCCTTTCGCCCTGCGATTTCATTTGCACGCCGGGATCAGCCTGTTGTCGCTCCCGGCCAAAGCTGTCCTCGACACGGGTAAGTTGGGACGGACCGCGCGCCGAGGACCAAGGCATTCATCGCGCATTCAACAGCTTCGCGGTAGGGTGTGGGGCGAAATCAAAACGGGAGACGAGTCGTGTCAAAAAAACCTTTCCTGGTCCGGATGACGCTGGCGCTAATCTGCCTCGTCGGCTTGGCCGCAACGGCCACTGCCCTTTTTCCCACCGCCGCCTCGGCGCAGCGGCTGGAACGGTGCGCGGACGAAGGCGGCGTATGCCGCCTGCCCTTCCCGGCCGAGGTGGTATATGGCGCGCGGGGCCAGATGACATCCCGCTTCTTCGACCGTCCCGCCATACCCTGCTCGAACCGCGTCTTCGGCGATCCGGCGCCTGGCCGCGACAAGGCCTGCTATATCGTAAGGCGCGGCGGCGGCCAGGATTATGGCGACAACTACAATGACAATTACGGTGACGATTATGGCTCGCGTCCGGATCGCGGCGGATGGGTTGCCTGCGCCAAGGAGAAGGATTTCTGCGATTTCCGCGGCCGCAAGCTGGTCCGCTACGGCGCGCGCGGGCAATACACGCAGGGCGTCTTCAGGAACGGCCTTCGCTGCGACAACAAGACCTTTGGCGGGGATCCCGCTCCGGGCGCTCACAAGCGCTGCTACGTCAGGCAATAGCGGCTCAAACCGGGTCCTCGACAAGGTGGCGGCCCTGCAGGGCCGCCGCCGCTTTATACAGTTGGAACACGCGTCGAAGCGCGCCCAACAAGCCGAATTTCCGATTGGTCCTGTCAAGGAATAATGGCGCGAGTGACGGGGCTCGAACCCGCGACCTCCGGCGTGACAGGCCGGCACTCTAACCGACTGAGCTAC
>RXJA01000613.1 GCA_003963455.1 Hyphomicrobiales bacterium
CGCCAAACCATCGCCGGTCCTCCCGGCTGGCGAGAAAACTGTCACCCATCTAATCGGTCCATTCTGTTACCTATCTATCCGGTTCGGACACCTGCCGGCCATCTCCCCCACGAGGGGGGAGATCAGCAGTTCCAGCGCCGGCGCCCGGCCTTCACCTCAGATCAGCTTCTCCAGCGTGATCGGCAAATCCCGCACGCGCTTGCCCGTCGCGTGGAACACCGCGTTGGCGATTGCCGGCGCAATCCCCACGATCGCCAGCTCGCCGACACCCTTGCCGCCGAGCGCGGAGGAGTGCGGGTCGGGGATGCCGACCGAGATCGTCTGGATGTCGGGGATGTCGGCATTGGTCGGCAGCATGTAGTCGGCGAAATTGCCGTTGACGATGCGGCCGTGGCGGCGGTCGACGATGCCTTCCTCGAGCAATGCCTGGCCGATGCCCATGATGATGCCGCCCTTCCACTGGCTCTCGGCCAGCTTGGGGTTGTAGAGCCGGCCGGAATCCAGCGCCGAGACCACGCGCGACACCCGCACCGTGCCGAAGTCTTCATCCACCCGCACCTCGACGAAATGCGCGCACCAGGAATGGCGCGACCAGTCGCCCTCGGTGTGCGGGATCGACCTGGCGATGGTGGTATAGTTCGCGTAGCGCTCCTGTGGCGTCGTGCTTGCCGGCAGCGTGTCGCCCTTGGCCTCGATCTTGTCGCGACCGACGGCGGACAGAAGCTCGGCGATCGACAGCTCCGGCCCTTCGCCGCGCGGCGAGGCGATGCGGCCGCCTCTCACCTGAAGCGTGTTCGCCTGCAGCGCGTGGAAGGGCGAGCGCGGATCGGCGATCGCCAGCCCGATCAGCTCGTCCAGCGCCTGGCCGGCCGCCTTGTAGACGGCGCCCGTCATGACGCCGGCAAGCCGCGAGCCGCCGGTGACGCCCGCGCGGGCAAGACGCGAGTCGCCGAGCTTCACCGAGACCTGGCTCACCGGCACGCCGAGCGTTTCGGCCGCCGTTTGCGCCAGGATCGTGTAGGTGCCCTGGCCCATGTCGATGGACGAGCTTTCGACCTCGACCGAGCCGTCGGCGAGGAGCTTCACCACCGCCTCGCCATGGGCGCGCCGCACCGGATAGGTGCCGGCCGCCATGCCCCAGCCGATGAGCTGGTGGCCGTCGCGCATCGAGCGCGGCTGAGGCGAGCGTTTTGCCCAGCCGAAGGCCTCGGCGCCGGCGGTGAACGCTTCGCGCAACTGCCGCGTCGACCACGCCTTTTTCGCATGCGGATCCTGTTCGGCATAGTTGATCAGCCGCATCTCCAGCGGATCGATGCCGAGCTCATGCGCCAACTCGTCGATGGCGCTTTCGATGCCGAAGGCGCTTGGGTTCTCGCCCGGCGCGCGCTTGGCTCCCGGCACCACGGTGTTGACCCGCACGACATTCTGCTTCGAGGAGAAGTTGGGCGTGGCGTACATGATCGAGGTGACGGAGCCGAGCGGCTCGACCCACATGCCGTCGACGGCGGTCTCGTTGACGCCGCGATGCACGATCGACTGGATCCTGCCATCCCTGTCGGCGCCGATCGCGACCGTCTGCCGCGTCGCGGCGCGGCCGCCATAGGAGGTGAAGTTCTGCGGGCGGTCGAGCATCAGCTTCACCGGTCGGCCGAGCATCCTGGCCGCGGCCGCCGCGACCGCGCTGTGCGCCAGCGCCAGCGCCTTGGAGCCGAAGCCGCCGCCTATATAGGGCGACACCAGCCGCACATTCTCGAACGGCACGGAAAACCACTCGGCATAGGTGCGCGCCATGCCGTCCAGCCACTGGCTCGGCTCCCAGACCGTCAGCTCGTCGCCTTCCCAGCGCGCGATCAGCCCGTGCGGCTCCATCGCCGCCTGGAATTCGCGCGGCGTGTTGTAGGCCGCGCAGATGCGCACCGGCGCTTCGGCGAAGGCGGCCTGCGCGTCGCCCCATTCCTTGGTCATGGCGTCGATCGGGATGCCGTCGCCGGCCTTGCCGTCGCTGAGGTCGACGATGGCCGGCATCTCTTCATACCAGACCTTGACGAGCGCGGCCGCCGCCACCGCCTGCTCGAACGTCTCGGCCACCACCGCGGCGACATGCTGGCCGGAGAAGGTCACCTCGCGCGCCAGCGGCGAGAAGCTAGGCTGCGCCGGGGGATTGCCGAACCAGTCCGAAGCGCCATTCAGCGCCATGATGGTGTCGGGCGTCAGCACGGCGAGCACGCCTGGCGCGGTTTCCGCCGCGCGTGTGTCGATCGCGGTCACCTTGCCGGCGGCGATGGTCGCGCCGACGACCACCGCATGCACCAGCCCTTCGAGCTGCTGCTCGACGGCGTAGTGCGCGGCGCCGGTGATCTTGGCCGGGCCGTCGACGCGCGACAAGCGCCCGCCGACCGCTTCGAGCCGCGCGCTGTCGGACGCGGCGTGTTTCATGTCATGAACGGTCATGCCGTCTCTCCCAATTTGAGGATGGCGCGCGCGATCACGCGCGGCGCCAAGGCGATCTTGTAGTGGTTGGCGCCATGGTCGACGGCGCCCTCCATGACGAGTTCGCTCGCCTTGCGGACCGTGGCTTCGTCGAGCGGCTTGCCCTTCAGCGCCTCTTCGACGGCGCGCGCCCGCCACGGCTTGGTGGCGACGCCGCCGAGCGCGACGCGGATGTCGCGGATGGTGCGGCCATCGCCTTCGAGCTCCAGCCCGACGGCGGCACTTGCTGCCGCGAATTCGTAGGACTGGCGGTCGCGCACCTTGATGTAGGTCGAGCGCCTGGCCGCGGCCGAGCCGGGGATTTCTATGGCCGTTATCACCTCGCCGGGGCGGATGTCGTGCTCGCGCTCGGCCGTCGCGCCGGGGGCGAGGATGAAGTCCTCGACCTTGAGCTTGCGCTCGCCGAGATCGACCTCGGCGTCGAAGGCGACCAGCGCCACCGCAAGGTCGCCCGGATAAGTCGCGATGCAGGCCTCGCTGGTGCCGAGCACGGCATGGCCGCGCGTCACGCCGCCGATCGCCGAGCAGCCGCTGCCGGCCAGGCGCTTGTTGCAGGCCGGGTAGTTTTGCGGATCGCGGAAATAGGGACAGCGCGTGCGCTGCATCAGATTGCCGCCGATGGTCGCCATGTTGCGCAGCTGCGCCGAGGCCGCCTGCCACAGCGCCTCGGAGACGGCGGGGAAGCGGCTCTTCACCTCGGCATTGTCGGCGACATGGCTCATCCTGGCCAGCGCGCCGATGATGGCGCGGTCGGCGGTCACGTCGATGGCGTTGAGCCCCTCGATATGGCTGATGTCGATGACGGTCGAAGGCTCGGCGACGCCGCATTTGGCGAGGTCGACCAGCGTCGTGCCGCCGGCAAGCAGCATGGCGCCGGGAAGGGCGGCCGCGTTGCGGGCGGCCTCGATACTGTCGGCGCGGAGGTAGGAAAAATCTCTCATGAGCGCAGCTCCTGTGCGGCCTGGCGGACGGCGGCGACGATGTTGGGATAGGCGCCGCAGCGGCAAAGGTTGCCGGCCATGTATTCGCGGATTTCCTCGTCGGAGCCGGCATGCCCTTCGCGGATGCAGGCCACCGCCGACATGATCTGCCCCGGCGTGCAATAGCCGCACTGGAAGGCGTCCTGCTCGAGGAAGGCGGCCTGCACGGCGTTGAGCGTGCCGTCTTCCTCGGCCAGGCCCTCGATGGTGGTGATCTCGCGGCCCTGAGCTTGAGCGGCAAGCGTAAGGCAGGCCAGCACGCGCTCGCCGTCGACATGCACGGTGCAGGCGCCGCACTGGCCCTGGTCGCAACCTTTCTTGGTGCCGGTGAGGTGAAGCCGTTCGCGAAGCGCGTCGAGCAGCGTCACGCGCGGTTCGACCTCGAGCGCATGCTCGCGACCGTTGATGGTGAGGTTTAGGGAAAGCGTGGTGGGACTGATGGTGACTTGGTCATTCATGGGGCGTCGGGCTCCGATTGCTGGACGCTTGAGCGGATGGAAATGGGGCTTGGGAGATGAGGGGCAAGGGTGATGGTTGCTTGGAGGTGGCTTTCGCGTTCGTCATCCTCGGGCTTGACCCGAGGATCCATGCCGTGGCGTTTGCCGAAGGACGCGACGGGCCAGAATTCTGCACCGTAGCCGCGCTCGCAGGGTATGGCATGGATCCCAGGGTCTGCGCCGCGTCGCTCCGCTCCTTGCTTGGCCCTGGGACGACCAACTCACAAGCGGTTTTGCCAACCACAGGCGTCGAAGAATGCCCCTCTCTCCAGCGGGCAGGGAAAGCTTTCCGTCCTTGATCTGGTGACATGCCGCTTCCCCCGGTTATATGATAAAAGCACTCCACTAAAGCGGAGGTGCCTCCGTTTATTTAACTGGGGTCTGGCCAGTCATGGTTCAACCCCCCATATTGCGTTGGTGGAGAAAAAAGTGCCCGAGCCGGAAATGACCGCTGAAGCGACGCGCGACGCGCCGGCGCCAAAGCCGCTGCGCGCCGATGCGCGGCGCAACCGCGACAGGCTGGTCGAGGTGGCTGCTCAGGCTTTCGCGGCCGATGGCGTCGACGCCTCGCTGGAGGAGATCGCCAAGCGGGCAGGGGTCGGCATCGGCACGCTCTACCGGCATTTCCCGACGCGCGAGCATCTGGTCGAGGTGGTCTACCGCCGCGAGGTGGAAGGGCTCTGCCACGCGGCCGAGGACCTCGCGCGCCAGCATCCGGCCGATGTCGCGCTGGAACTCTGGATGCAGCGCTTCGTCGACTATATCGGCACCAAGCGCGGCCTCGCCACCAGCCTGCGCCTGCTGCTCACCACCAACTCGACGCTGTTCTCCGACACCTCCGGCCGCGTCTCCGGCGCCATGCGAAGCCTGATCGAGGCCGCCGCCGCAACCGGCAAAATCCGCGCCGACGTCGACGCCTCCGACGTCATGCACGCGCTGGGCGGCATCTACTCGGCGCCGAACACGCCCGACTGGCGCGACCGCTCCGGGCGGCTGGTTAAGCTGCTCATGGACGGGCTGCGGTTCGGGGCGAAAGGATAGGAGCCGGCGAGGCGGCTATCCCTTTTCTTCCACCAGAATGACCAGGGATTCGGGCACCACGCCGTCGAACTCCATGGCATCGCCGGCTGCTTTGCTCTTCATCAGGGCCGCCAGCTTGTCCATATCCGGAACGTCCATCATCACAGCCACCCGATCACGATTCTGCGGATCGACGAAGGTGCGAATGTTGGTTATGCCGAGTGGTCCGAACAGTTCCTTGCGCTTGGGTGAGCTGAGCCAGTGCTTGGCGCCTTTTTTGATGTCGTGATGCCCGATGACAGTTGGCATTGTATCCTCCCGTGGCAACGCCGGCAGGCCAAAACGACCGCCTTTTTGCGATCTGCCGTAGGTCAATCAGCGCCTTTTCAATCGACCTGTCAATTAGCGATTTCTAATGGGATGAAGCAGCCCGAGAGGCAGGAGAAGGCTCATTTTCCTCGCGACATCAACTCGTCGTCGCTCGGCAGCACACTACATAGGCGGAGCCAACCCACCTCGTACAAGGACATACGCATGCCCGAACAACTGACATTGCCTGAACAACTGACATTGAACGACGGCGCCACCATTCCGCAGATCGGGCTCGGCGTGTGGCAGGTCGATCCGGACATCACGGCCAAGGTCGTGCGCTGGGGCATCGAGGCGGGCTACCGGCTGATCGACACCGCCGAGGGCTATCGCAACGAGGAAGGCGTCGGCGAGGCGATCCGCGCCGCCGGCGTGCCGAGGAACGAGCTGTTCATCACCTCCAAGCTGCGCAATGGCGCCCACCAGCGCGATGCCGCGTTGCGCGCCTTCGACGACACGATGCAAAAGCTCGGCATCGACCGGATCGACCTCTTCCTCATCCACTGGCCGGTGCCCAGTCAGAACAAATATGTCGAGGCCTGGAAGACGCTGGTCGAGCTCCAGAAGGCCGGCCGCATCAAATCGGTCGGCGTGTCGAACTTCAACCAGGACCATCTGGAGCGCATCATCGGCGAGACGGGCGTGACGCCCGTCGTCAACCAGATCGAACTGCATCCGCGCTTCCAGCAGCGCGACAGCAGAGAATTCCACAAGAAGCACGGCATCCATATCGAAAGCTGGAGCCCGCTGGGCAGCGGCCGGCTGCTATCCGACCCGACGCTGGAGGCAATCGCGAAAAAGCACGGCAAGTCGGTGGCTCAGGTCATCATCCGCTGGCACCTGCAGGAGGGTCTGGTCGTCATTCCGAAGTCGATCCACCAGGAGCGCATCGCCGGCAATTTCGACGTCTTCGGCTTCGAGCTGGATGGAGAGGATATGCAGACCATCCGCGGCCTGGATTCACGCGACGGTCGGACCGGACCTGATCCGGCCACGGCGGCATTTTTGTTCTGAGGACCAAGCTCCTCCTTCTCCCCTTGTGGGAGAAGGTGGCCGCGAAGCGGCCGGATGAGGGTTGCTCCAGGGAACGCTGACGTCTCACTCCGCTGGAACACCCCTCATCCGTCTCGGCGCTGCGCGCCGATCCACCTTCTCCCACAAGGGGAGAAGGGGTAGGCTCCGCGCGCCCGCCCGCCGTGCAGGAGCCCCGCCCATTCCAAAGCCCACCTTCCTCGAGATCGCCCGCCGCGCCGGCGTTGGCACCGCCACGGTGGAGCGCGTGCTGAACGGCAGGGGCGGGGTGCGGCCGCAGACCGTCGAGAAGGTGGTGGCGGCGGCGCGGTCGCTTGATTATCCGCGACGGCTGCCCGAGGCGCATCGCGGCGTCATCCGTATCGAGGTGATCCTGGTCCGGCCCGACGCTACCTTCTTCGCCAGGCTGTCGCGCGCCTTCGAGCGCATCGCCGCGACGCTCGACCGCTCGATCGCCGTCCACCGCACCTTCCTCGACGAGGCGAACCCGGCGGCAATCGCGCGGCGCATCCTCGAACCGGAGATGCGCCGCGCGGCCCTCATCCTCGCCGCGCCCGACCACCCGCTGGTCAGCGCCGCACTCGCCAAGCTCGAGGCGGAAAACATCCCCACGGTGCAGATCGTCACCCAGATCTCCGGCACCGGGAGCACCTATGTCGGCATCGACAATTACGCCGCCGGCCGCATGGCCGGGCTCTTGCTGGCGAGGATGCAGCGCCGGCCAGGCAAGGTGGTCGCCATCTGCCACAGCCAGATCTACCGCGTCCACCGCGACCGCGTGCGCGGCTTCTTCGACTACCTGATCGAGCAGGGACGGGACTTCGAGCCGATCGCCGCTTTGTTCGGCTTCGACGACGGCGATCGCAACGCAGAGCAGCTTCACGACGCGCTCAAGCGCTGGCCCGACCTTGCCGGCCTCTACAATGCCGGCGGCGCCAACACGGCGCTGAACGAAGTGCTGCGCAAGCATGGCAGGGCCCGCGATATCTTCTTCGTCGGCCATGAACTGACCGAGCGCAGCGCGCGCGGCCTGCGCGAAGGCACGATGGATGTCGTGCTCGACCAGGCTCCCGAAGCGCAGGCGCGCCGCGCCATCGACCTGATGCTCGCCGCGCTCAATTTGCACGACCTGCCGGTCGAGAACCCGCCGATCCGCTTCATCACCTTCACCGCCGAGAATCTTTGATCTGATTTGATCAAGGAACAAGCGGCGCCCGCAAGGGCGCGGTGTTATCCCCTCGCGAAACGGGAGGATAATCGGTGGCGAGACGGCTGACGGCCTACGATTTGCAAAGCGCCAAGGGCAGCCGCAAATGGCTGCAGCTGCATGTCGACACTCCGGCCGAGGCTGCCGCCGCGGTCGCTTGCGACATCGTCATCCTCTCCTGCGAGCCCGATCACAATCTGGAAGCCATCCGCCAGGCGGCGCCCCACGCGTTCCTCTCCGTCGGCATGCCGCATGGCGCGGTCGCGTCGCCCGAGGAGGCGGTGCGGCTGGGCTTCGCCATGATGAAGCGCGGCGCCGATGCGGTTTATTCATCGCATTCGCCGCGCTTCATCGAGGC
>RXJA01000633.1 GCA_003963455.1 Hyphomicrobiales bacterium
TGAACGAGATCAAGGAAGTGCTGGCGGCCATGGGCCTGCACCTCGGCATGGAAGTGCCGGACTGGCCGCCGGAAAACATCGAAGACCTCGCCAAGCGTTACGAAGACCAATATTGAGCATGAATTCCAAGGATCGGCGGCGAGAGCCGCTCGATCCGACGGTCATGCGGAAAACCATCAGAGGCCGTGGCCTCTTGAACAACTGAAGAAGGAAAAGAGCCATGCGCCACGGTTTCAAAGGCCGTCGTTTCGCCCGTAGCATCAGCCATCGCAAGTCGATGTTTGCCAACCTCGCCGTGTCTCTGATCGAGCACGAGCAGATCGTCACCACCCTGCCGAAGGCGAAGGACCTGCGTCCTATCGTCGAGAAGCTCGTCACGCTCGGCAAGCGCGGCGACCTGCACGCCCGCCGCCAGGTGATCGCACAGATCGGCAATGAAGGCGTCGTCAAGCGTCTGTTCGAGACCCTCGCCCCGCGCTACGCCAACCGCAATGGCGGTTATCTGCGCATCATGAAGGCAGGCTTCCGCAAAGGCGACAACGCCGCGATGGCGGTGATCGAGTTCGTCGACCGCGACACCTCGGCCAAGGGCGCCGCCGACCGCGCCCGCATCGAGGCGGAAGGCGCTAATGAGGAAGCCGCGGCCGCCTGAGGCCAGCGTTTTCGTCAATGAGTTCAAGGGGCCTACGGGCCCCTTTTGCGTTCGTGGATAGGTGTTATCGGAGAATGTCCAGATAGTCCCGGCCCGTAATCGAGCGCCAATTGAACACCCCAGGCACCTCCTCGGTGGCAGGCTGCGGATATGAATAGATGCTGTCGACCCTGGTCCGAGAGTCGATATCTCGCACAAGCCGTGCGGGCTTCGACTGTTCCAAATATTTGATCACTTCACCGTCACCTATGAACGATGTGTCGACCTGAAAATGAATCTGGGTGCGGCCGGCGCAAATGTTCAGCAAGATGTCGTCGCTCAGCCCGGCATAGTAGACTGTCGTTGAGTTGGGATCCCAGAAACCCGCAGACAGGAATTCCGAGGGTTTTGTCTTCCCGGAGAATCCATCCAAAGACAGCTTTAGCTGGTCGGTCAATGGTTCAAGTTTGCCCTTGAGATGCGCCGCTCCTTCGATCTGAAACCAGTTTATCTGGTAAGGAGCGACGCTTTCGAAAGAAATCTCCAACTTGCCGAAAAACCAATAGAGCGGAACGGGAGCTGCTTCATCAACGTTCCAGCCATCGGGAGGACCTAGAAGCTCCGCAACGTCGATCAGTTTCATCCCAGGGGAGAGAGCCCCCAAGGTTCCGGTTGCCAAGAAATCGCGGAAGGAAGCGAGATGTTTTTTCATCAGACGGACGGCGGTACCCGATTGCGGATGCAGCTATAGCCGGTTACTGGCTGAAAATAATTCGATTTCATCGCCTTAGCCTTTCATTCTGCACAATCGTCGGGACAATGGCGCCCGATCTGGAGGGATTCGGAAATGCACCTCAAACGACTGTTTCTTGTTGTCGCGCTGGCTGTTTTCGCCGCGGCACCGGCCGCAAGACAGGCTTTTGCCGAGGATGCCGCCAAGCCGGCCGATCCGGGTCTCTCCGACGTGCTGACCGATCTCTTGCACGGCGTCGAGGGCGAGAATGGCGCGTCCGGTCCCGAAAAACGCGTGCCCTTCGGCCGCGAGCAGGTGCAGCTCTCCTTCGCGCCGCTGGTCAAGCAAACGGCGCCTGCCGTGGTCAATGTCTATGCCTCGCAGACCGCCAAGGTCGTCTCGCCGTTCGAGGGCGACCCCTTCTTCGAGGAGTTCTTCGGCCGCGCCCAGCCGCGCGCGCAGTCTTCGCTAGGCTCGGGCGTGCTGGTCGATCCGAGCGGAGTCATCGTCACCAACTTCCACGTCATCAAGGACGCAGATGAGGTCAAGGTCGCGACAGCGGATGGCCGCGAGTTCGCCTCCAAGATCATGCTGAAGGACGAGACGCTCGATCTCGCGGTGCTTAAGATTTCGGCCGACAAGCCGTTCCCGGTGATCGCCATCGGCGATTCCGACGCGCTCGAGGTCGGCGATCTGGTGCTGGCGATAGGCGATCCGTTCGGCGTCGGACAGACAACCACCAGCGGCATTGTCTCAGCGCTTGCCCGCAGCCATATCGGCGTTTCGGATTCGGGCTATTTCATTCAGACCGATGCCGCCATCAATCCCGGCAACTCCGGCGGCGCGCTGATCAACATGGGTGGCCAGCTGGTCGGCATCAACACGGCCATCTACAGCCGCAGCGGCGGCTCGATCGGCATCGGCTTTGCCATTCCGTCGAACATGGTGCGCGCCTTCGCGGACGCCGCCAAGGCCGGGCTCGATTTCTTCGAGCGACCCTATATCGGCGCCGAATTCGAAGCGGTGACGCCGCAGATCGCCGAATCGCTCGGCATGGAAAAGCCGACCGGCGCATTGGTCTCATCGGTCGAAGGTGCCGGCCCGGCCGGCAAGGCTGGCCTGAAGCCCGGCGATGTCATCCTGTCGCTCAACAACACGCCGGTGGAAAGCATCCAGGCGCTCGACTATCGCATGGCAACGCTGTCGATCGGCACCAAGGCGACGTTCGCCGTGCTGAGCAAGGGACAGCAGGCGACACTCGAAATCCCGCTGGAGCGCGCGCCGGAAGGCGCCAAGCCCACCGAGGTCACCTTGCGTGGCCGCAGTCCCTTTGCCGGCGCCAAGGTCCAGGAACTGTCGCCCAGGCTTGCCCAGCGGCTTGGGCTCCGCACCGATCTCAAGGGAGTCGTCGTCATCGATATCAGCCGCGATTCGCCGGCCGCCGATTTCGGCTTCCAGCCCGGCGATATCGTGCGCGAGGTGAACGGCACCACCATCGACACCGCGACGACATTGGCGCAGGTCGCCCAGCAGGACACACGCTGGTGGCGCTTTACCGTCGAGCGCGGCGGGCAGATACTGCGCCAGGTGTTGCGCTACTGAGGCGATCTTCTCATCTAGAGCATGATCCCGAACCGAAGCTCAGCCCAGCAAAAAGTGCGAACCGGCTTTCGGATAGGGATCGCGTTTCAAACAAAAGACTTTCATGGCCGATCTGTTCAGTTCCGATGAACCGGAGAAGGCGCCGCCCGGGCGGCCGCTGGCCGACCGGCTGCGCCCGAAGAACCTGGGCGAGGTCGTCGGCCAGGAGCATCTGACCGGTCCCGACGGCGCGCTGACCAGGCTGATCGATTCCGGCTCGCTCGGCTCGATGATCTTCTGGGGCCCGCCCGGCACCGGCAAGACGACGGTGGCGCGGCTGTTGGCCGGCGAGACCAATCTCGCCTTCGAGCAGATTTCGGCCGTGTTTTCCGGCGTCGCGGACCTCAAGAAAGTCTTCGAGGCGGCCAAGCTGAGGCGTGCCAACGGCCGCCAGACGCTGCTCTTCGTGGACGAGATCCATCGCTTCAACCGCGCCCAGCAGGACGGGTTTCTCCCCGTCATGGAGGACGGCACGGTGGTGCTGGTCGGTGCCACCACCGAAAACCCGTCCTTCGAGTTGAACGCGGCGCTTCTGTCGCGTGCGCGCGTGCTGGTGTTCCGATCGCTGGGCGAGGAAAGCATCGCCAGGCTTCTGGCGCGCGCGGAAGAAACCGAGGGCAGGGCGCTGCCGCTCGATGAAGAGGCGCGCGCCATGCTGATCCGCATGGCGGACGGTGACGGCCGCGCCTCACTGACGCTGGCGGAGGAAGTCTGGCGCGCCGCCAAGCCCGGCGAGGTGTTCGGCCCGGAGGGCCTGCAGCGCGTCATCCAGCGTCGAGCCCCGATCTACGACAAGGGCCAGGACGGGCATTACAATCTGATCTCTGCGCTGCACAAGTCGGTGCGCGGCTCCGATCCGGATGCGGCGCTCTACTATCTCGCCCGCATGTTCGATGCCGGCGAGGATCCGCTCTATCTCGGCCGCCGGCTCGTGCGCATGGCGGTGGAGGATATCGGACTCGCCGACCCTCAAGCGCTTGTCGTCGCCAATGCGGCCAAGGACGCTTATGATTATCTTGGCTCGCCCGAGGGTGAGCTCGCCTTCGCCCAGGCCGCCGTTTATCTGGCCACCGCGCCGAAGTCGAACGCTGTCTACACCGCCTTCAAGGCTGCCACCGCGGCCGCCAAGGAGTTCGGCTCGCTGCTGCCGCCGAAGCACATCCTCAATGCGCCGACCAAGCTGATGAAAGAGGAGGATTACGGGGTCGGCTATCGCTACGACCATGACGAGCCGGACGCGTTTTCAGGCCAGGACTATTTTCCGGAAAAGATGGGCCGGCACACTTTCTACGATCCCCCCGAACGCGGTTTCGAGCGCGACATCCGCAAGCGGCTGGAATATTGGGCAAAGCTGCGCGGCGAACGGAACAACTGAGTTGCGCGGCCCAGCGGTCGGCACGCTTCGCCGCGAAGCCGCGCCATGGGGCACATCGATCGCGCTGCACGCGCTGCTCGTGGCGGCGCTGGCGCTGATGCCGCCGCCCAAGCGGCCGAAGCGGCTGGAGGAAGAGCGGGTCTCGGTCGACATCCTGACGCAGCAGCAGTTCGAGGCTTCGACCCGGCCGCCTCCGGCCCCGGCTGCCGAGGGGCTGCGACCACCCACGCCGGCCCCCGCGATCCCTCAGCCTCCAGCCAAGCCCGCCATGATTCACGCCACCGAAATACTGTCGGGCAAGACACTCGCCGATCCGCGCAGCCGGCAGGCACGCGCCGATCTCGCAACCCTCGCCTCCGACGAGCGCATGGTGCAACTGTGCAATGTCGAGGCGCTCGGTCAGATCCGGAAATGGCGGGCCGACTTCCTGCCGGAGCGTGTCGTGCCCTACGCGACCGCCGAGGAGAAGATCCGAGGCACCGCGATCGACGCGCAGGGCGCCGCCTTTCGCAGCCGCGGGAGCTGGTACGGACTGAAGTACGATTGCGAGTTGGGCGGGGATGGCGAAAGCGTCATCGGCTTCGAATTCCTGGTCGGCGATCCGATCCCCAGGGAAAGGTGGGACGAGCTCGGCTTGCCGGCTGTGCATTGAGAATAAGTGGCCTGGAAGACTCTCCAAATATCCGGGCAGACCGGCCATGGAGACCCACGCGGCATTGTGCCGGAAAACAAAAAATCCTATCAAGGCGCACGGCTGGCGGGGGTCGCCGTGATTTTGGCTCATGGAACAGGATCGCGCTCCCCGCGCGAATGACAATGACAAAGAAAACCGTCAAGACGCTCCGCAAGGCTGCCATCGCGGTCGTGATTCTCGCGCTCGCCCTCTACTTCATCCCGATCCTGACCGCGATCTGGGTTATCTGCGGCCTGATCGACGTTATGCGCAACGACCAGAAGAACTGGAAGCTGTTCGACCGCTATTTCCTCGGCAACGGCCTGTTCACCTGGCTGCTGTCGCCGTTCAACCTGATCGTCGACCTTCTCTGCTACCGCAATCCCGGCGTCTGGAAACCCGAGCAGTTCCCCGAGGACTATCAGCGCGAGATCAACGAAGTCCTGGGCGTCTTCAAGGCGCGCAAGGACGAGATCATCGCCGACATCGATGCCAATTTCGGCGCTGGCCGGCGCGGCATGTATGTCTACCAGTGGTACGGCAAGCACAGGATCGACAACGTTCCCGAATTCAACAAGGATTACAAATACATCAAGACAATCGCGGTGTCTGTTTTCAGCAAGCGCGAATCCACGTCCTGGCATTTCGGTCCGCTTCGGCTCAGCCTGCGCATCCTCTACAATCTGATCCCGGTGAAGGCCGAGATATTCGTGCAGTGCGGCAGCAGGAAGAACTACTGGTACGACAACCCTTTGTTCATCTTCGACGACACGCTGTTCCACCGCTCGGTCAACGAATATGATGGCCGCCGCTACTGCGTCTTCGTCGACATCATCCGGCCGTCTCCGTTTCCGAGGCTGATCGCGGGCCTTCTCTCCGTCGTCTCGGTCAGTGTGGAGCGCATCAATTCCGTCTTCTACAAGAACTGGAAGATGATCGGCTCGTCCAAGCCGAAGGCCGCCAACTGATCCTGGCGCCTGTTCAATTTCCTGGCTCGGCCCGTGCAGCCGAGCCTCCGACGCCTGCCCTTAAACCAACGTCCTATAGCGCCGATCGGCTGCAACCGTTAGAACTCTTCGGTCGGATATATCCCCACGGATATAACGACGGGCGGAAGGAGGTCCGCTCGCTGGGAGGATAGGTTTGAGCGGACGGCAAGCAGCCGGTCATGCGGATTTCGTACAGGCTTCGATCGCCAAGAGCGATGCGGCCCATTCGGCGCTCGTTGCCTCGTGGCGGCGCTCCTTTCAACTGCATCACCTTGATCCGGCGGAGCGCAAGGCGCCCAGGCGGCTGACCGAAGCCGAATTGCGGCAGGCCCGTCAGCGCATGGAGCGGATGATCCGCGCGGCAGAAGGAAGCCTCAACCGGCTCTATCTGGCGGTCGGCGGGGTCGGCTGCTGCGTGATGCTGGCGGATCGCGACGGCATTCCTGTCGAGCGCCGGGGCGCGATCGCCGATGACGAGACCTTCGACGAATGGGGTCTGTGGACCGGCACGGTCTGGAGCGAGGACAGCGAAGGCACCAACGGCATCGGCACCTGTCTTGCCGATCAGCGGCCGTTGACCATTCATCGCGACCAGCATTTCTTTTCGCGCAACACGCTGCTGAGCTGCACCACGGCGCCGGTCTTTGATCATGAAGGCAATCTGGCCGCCGCGCTCGACGTATCGTCCTGCCGCTCCGACCTCACGGAAGGCTTTGTCCAGCTCATATCGGTCGCGGTGGGCGATGCCGCGCGCCGCATCGAAGCGGAAAACTTCCGCATGGTATACTCCGACGCCCGTATCCTTTTGGCGCCGGTCGCCGAGCGCGGCGCCGGCGCGTTGATTGCGGTCGACCAGGACGACATGGTGGTCGGCGCGACCCGATCGGCGCGCCTCGCGCTCGGCATCACCCGCGATATACTGGCCAAGGGACTATTGGCTGCCGACGTCCTCGGCGATCAGATGAAGGTGAATGAAGACCTCGACGGTGCCGAGCGCGGCGTGCTGCAACGGGCGATGGCTCGCGCCGGCGGCAATGTCTCGGCGGCCGCGCAGAGCCTCGGCATCTCGCGCGCCACGCTGCATCGCAAGCTCGCGCGTTTTGACATCCGCCGCCCGCATTGATCCCCCACCTGTCATTTCAGCAAATGACCTGCCATTTTTCCGAGATGACCTGTCGCAGTTCTGCGACAGTCGGCCTCCGCGATCGATCGGCACCGGGCTGACAAGCCGCGGTCGATCCGTAACCCTTCCTCTCCAACGCGCCGCATCCCGCGGCGGGTTTTGGGGAGGATGTGATGAACAAGGTGGAATTCTCGCGCACGGCCAAGGTTCCTTTCGCCAAGCGCTATGACAACTTCATCGGCGGCCGCTGGGTTGCCCCGTATGCCGGACGATACTTCGACAACATCTCGCCGGTGACCGGCCGGCCGCTTTGCGAGATCGCCAGGTCGGACGCACAGGACGTCGAAGCCGCGCTCGACGCCGCGCACAAGGCTAAGGATGCCTGGGCCAAGACCAGCCCGGCGGCCCGGGCCTTGATCCTCAATCGCATCGCCGACCGCATGGAAGACAATCTCGACCTGCTGGCGCTCGCCGAGACGTGGGACAATGGCAAGCCGATCCGTGAGACGACGGCGGCGGACCTGCCTCTGGCCATCGACCACTTCCGCTACTTCGCCGGCGTCCTTCGCAGCCAGGAGGGCAGCCTTTCCGAGATCGACCACGATACGGTCGCCTATCATTTCCATGAGCCGCTGGGTGTCGTCGGCCAGATCATTCCATGGAACTTCCCGTTGCTGATGGCCTGCTGGAAGCTGGCGCCCGCGCTCGCCGCCGGCAATTGCGTGGTGCTGA
>RXJA01000373.1 GCA_003963455.1 Hyphomicrobiales bacterium
CTGATCAACGCCGAGGGCGAGTGGGCGATCGGGCTCTGCGGCAAGGACGGCAACATGGTGTTCGCCGAAAAGGCGCGCAAGACCATGATCGACCCCGATTCCAACATCGAGCGGGTGCTGGATCTCGGCTTCGTCGGCGAGCCGGTCGAGGTCGACCGCACGCTGCTCGACCTCCTGGCGCGCTCGGAGATGATACCGGTGCTGGCGCCGGTGGCGCCCGGCCGCGACGGCCACACCTACAACATCAATGCCGACACGTTCGCCGGCGCGATTGCCGGCGCCTGCAAGGCCTCGCGCCTGCTGTTCCTCACCGACGTGCCCGGCGTGCTCGACAAGAACAAAAAGCTGATCGACGAGCTGACCGTGGCCGAGGCCAAGGCGCTGATCAAGGACGGCACGGTGTCGGGCGGCATGATCCCCAAGGTCGAGACCTGCATCGAGGCGATCGAGCGCGGCGTGGAAGGCGTCGTCATCCTCAACGGCAAGACGCCGCATTCGGTGCTGCTGGAGCTCTTCACCGAGCACGGCGCCGGCACGCTGATCGTGCCCTGACAAGAGCCCGCATGTTCACCGGTTTATGAAACGGTGAGAAATATTCAGCCGGCTAATCTTCTATGATCTTCAATGGTCACGGCCGGCTTTCGGGCCGGTCGCCTGACGATCATCGACTCCTCCTCGGCGTCCTGCGGCGCGCCCCAGAATTCGGCGAGCGTCGGGCCGTCGCTCACGCGGCCATCGCGGGCAAGAAAACCCCAGACCTCGCGGAACCAGACGCGCCTGCCCATCTTGGTGTACCAGCGCATCGAATGGCGCTGCTCGGGATCGGGGTGGAACAGGATGCGCGCCAGCGCCTTCGGCCGCGACTGCACGGCCACCTCGATCAGCTTGACGGCGAAGAACAGCATCCAGGGCTTCAGCCTGGTCATGTGCAACACCTGGTGCTTGTAGTCCCAGAGGCGGACATCCTTCTGGATCACCTTGCGGTCGCGGGCGATGCGGAAGAACGGCGTCCATCTGTGCGGCGTCACATAGAGCGCCTGGATCTGGTCCGGATCGTAAGCGATGAGCTGGCGGAAGCCGCGCCAAAGGTCACGCGGGGTTTCGTCCTCGAAGCCGGCCACCCAGGTCGCCATCGACAGGATGCCGTGTTGCCGGAGCAGCCGGATCGCCTCGCGGTCGGACTTGGTGCTGCCGCCCTTGCGGATCAGCGCCAGCGTCTCCTCATCGGTGTTCTCCATGCCGAGCAGCCAGCGGATGATTCCAGCCCGGCGGTAGAGGTGCAGGATATCGGCGTCGCGCACGATGTCGTCGGCGCGAGTCGAGCCGACGATCAGCACCGGCACGTTCTCGGCGATCATGGCATCGAGAAAGGCACGCCAGGCCTTTTTCGAGGAGGTCGGGTTCTCGTCCGCCAGGTTGATCAGTTCGACGCCGTGCTCTCGATGCAGCCAGGCTATTTCCTTGGCGAATTTGACCGGGTCGCGATGGCGCCAGCGGGTCCAGAAGCCGCGCTGGCCGCAATAGTTGCACAGATGCGGGCAGCCGCGCGAGAACTGCATGACCACCGCCCGCTTGCCGCCCCAATAGGAGTAGCGGCGATGATCGATCAGGTCCCAGCCGACGCGCCAGGCGTCGAGATCGGCAATGGTCATGGCCGGCTGCGTGGCGACGGGACGGCCAAGGTCGTCGCGATAGGCGATGCCGGCAACGCTCGCCACCGGCTGGCGCATCTCGATCGCTTCGACCAGCGCCGTCGCGGTCGCCTCGCCCTCGCCGCGCACGATGAAGTCGAAGGCATCCGTCGCGGCGAGAATGTCGCGCCAATGATAGGACGGGAAGACGCCGCCATAGATGATGATGACGCGTGGCGCGCGGGCCTTGACCATTTCAGCGATCTTCAAGGCGGTCGGATGCGCCGAGGTCGAGCCGGAATGGCCGATCAGCACGAAATCCGGATCGCCACGCAGGGCATCATCGACCAGCACCGCAAGCGGCATCGGCCCGAACTCGGCGTCGACAAGGCGCACCTGATGGCCGGAATCGATCAGCGGACCGCCGATCGCCAGGAGGCCGAGCGGCGGCAGGTGGTCATCGGGCACGCGGCTGCCGATGGCGGTGTGCGGCGGATTGATCAGCACGATGTTCAAGGCGGACCTCCATGTTGGTCCGCTTGTGCTAATCGCCGATGACGAAGCCGCCTTGGCGCGGTTCAGCAGTTTCCAAGCAGCTTTTCGCCAGATTTGACCGGATCAGCGCCGCAGATGGCTGAGCGGCACATGGCCGGGGCCCTTGATGTTCTGCAGCACCAGTTGCGTGTGGACGTCGCGCACACCGGGCAGCCGCATCAGCCGGTGCATGACGAAGGCATTCAGATCGTCCACCGACGGCACCATGACATGCAGCAGGAAATCGTGGTCGCCGGTCATCGTCCAGCAGGACGAAACCTCGTCCATGCGCTGCACGGCGGCGATGAAGCTTTCGGGCGAGCCGTCGCTGTGGCTGACCAGCCGCACCTGGATGAACACCTCCACCGTCAGACCCACGGCGCGGCGGCTGAGCACGGCGGCGAAGCCCTTGATGATGCCGGCTTCCTGCAACGCCTCGAAGCGGCGCGCGCAAGGGGTTGTGGACAGGCCGATCTCCTGTGCCAGCTCCGAGACGGGCTTGCGGCCGTCGCGCTGCAGGATGTCGAGCATCTTGATCTCGAAATCGTCGAATTGAGGCATGTCTTCTCGATCTCTCGTTACACCGAGTGCTTTTACCTCGAAATCAGCCGGCAAGGAACAAAAGAAGCTGATTTGCCTCAGCGATCGCTCCTAAGCTCCCTCCACGATCCGCGGACCGAGGAGGATATGATGACGATCAGCATTGCCGATTACGCCGCCGAATGCGCGGCGCAGGGCCTTCGCGGTGACTATTCGGTCTGCCGCAGCGATTTCACGGTGGCGCAGGGCTACGACTATTCCGCCGAGGAGCAGGCGGTGTGGCGCACGCTGTGCGATCGCCAGACGAAACTGACCAAGAGGCTTGCGCATCATTCCTATCTGGATGGCGTCGCCGCGCTCGGCCTGCTCGACCGGATTCCCGACTTCGACGAGGTGAGCGAGAAACTCGCCAGGCTGACGGGCTGGGAGATCGTCGCGGTGCCCGGCCTCATTCCGGCCGGTCCTTTCTTCGATCATCTCGCCAACAGGCGCTTCCCGGTTACCAACTGGCTGCGGACGAGACAAGAGCTCGACTATATCGTCGAGCCCGACATGTTCCACGACTTCTTCGGCCACGTGCCGATCCTGACCCAGCCGGTGTTCGCCGACTTCATGCAGATGTATGGCGAGAGGGCCGAGGACGTGATCGCGCTCGGCGGCGACGAGATGATCACCAGGCTTTACTGGTACAGCGCCGAATATGGGCTTATCCAGGAAGCCGGCCAGCCGTTGAAAGCCTTCGGCGCCGGGCTGATGTCGTCCTTCACCGAGCTGCAATTCGCGGTGGAAAGCAAGGATGCCCACCATGTGCCGTTCGACCTCGAGACGGTGATGCGCACCGGCTACGAGATCGACAAATTCCAGCGCGCCTATTTCGTGCTGCCGTCCTTCGACGTGCTGCGCGACGCTTTCGGCGGCGCCGACCTCGCCGGCATCGTGGCCCGGTTCAAAGGCCAGCCGGCGCTCGACCCGGCCACCGTCTGAGGTCGGTTTTCGCCCAGCCGACATCGGAGCGGCTCAGTTGCCTGCCAGGCAGCTGAGCCGCTTGAGCGTTCCAGCCAAGCAGCGCGCCTTTTTTGCGATTGCGGCCGTACCGCCGCGCATCCTCGGCGTCAGACGACGATCACCTTGCCGAGATGCTCGCCCAGCCGGCAGGCGAGCGCGGTGATGGTGGTGGTCGGGTTGCACTGGCCCGAGGTGCAGAACACCGAGGAGCCGCCGACATAGAGATTGTCCATGCCATGCACCTTGCAATTGGCGTCGACGACGCTCTTGAGGACATCGGTGCCCATGCGGGTGCCGCCCATATGGTGATGGCCGGCGGTTTCCTCATTGGTCGGGTAATCGTCGCCATTGCTGATCCAGTCGTCGATGCGCACGCGACCGAGATTCTTCTGCGCCATCGTCGTCCCGAAAAGCTTCAGCCCTTCGAGCAGGGTGCGGCGCTCGAGCGGCGACTTCTTCCAGTGCAGTTCGATGCGCGGCACGCCGGCGTGGTCGACATCGCTCTTCGACAGCTCGATCTGATTCGAGGCGAGCGGCGCCTGTTCCCAGGCGACGTAGAGCTGGGCCGCGCAGCGCAGCCGCTGGTCGAGCTTCGAGGACATCCATTCCGCCATGCTCGGAGCGGTGCAGGCAAGGTCGGCGATCAGCTTCTTGACATTAGGATAAGGGCTCTCGATCAGGCGGATGCCGAAGTTCATGATCCGCAGCCGCTCCATCGCGGCAAGCGTCGGCGAGAAGAAAGCCTCGTTGGCGTCATCGACCTCGAACTCTGAGTAATTGGCGAGGATGGCGTTGCCGCCCTCGAAGGTCGGATGCTCCATCCAGTAACGGCCGAGCGCCGCCGCGTTCGGCACCACGCCGCCATTCGACCGCTCATTCGACCACAACAGCAGCCGCGAGTTTTCCAGCCCGCCGGTGCAGGTGACGAAATAGTCCGCGCTGAAGGTGCCGGCGTCCTGTCCGTTCGACCAGAGCCTGGCGCCGGTGACGCGCTTGCCGTCGCCGACAAGCTCGGTCGCGTAGGTGTTGAGCACGACGGCAATGTTGCCGCTCTTGTCGAGCTCGTCGGCGAATTTCTCACCGAAGCGCACCGCGGGGCTCTTGATCAATTGCACCCAGCGGATGTCGTCCGAAACCGGCACATCGGGGCGGAAGTCGGGAAGCTCGAGGATGTCGTGGACTTCCGGCAGATAGGGCTCGATGTCGGCGCGGCTGATCGGCCAGCCGGTATCCGGCGCCCAGGCCTTGGGCTCGAAGTCCTGCTTGTCGAGCACACGGCACCAGCCGGCCCAGTGGTTGGACGAGCCTCCCATGAAGCGCAGCCTGGTGATGTCGAGGTCGAAATAGAAATCGCCGAGCGTCTTGCCACGGTAGAAATCCTGCGACTCGTCGCTGAATTCGCGCGAACCCGCCTCCAAGACGACGACCGGAATGCCCGCGGCACCGAGCTTCCTGGCGATCGTGGTGCCGGCCGGGCCGGATCCGAGAACGCAGGCCTTGGGCTTGAAGCCGGCTTGCTTGTAGGCCTCGTAGCTGTCGAAGATCATGCGAGATCGCTCCGCCGAAGGATCCAGCCGTTGATCTCGACGATTTCATCGGGGTCGATTCCGTCAGGGTTGGCAGGGGCCGGCTGGTTGCCGGACAGCTTCAGCGCCGGCAGTGCGATCAGCGCCTGCACGATGGCGCGGCGCGACATTTTTCTTATGAACCTGCTCATGACACGTCTCTCGATAGGGGCCTCGATCCACGCATGCCGTTCCTGAACGGCACACATGCCGCCGAGGAGGCCAATTCCGTGCCAGACTTGGGTGAAGACGGCGTTTCACGGGCAGGTTCGGCGCGGTTGAATGTGGACATGGTTAGGGTTTTCCTAACGCGCGCGGCGAAACTTCACGCCGCTTCCGGAAGTTCACGGTCGAGGATCGAAAGATTTCGGCCGCGGTTCTTCGCCTCGTAAAGCCTACGGTCGGCGGCGCGCATCAAATCGGAAACGGTTGCGCTCTCGCCGCAGCTTATGCCTCCGATCGAGACGGTGAGCGGCACGGTGCGCTCATCGACGGGGCGGAAACGGATCAGCTCGACCTCGCGGCGGATGCGTTCGGCGACATGCTTGGCCTCCGGCTCGCTGGCGCCGACCAGGAACGCGCCGAATTCCTCGCCGCCGATACGGCCGAGCACGTCGCCCCTGCGAACGCCGCGCTCGATGGCGCCGGCGATCAGGAGCAGCGCTTCGTCTCCCGTCAAATGACCGTAATTGTCATTGATCCTCTTGAAGTGATCGGCGTCGATTATGAGCAGCGCGCCGCGATCGCTCTTGCGCCGCGAGCCGTCGAGCGCGGCAAAGAATGTCTCGCGGTTGAGCATGCCGGTCATATCGTCGCGGCTTGCCTTCTCCGAGAGGCGCCGGTGCGCGGCGGCGAGCTGCGCGTGCGCGCGGGCAAGCTCGCGGTGCGCATTCTGCAACCGGTCGCTCCGCCAGAAGCTGCCGGCACTGGCGGCCCAGGCGAGCACGAGCGGGCACACCGTCGATGCCAGCCAGACGGCGCGGCTCATTGGAAAGCCCATTGCCGGAACCACAATCAGCGTCAACAACAGCGAGACGGCGACCGAAGCGAACGCCACGGCAGCTGCCCTCAGAAATATGCGACTCATCACTTGCTCCCAACGGAGAACCTCTGTGCCAGCAAGCGTTAAAGGCGACCTTTCCAAGACATTTAAAATTTGATGCGAGGCGCCATTTTCACACGCCGTGACGCGCATAAGTTGTGGATAAATTCAGCAGCGGCATGCCATAAGAAACCCATGACAATGACACCCGATCCCGCCCGTTTTGCCCATGTCACCGACTGGGTGTTCGACCTCGACAACACACTCTATCCGCATCATTCGAACCTGTTCGCGCAGATCGACGTGAAGATGACCGCCTATGTCGGCGAGCTGCTGACGCTTTCGCGCGATGATGCGCGCAAGCTGCAGAAGGAGCTCTACCTGGAATATGGCACGACGCTGAACGGGCTGATGAAGCGGCACGGTATCGACCCCGACGACTTTCTCGAGAAGGTGCACGACATCGACTATTCGAGGCTGGTTCCGGATCCGGTGCTGGGCGCGGCGATCCGCCAGCTTCCGGGGCGCAAATTCATCTTCACCAACGGTGACCGCAGGCATGCCGAGCGCACCGCGCGCCAGCTTGGCATACTGGAACATTTCGACGATATCTTCGACATCGTCGCGGCGGGGCTCAATCCCAAACCGGAGCGCCAGACCTATGAGCGCTTCGCCGAATTGCATTCAGTGACGGGACACAATGCGGTGATGTTCGAGGATCTGGCGCGCAACCTGGCCGTGCCGAAAGCGCTCGGCATGACGACCGTGCTGGTGGTGCCGCGCAATTTCGAGCCGACCTTTTCGGAGATCTGGGAACGCGACCCGGCAAACGACGACGACGTCGATTTCGTCACCGACGATCTTTCCGGCTTCCTCACCGCGATCGTCGACGTCGTGGCCTGAACCAACCTCCGATTGACGACGCTTCACATCGGCGCAGCCCGGTTCCGGCGATGCGGACACTCTAGACCGCGATGGCGTTTCGTTGAATCGCCGTCACGATCCAACTCCTTGTTGGAGCATGATCTTCGTCCGAAAACCGGTTCCCACTTTTCGGGATCATGCTCTAGTCGAAATCCGGAATCGTGCCGGGCGGCAGTCCCAGTCGGCCGTTCAGGTCCTTCAGATACCGGCACCAGGCCGGCGGGCCGGCGGCTCCCTTGCCGTTGCCATTGCCGTCGGTCGAGTAACCATTGCCGTGGCCGTTGCCGCAATTGGCGTTGCCGTTGAAGCTGCCGCCATTGAAATTGCCGCTGAAGCTCCCTGAATTGCCGTTGCCATTGAAATTGCCGCTGTTGCCGTTGCCGTTGAAGTTGCCGGTATTGCCGTTGCCGTTGAAATTTCCGGTGTTGCCAAGGCCGTTGGCGACACCGGCCACGATTGGAAGATCGGCAATCCTGACCAGGGTCGAGGCATCGGCGGCCAGGAACGCGGCAAGCAGGGTGCCGAGCGCGAGGCTGTTTCCATCAAGCAGCCTGGCCGCCACCCGGCGCGCGCCGGGCCGGGCGGGCGAGGACGATTTCAGGCCGGTCATCAGCGATTCCCCCGGCCGTTGAAGTTGCCGTTGAAGGCGCCGACATTGCCGTTGCCGTTGAACGAC
>RXJA01000162.1 GCA_003963455.1 Hyphomicrobiales bacterium
GGAACTGCCTGCCGTGCTCTACCTCACCGAGGTGTCGCATCTTTCGGGCGGCAAGGCCTACTGCTTCGGCGGCGGCTTCTATATCGATCCGATCTTCCCGGACTACGACGTCAAGGCGATCGTCTCGGCCGAGCCGACAGCGGCCGCCATAGCGCTCAAAAGCGTCGAAGTGCCGCCACCCTCGGCGATCGACTACTACGCCATGATCGACGCCTCCGGCGCAAACGCGCCGAGGCCCGGCGACAGTGCCGTCTTCGGCTTTCGCGGCCAGGCCTTCGTCACCCGCGCTTACGTTGTCGGGGTTTCCGGTATCTCGAAGGGCAATCCGAAGGTCGAAACCATCGAGAACGGCTTCGGCGAAGCCTACGCCTGGCCCGTCTAGGAGAGAACGATGAACATGAGCGCGCCCATCCTGCAGCTTCAGGACATCCGCAAGAATTTCGGCGGCCTCACCGCGATCGAGAACTTCTCGCTCGAGGTGTTTCCTGGCGAGATCGTGGCACTTGTCGGCGACAACGGCGCCGGCAAGTCGACGCTGGTCAAGATCGTCTCCGGCGTGCACCCGCCCTCCTCCGGCACGATCACGATCGAGGGCAAGCCGGTGACGATGTCGAACGCGACGATGGCGCGCGCGCACGGCATCGAGGTCGTCTATCAGGATCTCGCTTTGGCCGATCAGCAGACAGTCTACATGAACATGTTCCTCGGCCGCGAGCCGCTGAACCGCTTCGGCCTGCTCGACCGCCGCCGCATGATCGACGAGACGGAAAAACTCGTGAAGGAGCTCGACGTGCGCATCCCTTCCGCGCACGCCACCATCCGCGACCTCTCCGGCGGCCAGCGCCAGGGCGTCGCGATCGCCAGGGCGACGCATTGGGCGAGCAAGCTGATCCTGCTCGACGAGCCGACAGCCGCTCTCGGCGTGGCCGAGACCGCCAGGGTGGAGGCGATCGTTCAGTCCCTCAAGCAGCGCAATGTCGGCATCCTGATCATCAGCCACAGCCTCGATCAGGTGTTCAAGCTATCGGACCGCATCTGTGTCTTGAGGCGCGGCAAGCAGATCGGCGTGCGCGAGACGAAGAAGACCGACAAGAACGAGATCATCGCCATGATCACAGGCCTGCAGCAGCAGTAGCCACGTAGCGCCTGGCCGATTCAGGCAACGAGATTGCCGCGGACCGTTTGCGGGACCGGTTCTCCGAAATTCGCTTCCAGCCAGGCAATGGCGCCGGCGACATCTTCGATGGCGAAGCGCGCCGCGGTCTCGCCCTGCGGCTTCACGCGGATCGAGATCCCGCCCGCGGCATTGACCGTGTCAAAGCCGTTTTCGTCGGACGTGTCGTCGCCGAGGAACACCGGACGCCTGCCGGCGAATGGATCGAGCTGCATGAAGCGCCGGATCGCGGCTCCTTTGGCGGCTTCGAGCGGCATCAGCTCGACGCCGGCATTGCCGGCAATCACCCGGTAGCCTTTCGGCAGGCGCGCAAGCGCTGCTTCGACCAGTTCCGTCGCCCGTGCCAAAAGCTGCGGCGCGGCTCTCGTGTGGATGGCGAGCACCGGCCCCTTGCGCTCCACATAGACGGCTTTGCTTGCCAGCTCCAATTCGATCTCGTCGGCCAGTGCCGCCATGTCCGCCGGCTCATCGGCGGCCTCGATCGGGCCATCCGGCAGAAGTCTGTGCTCCAGCCCGTAGAGGCCGGCGATACGCAGCTTCAGCGGATCGAACAGATGGTCGACGGCCGCGATCGAGCGGCCGGTGATGAAGGCAAGCGCCCCGTCGAGTCGGCGCTCGATCGTCTCCAGCAATCGCCGCAACTCGTTGCTGACCGTCACGCTGTCCGGATGCGCCGCATGCTCCAGCAAGGTGCCATCGATGTCGAGGAAAAGCGACCACCGGCCTTGGGGAAGCGACGGGGCGAGGTCTGTATGAAGGGTCATCGGAATCCGACTGCCTGCTTGCGTTCGAACATGGAAACGACATTGTCGCCTGTGGCACTGGACGGCCGCTCGTATAACGCCGTGACCCGGTCCAGGTCGCCGCGCTTCCTGAGCCGCGCCGCGTCGAGCAGCATGCTGCCGGCCCAGCGAAAGACATTGTTGTCGCGCACGATCTCGCGCATGCGCCGCATGCGCTCTCGCTGCTCGTCCGGCCCCATGGTCAGCGCCTGAAGCATCGCCTCGCTCATCGTCGCGGCGTCATAGGGATTGACGATCAGCGCCTCCAGCAATTCGCGCGAGGCGCCGGCGAAGGTGCTGAGCAAAAGCACGCCCTGCTCGTCGTCACGCGAGGCCACGAACTCCTTGGCGACGAGGTTCATGCCGTCATGCAGGCTGGTGACGAGGCAAATGTCGGCGGCGCGATAGAGTTCGTAGACGCCTTTCTGAGCGTGATGTTCCGCCACCAGCACGACAGGCTGATAGGTCCCGTTGCCATAGCGCTCGTTGAGCTCCTCGGCATAGCGCAGACATTCCTCGTATAGCTGCTTGTACGCCGGCAACGTGCCGCGGCTGGGGGCGGCGATCTGGAGGAATACCACCTGGCCGATCATTTCAGGATGGCGAATGAACAGCTCCTCCAGCGCGTGGAAGCGGTCGAGGATGCCTTTGGTGTAATCGAGGCGCTCGACGCCGACACAGAGCTTGGCATCGGCAGAAATGCCGAACCGTTTGCGGATCCGCGCGCGGCACTCTTCGACACTGGGCAGCGCCTCGAGCAGCTCGACCGGCCATTCGATCGAGATCGGATAGGCGTGCACCAGCGTAACCTGGCCGCCATAGGAGACGGCCGCATCCGCCCGCTCGATCCGGCTTTCCATGAAGCGGTCGACGCTTTCGGTGAAGTTGTTGGCATGGAACTGGGTGTGGAAGCCCATGATAGAGCTGCCGAGCAGGCCGTCGAGGATGCGCTCGCGCCAGGGGCAGATGCTGAACACTTCCGAGTTCGGCCAGGGGATATGCCAGAAGGTGATGACGATCGCCTCGGGCAGCCGCTCGCGGATCATGCGCGGCAAGAGCGCAAAGTGGTAATCCTGGACCAGCACGATCGGCCGCTCGTTGCGCGCCTCGGCAACCACCGTCTCGGCGAATTTGCGGTTGACGGCCTCATAGGCCTCCCAGTCGGATTCGCGAAAGATCGGGCGCGTGAACGCGATGTGGCAGAGCGGCCACAAGCCCTCATTGGCGAAGCCGAGATAGTAGCCTTGATATTCGTCGTCGCTCAGCCAGACGCGGCGCAGCGTGTAGGACGGGTTACCGGGCGGGACCTGAACCCGGTCGCCCTTATCGACCATCCGGCGGTCTGCGCTGCCGCCGCCATAGGCGATCCAGGTGCCGGCACAGGCACGCGTGATCGGCTCCAGCGCCGAGACCAGCCCGCTCGCCGGCACGACAAGCTCGACATCGCCGTCCTTGGTTTCGTTATGGATATAAGGCTCACGATTGGAGACGACGATGACCTGCGCGTCCGGCAATTCGTCGGCGAGAATCTTGCGCAACGTGTCCGGCGACCATGTGACGAGAGCCGCGTCGACCGACTGCCCGTTCTTCTCGAATTCGCGCAGCACCTTTCGCGCGGCCTCAGTCGCGAAGTCCTCGCCCGAACCTGGCGAGACCACGGCCATCGAGTGATTGCGACGATGCCGGGATACTGAAATGAAGATCGCCAGAGCGGATAGTCCGAGGCTTGCCAGAATAAGGACCAAAAACAGGTCGACGCCAAATTGTGTCATTGAGTTGCCAGGTTGCCTCCGGCTGTCCGCGCTTTCTTGTTTTTCGTTGTGCCGGCTGCGGACCGGTAAGCCGGTTCAGGTGTGCAACGCACAAACCGGCCATCGGTTCCTATATTTTTCGATTGATGGACACTCCCTTGCGAGGGTTTGTTCTAGGTCCGCACGATGAGCGGCACCTGGCCCTCGTGCCGGTCGGACAGGAAGGCGACGACGCGGTCGCCGACCCGCTGGAAGGTGAGATCGACCGCCTTCTCGCCGACCCAGAGATGGCGGAGCGTCAGCGTGTCGATGCCTATCGGCAGCCTTGGCCGCGTGACATGCAATTCGCCTTCCCAGCCGTCGATCTCGAGGCCAAGGCATGCCTGCATCAGCATGAAGGCCGAGCCCGCCGACCACGCCTGCGGCAGGCAGGCGACGGGATAGGCGATCGGCGCCTCGCCGGGGGCGCGGGTGAAGCCACAGAAGAGTTCCGGCAACCGCATGTTGAAATGCACGGCCGACTCGAACGTGCCGCTCATCAGCCGCACCACGCTGTCGCGTTCGCCGTAGCGTGCGAGGCCGACGCCGCAAAGCGCGGTGTCGTGCGGCCAGATCGAGCCGTTGTGGTAGGACATCGGGTTAAAGAACACCGCGTCGTCGGCAAGCGTCCTCAGCCCCCAGCCCGAATGGAAGGAGGCCGACAGCAACTGGTCGGCGACCAGCTTGGCGCGCTCGGGCCGCGGCAGGCCGACGAAAAGCAGGTGTCCTGCATTCGACGTGCGCACCTTGCAGGGCTGGCCTTCGCCATCGATGGCCAAGGCATAGAAATTCATGTCGTCCAGCCAGAAGTCGCGTTCGACGGCGACCCGCATTTCCTCGGCGCGGTTTTCCCAGTGCTCGGCGTCGGCATATTCGCCGCGGCGGCGCGCGAGCGCCGCCAGGCCGCGGAAAGCCGCAAAGACATAACCTTGCACTTCGACCAGCGCGATCGGCCCCTTGGGAATGCGCCCATCGGCATGGAAGACGGAATCAAAACTGTCCTTCCAGCCCTGGTTGGCGAGGCCGGACTCGGCGGCGCGCTGATAAGTGACGAAACCGGTGGCGCGGCTCGCCTCCTCCGTCCATTCGGCGGCGGCCTTGAGCGAGGGCCAAAGCTTGTCGATGAAGGCCATGTCGCCGGTGCGGTCGGCATAGGCGCAAGCCAGGAGGATATAGAGCGGCGTGGTGTCGACGCCGCCGTAGTAGCGGCCGAAGGGAAGCTCGCGCAGGGCCGCCATCTCGCCCTTGCGCGTCTCATGCATGATCTTGCCGGGCTGGGAGTCGCTGAAAGGCGAGGTCTCGGTCGCCTGGTGTTCGGCGAGAAAGGCAAGCACGCCGCGCGCCAGTCCGGGATTGAGCCAAAGCATTTGCAGGCTGGAAATCACGCCGTCGCGGCCGAATGCGGTCGAAAACCAGGGGATGCCGGCATAAGGATAAGGCCCGGTCGAAAGCTCGGTGGTGAGTAGCGCCACATCGGCGCGGGCGCGCTCGACCCAATCATTGAAGACGCGGCCTGAGCTGTGCACCGTGGCGCCGTGCCTGCGCTTGGCGCGCATGCCGAAGCGTGCGCGTGCCGCAGCCGCGCGGAAACGGTCGCGGTCGGGCGGATCGGCGACCTCGGGGCCAACTTCGATATAGAGCACCTTTTGACTGCGCTTGGTGACCGCGATGAGGAAATCGGCGCGGTTCTCGCTCAATTGGTCTGGCGCCTGCGAAAAGGAAATCGCGGAAAGCCGCGGCAGACCATCCAGGCCGTCATAGCCGAGCAGCACCGAGGTCTTGTCGGTCTTGGCGTCATGTGTCGTGCCGCGCTTCACCCGCGTCGAGCCGCGCACCTCGAACATGTCGCGAAAATCGGCGGCAAAATGCAGCGAGGCGGTGATGGTCGAATGCTCGCGGCTATAGTTGGACAGCGTGATGCGCTCGAACAGCCTGTCCTGCCAGATCAGCCTGACGCGTTCGATATGGATCGCGCCCTGCGGAATATCCCGGCCGCCCGCACTTTGGATCGGCAGGTTGGTCAGGTTGGACGTGAACAGCACATTGTCCTGGCTGAGCGAAGCGCCGAGCAGCGACATCTGCCTGCCGCCGATGGTCAGCCGGAATTCGGACAGCACGCGCGTATCGTCGCGGAAGAACCCGTCGCCCGCCCCCCTGATGTCGCCATAGGCGTCGGCGACGGCGAAACAGTCGCCCTGTTTGAGCGCAAAAAGCCGGTGCGGTTCGCGCGGCGCCGTTTCGTCCAGCGAGGAAAGGGCCACGGCGGGATCGAGCTTGCGCTCGTCGAGCTCCGTCATTCGTCACCTCTTCGTTTGCCCCGCCCTAAGGCATGATGCCGAAAAGTGTGAAGCGGTTTTCGGACGACATCATGCTCTATCTCGTGGATCAGCACTATCAAGGTCAGGAGGCCCTGGCCTCCGGAATGCCGGTCAGGCGCATATAGGCGGCAAGATAGTCGCGCGCCATTCTCGCCGCCGAGAACCGCTTCTCGAAGACCGCCCTCACCTGCCGCCGGTCGAGATCGAGAAGTGCTGGCATCGACGCGACCGCATCGTCAACACTGTCCACCACGAAGCCGGTGACGCCGTTGTCGACGATCTCCGGCAGGGCGCCTTGGTTCCAGGCGATCACCGGTGTGCCGCATGCCATGGCCTCGATCGCGACGAGGCCGAACGGCTCCGGCCAGTCGATGGGGAACAGCAGGCCCGCCGCGTTGCCGAGAAACGCGGCCTTCTCGTCTTCCATGATTTCGCCGACATAGTCGATGCGGTCGCCATCGATGAGCGCCTCGATGTTGTCGCGGAAATAGGCGCGGTCGTCGTCGCCGATCTTGGCTGCCAGCTTCAGCTTCAATCCGGCCCGCCGCGCGATCTCGATGGCGCGGTCCGGCCGCTTATCGCGCGACAGGCGGCCAAGGAAGGCAAGATACGGTTCTTCCGCCGGCGGCTTGTAAGTCGGTTGGTAGGCGTCGAGCGGCAGTCCATGATGGATCGTTGCCAGCCAGTTCGCATCCGGCAGGCCGCGCTTCTGGCTCCGCGAAATCGAGATCATCGGAAAGCGCGGAAAGCGCCTATAGGCCGGCGCGAGGTCGACATAGTCGAGCCGGCCATGCGGCGTGGTCACCGTTCGCCCCGCGATCTGTTCGAAGAACGAAAAATGCAGGAAGTGGCTGAGATGGAAATGGATGACGTCGAATTCTCCGGCGCGATCGCGCACATCGGCCAGCATCGCCAGATGCGCGGCGATCTCCGATTTCTTCGGCCGTGGGTCGAGGCGTATAGCCTGGTCGCGCCCGGGCACTAGCCTTGCCGACGTCTCGCTATCGCCGCTGGCGAACAGCGTCACCTCATGCCCGAGCTGGACGAGTGCTTCGGTGATGTAGAAAACGATCCGCTCGGTGCCTCCATAAAGTTTCGGCGGTACCGATTCGTAAAGCGGCGCGACATGGGCAATGCGCATCGGGTCCCTCGGCTGTTGACGCGAAGCAAAATGCGTCAGCCGCGAGATCGTTCCTGCCCAATTGGTCGCGGGACACGATTGAGATCCGCTCGACAGGCATGACAGGTCGGCCAGGGCTTTCAACCTCGCCGCACTCTAGACAACATCACCCAAGGCGGCGGGCATGCCACTGCAGGTGATGGTCCATGAAGGTCGAGATGAAATTATAGGAGTGGTCGTAGCCTTCCTGCATGCGCAGGGTGAGATCGATGCCGGCCTTCTTGCAGGCCTCTTCGAGCAGCCATGGACGAAGGCCGTCTTGCAGGAAGCCGTCCGCCGTGCCCTGGTCGACGAGGAGTTCCGGGAAGCGCTTGCCGTCCTCGATCAGCAGCGTCGCGTCATAGGCACGCCAGCTTTTCTCGTCCGGTCCGAGATATTTTTCGAAAGCCGGGCGCGACCAGCCGGCCGTGGACGGCTGCACGATTGGCGCGAAAGCCGAGCAGCTCCGGTAGCGCTCCGGGTTCTTCAGCGCGATCGTCAGCGCGCCGTGACCGCCCATCGAATGGCCGAAGATCGCCTGGCGCGACATGTCGACTGGAAAATTGGCGGCGACGAGCGCCGGCAATTCCTCGGTGATGTAGGAATACATGCGATAGTTCTTCGCATAAGGCTCTTGCGTCGCATCGAGGTAGAAGCCGGCGCCGCAGCCGAACTGCCAATTGTCCTTCTC
>RXJA01000292.1 GCA_003963455.1 Hyphomicrobiales bacterium
TGATCAAGGCCTCGGCCGGCGGCGGCGGCAAGGGCATGCGCATCGCCTGGAGCAAGGCGGAGGTGCGCGACGGTTTCGAGCGGGCGCGCTCGGAAGCGAAAAGCTCCTTCGGCGACGACCGCGTCTTCATCGAGAAGTTCGTCGTCGATCCGCGCCATATCGAGATCCAGGTGCTTGCCGACGCGCATGGCAACGCGCGCTATCTCGGCGAGCGCGAATGCTCGATCCAGCGCCGCAACCAGAAGGTGGTCGAGGAGGCGCCGTCGCCGTTCCTCGACGCCGGAACCAGAAAGGCGATGGGCGAGCAGGCGGTGGCACTGGCGAAGGCCGTCGACTACCAGAGCGCGGGTACCGTCGAGTTCATCGTCGACAAGGACAAGAACTTCTATTTTCTTGAAATGAATACACGATTGCAGGTCGAACATCCGGTGACGGAGCTCGTCACCGGCATCGACCTGGTCGAGCAGATGATCCGCGTCGCCGCCGGCGAGAAGCTCGCCATCAGGCAGGGCGACGTGGAGATGAATGGCTGGGCGGTGGAAAGCCGCCTCTACGCGGAAGATCCTTTCCGCAACTTCCTGCCCTCGATTGGCCGGCTGACCCGCTACCGGCCGCCGGAGGAAGGCAGGTTCGGCGACATCGTCATCCGCAACGATACCGGCGTCACCGAAGGGTCCGAAATCTCGATGTTCTATGACCCGATGGTGGCAAAGCTCTGCACCTGGGCGCCGACAAGGCTGGGGGCGATCGACGCGATGTCGGAGGCGCTGGACAGCTTCGTCGTCGACGGCATCGAGCACAACATACCGTTCCTTTCGGCGCTGATGCAGCATCCGCGCTGGCGCGAGGGGCGGCTGTCGACAGGCTTCATCGCCGAGGAATATCCGGACGGTTTTTCGCCGGTCGCGCCGGATGGCGAGGAGAGGGCGGTGTTTGCCGCCGTCGCAACGGCGATCGAGCTGCTGCGCCGTGACCGGCTCGACCGCCTGAGCGGCAGGCTGGCGCCGCATTCGGGTCATCTCAAGCGCGACTGGGTGGTGAAGATCGGCGCGGACTATCTTCCGGTCGAGATCGTCGACGGCATGGTCTCCATCCCGATGGAGGTCGACCTGTCGATCGATGGCGGCAGGCCGTTGACCGTCGCCTCCGACTGGCGGCCCGGCGACGCGATCTGGCAGGGCACGGTCGGCGCCAACAGGGTCGCGGCGCAGATCCGTCCGATGCTGAACGGTTTGCGCATCGCCTGGAAAGGCATGTCGGTGACCGCGCACGCGATGCTGCCGCGCATCGCGGATCTGGAAAGGCTGATGCCGGAGAAGGTGGCGCCGGACACCTCGAAAATGCTGCTCTGCCCGATGCCCGGCCTCGTCGTCTCGATCGCGGTCGCCGAGGGCCAGGAGGTCAAGGCCGGCGAGACGCTGGCCGTGGTCGAGGCGATGAAGATGGAAAACGTGCTGCGCGCCGAGCGCGACCTGACGATCGCGAAGCTCAACGCCAAGCCTGGCGACAGCCTAGCGGTCGACGCGGTGATCATGGAGTTTGCCTGAGCGGCTTTGCTGTGCCACAGGAGATTGCTGGACTCGCATCGCGCGCTCCCGGACAATACATGCTTGCCGATGTTGAGTCCTTTTCGAGCGACGCGAGCCCCATGGCGGATGAACGACTTCCACGCGACCCGTTGCAGCGCGAAGCAGCCGTGAAGGCCGCGCAGCCGGAGGCACCGGCGCGAACCTTCATCCATCTGCGCGTGCATTCGGCCTATTCGCTGCTCGAGGGCGCGTTGCAGCTCGGCGCGATCGTTGGTCACGCGGTCAAGGACGGGGCGCCGGCGATCGCGGTGACGGACACAAACAATCTGTTCGGCGCGCTCGAATTCGCCCAGAAGGCGGTCAAGGACGGCATCCAGCCGATCATCGGCTGCCAGGTCGACCTTGCCTTTGCCGGCGAGGCGAGCGACACCCAGCGCGACCGCCGCCGGCATGGGCCTGAAATGGCGCCGGTCGTGCTGATCGCCGCCAGCGAGGCCGGCTATGCCAATCTGGTGCGGCTGATCAGCAAGGTCTATCTGGAAACGCCGCCCGGCGAGCCGGTGCATATGACCAGCGCCATGCTGGAGGGCAAAAGCGACGGGCTGATCTGCCTGACCGGTGGTCCGCGCGGCCCGATCGGCAGCGCCCTGAAGGCGGATCGCCGCGATCTTGCCGAGCAGCGGCTGCTCTTCCTCAAAGGGCTGTTCGGCGACAGGCTCTATGTCGAACTGGAACGGGTCGCGGGCTACGATCGCATGGTCGAGAAGTCGACCGTCGACCTTGCCTACAGCCACGAACTGCCGCTGGTCGCCACCAACGAGGCTTTCTTCTCCAAACGCGACGACTACGAGGCGCATGACGCGCTGATCGCCATCGCCGAGGGTTCGGTGGTTGCCGCCGACAACCGCCGGCGGCTCGCGGCGGACAATTTCCTGCGGAGCCAGGCCGATATGGCGCGGTTGTTCTCCGACCTGCCGGAAGCGATCGACAACACGGTCGAGATCGCAATGCGCTGCTCCTACTATCCGAAGAACCGCAGCCCGATCCTGCCGCGCTTCACCGGCGCCGACGCCGCCGACAAGGATGCGGCCGAGAAGGCCGAGGCCGCCGAGCTTGCGCGGCAGGCGCGCGAGGGGCTGGACGCGCGGCTCGCCGCGCATGGGCCGACGCCGGGCTATACGGTCGAGCAATATCGCGAGCGGCTCGAATTCGAGCTCGGCATCATCGAGAAGATGAAGTTCCCCGGCTACTTCCTGATCGTCGCCGACTTCATCAAATGGGCCAAATCGCAAGGCATTCCAGTCGGGCCGGGCCGCGGTTCGGGCGCCGGCTCGCTGGTCGCCTACTCGACCACCATCACCGATATCGACCCGCTGCGTTTCTCGCTGCTGTTCGAGCGCTTCCTCAACCCGGATCGCGTGTCGATGCCTGACTTCGACATCGACTTCTGCCAGGACCGGCGCGAGGAGGTGATCCGCTACGTCCAGCGGAAGTACGGGCGTGACCAGGTTGGCCAGATCATCACCTTCGGTACGCTGCAGGCGCGCGCCGTGCTGCGAGACGTCGGCCGCGTGCTGCAGATGCCTTACGGCCAGGTCGACAAGCTCTCCAAGATGGTGCCGCAGAACCCCGCCAATCCGGTCAAGCTGGCCGACGCCATCGCCAATGAGCCGCGCTTCGCCGAGGAGGCGGAGAAGGAGCCGATCGTGCAGACGCTGCTCGATACGGCGCAGAAGCTCGAGGGCCTCTACCGCCACGCCTCGACGCATGCCGCCGGCATCGTCATCGGCGACCGGCCCTTGTCCGAGCTGGTGCCGATGTATCGCGATCCGCGCTCGGACATGCCGGTCACCCAGTTCAACATGAAATATGTCGAGCAGGCCGGGCTGGTGAAGTTCGACTTCCTCGGCCTGAAGACGCTGACCGTGCTGGAAACCGCGGTGAAGCTGATCCGCCGGCGCGGCGTCGACATCGATCTCGCTAAGATCCCGCTCGACGACCCCGACACCTACGCCATGCTGTCGCGCGGCGAGGTGGTCGGCGTGTTCCAGGTTGAAAGTGCCGGCATGCGCAAGGCGCTGATCGGCATGCGGCCGGACTGCATCGAGGACATCATCGCGCTGGTCGCGCTCTACCGTCCCGGCCCGATGGAGAACATCCCGACCTACAACGCCAGAAAGCATGGCGAGGAGGAGATGGCCTCGATCCATCCCAAGATCGACCATCTGGTGAAGGAGACGCAGGGCGTCATCGTCTACCAGGAACAGGTGATGCAGATCGCGCAGGAGCTCTCAGGCTATTCGCTCGGCGAAGCCGACCTTCTGCGCCGCGCCATGGGCAAGAAGATCCGCGCCGAGATGGACAAGCAGCGTGAGCGCTTCGTCTCCGGCGCAGTCGAGCGCGGCGTATCCAAGCCGCAGGCCGACTTCATCTTCGATCTCCTGGCCAAGTTCGCCGACTACGGCTTCAACAAGTCGCACGCGGCCGCCTATGCGGTCGTTTCCTACCAGACCGCCTATCTCAAGGCGCATTACCCGGTCGAGTTCCTGGCGGCGTCGATGACGCTCGACATGAGCAACACCGACAAGCTGGCCGATTTCCGCCAGGACGCCATGCGGCTCGGCATCGAGGTGGTGGCGCCGTCGGTGATGTCGAGCTTCCGCCCCTTCGAGGTCGGCGAGAACAAGATCTTCTATTCGCTGGCGGCGCTGAAGGGCGTCGGCGACGCGGCGGTCGAGCACATCGTCGAGAAGCGCGGCGAGAAGCCGTTCAAGAACCTGGCCGATTTCTGCGAGCGGGTCGATCCGAAGATCGTCGGCAAGCGCGTCTTCGAAAGCCTGATCATGGCAGGCGCCCTCGATTGCTTCGGGCATGACCGTGCCCAGATGATGGCCGGCGTGGAGCGGATGATGGGGCTTGCCTCGCTGGCGCAGCAGAACGCCATCTCCGGCCAGGCCGACATTTTCGGAGCGTCGCTTGGGAGCCAGTCGCAGGCGCTCAATCTGCCCGCGACCGATCCGTGGTTGGCCGCGGATCGGCTGCACCGCGAGTTCCAGGTGGTGGGCTTCTATCTCTCGGCGCATCCTCTGGATGAGTACAAGGCGGCACTGCAGAAGATGCGGGTGCAGAACTGGGGTGAGTTCTCGGCCGCGGTGAAACGTGGCGCGGCCGCCGGGCGTCTTGCCGGGACCGTCACCACCAAGCAAGAGCGCAAGACACGCACTGGCAACAAGATGGGCGTCGTGCAGTTTTCCGACACGACCGGCCAGTACGAGGCGGTGCTGTTTTCCGAGGGGTTGGCGCAGTTTCGCGACATGCTGGAGCCGGGGCGTTCGGTGGTGATCACGGTTTCGGCCGAGGACAGGCCGGAGGGCATCAACCTGCGCATCCAGACCGTGCAGTCGCTGGAGGACGAGGCCAGTCGCATCCAGAAGGCGCTGCGCATCTTCGTGCGTGACGCAGCACCTCTCAGCACGCTCGCCAGCCAGCTCTCTGTCAAGGGCGAAGGCCAGGTCAGCTTCGTGCTGATCAAGGACGCCGGCCAGGGCGAGGTCGAGATCGAGTTGCCCAATCGCTACCGTATTTCGCCGCAGGTCGCATCGGCGATGCGCGCCGTGCCCGGCGTGGTCGAGGTCGAGTTGGTCTAGCTCAGGGCGTTGCCGTCTCGGCCTCCACCACCTGCGGTGTCTTGCGCTGCAAGTTGAGCAAATTGCCCGCCAGGATCAGGGCGGCGCCGCCGGCGGTGAAGATGTCGATCTGCTCGTGATAGAGCAGCCAGCCGGCCATCGCCGACAGCGGCACGCGCAGGAAATCCATCGGCGAGACGAGAGTGGCGTCCGCGTAGGCCAGCGCGCGCGCCATGCAGTAGTGCGAGGACATGCCCGTGAAAGCGATCACGACGATCCATGGCCAGAGCGCAAGCGGCGGATTGCGCCACTCATAGAGCGCCGGCAGCAGGCCGAGCACCGACTGGATGATCAGCATCCAGAAGATGATGCGCACGACGCTGTCGGTCCGGGTCAGCGATTTGACCATCACCACCGAGGTGCCGAAGCAGACCGCGGCGCCCAGCACGATGAGCTGCCCCGGATTGACCGAGCTGACGCCAGGACGCACGATGATGATCACCCCGACCAGGCCGAGCACGATCGCGGTCAGCCTCGGCCTGGAGAGCCGTTCGCCAAGAAAACCGACCGCGAAAACGGCGGTCCATATCGGCGTGGTGAATTCGATGGAAATCAGCACGGCGAGCGGTATCAATGTCAGCGCATAGAGCCACGCCGCCTGGCCGGTATAGTGGATGACATTGCGGGCGATATGCGTCAGCGGGCGTTTCGTGCGCATCGCCGGGAAGCCCCCGCTTGTCATCACCAGCGGCAGCAGGATGAAGAAGCCGATCACCGAGCGCAGTTCCAGCACCTGGAAGACGTTGAGATCGCTGGTCGTCGCGCGGCCGGCGACGGTCATCGCCAGAAACGAGGCGATCGACAGCGCCATCCAGAACGCGGCCTTGGCAATCGAGGGAGTGGTCGTCATGCGCGCTATTTCGCAGGACCGGGGCTTTGCCGCAACCGGTAGTCGCGGCATTTGTCTGGGCCAGCGGCCAGCGTCAAAAAACGGTCACGACGAAGGCGGAACCTGTCGGCCAGGACGGTCGTTTTGAGTCCATGCTTCGGCTTCCCATCAGGGAATTCGCCGCTTGCCCGACGGTATGAGGGGACGTCTTCATGAAATCAGCCACAGCGCTGCTGGCCACCGCTTGGATGTCATGCGCGACGGGCGCTCATGCCGATGAGGCGAGCTTTCTGCGCACGCTGCAGGGGAATTTCGCCGGCGAGGGGACAGCCAGAATCAGAACAAGTTCCCCGGTGATGAACATCTCCTGCAATTTCACGTCGGACACGACGGAGAATTCACTGTCGCTGGATGGCAACTGCCGCGCCATGCTGATCATGACACGGGAGATACGGGCCGACCTGAAAACCGACGGAACGGCCTATACCGGCACTTACATTGGCTCGCGCAGCGGGCCGGCTGGACTGAGCGGGAGCAGGGAAGGCAACGCCATCAACCTCGACATCCATTGGGCGAAGATCATCAATGGCGACCGCGACGCCGAACTGACCGTGGAAAAGATCGACGCCGACGACATGCGCATGACAGTGACCGATATGGACCCGGCGACAGGCAGAATGGTCGTGACGAGCCGGATCGATCTCAAGCGCACCAGATAGACGGGCGTATGAAAGCACGCCCGGTTCGGTCCCGCCTTCCGCCGTTATTCCTCGACCGGTTCCGGCGGGCTGGCGCTGCGGCCTTTCCCGAACGTATAGCCGGTTTCGACGGCTTTCCTGCCGAACTTGTCGCGCAAAGCGTCCATGGCGTTTTCGGCCAGCGCGCGCTTGCGCGACTGCAGGTCGACCAAGTCGGGCGGATCGGCCTTTTCGTCGTCGGAGAGGTCGCTGACGCCGATGCCGAGCAGGCGGAACTTCGTGCCGTCGGCCTCGCGGCGCAGAAGATCGAGCCCTGTCTGGAAGATGCGGTCGGCAAGCCGGGTCGGATCGGCGAGTTGGCGGTTGCGGGTGCGGGTCTTGAAATCCTGCGTCTTGAGCTTGAGCACCACGGTGCGCCCGGCAATGCCGGATTTCTTCAGCCGCGCCGAGACCTTTTCCGACAGGCCGCGCAGAACCGGCACCAGGTCCGCCAGGGCTCCGATATCGGTGTCGAATGTGGTTTCGGCTGAGACGCTCTTGGCATCGCCGTTGGGGTCGACGGGACGATCGTCCTCGCCTCGCGACAGCCGATAGAGCCGGTCGCCCATCACGCCGTAACGGCGCATCAGGTCGCCGCGGTCCATACGCTGCAGCTGGGCGATCATGCGGATGCCGTCGCGCTCCAGTGTCGCGGCCAGCGCCTTGCCGACGCCCCAGATCATCGTCACCGGCTGCGCGGCCAAGAAGCTTGGCGCTTCGGCTTCGCCGATCACTGAAAAGCCGCGCGGCTTGCGGAAATCCGAAGCGATCTTGGCCAGGAACTTGCAGTAGGAGAGGCCGGCCGAAACGGTGATGCCGAGCTCCTTCTCCACCGTCTGCGCGAAGCGCGCCAGCACCAGCGCCGGCGGCATGCCGTGCAGCCGTTCGGTGCCGGCCAAATCGAGAAACGCCTCGTCGATCGACAGCGGCTCGACCTGCGGCGTCAACGCCAGCATCAGCGCGCGTACCTGGCGGCCGACGCCGACATATTTCTCCATGTTGGGTGGGATCACCACCGCTTCCGGGCAGAGCTCCAGCGCCTTGAACATCGGCATGGCCGAGCGAAC
>RXJA01000175.1 GCA_003963455.1 Hyphomicrobiales bacterium
GTTGGAGCGAACTGCTGGTGATCGCGGTCGTCATGATCGTGGTCGTCGGGCCTAAGGATTTGCCCAACATGCTGCGCACTTTCGGCCGCACCGCGGCGAAATTGCGCGCCATGGCCGGCGACTTCCAGAAGCAGTTCAACGAAGCGCTGAAGGAAGCCGAACTCGACGACGTGAAGAGTTCGATCGATAGCTTGCGCGGCCTCAATCCGATGAACGAGGTGCGCAAGCAGCTCAATCCGTTCGAGCAGGCCGCGGCCGATGTGCGGTCCGGCGTCGACACGATGATGAAGCCCAAGCCGGCAGCCGATCCGACAGCGCCGGCGGCAGACACGCCGCAGGCCGCCGAGCCGCTCAAGAACGGTGCGACCGATATGCCCGGCGTCAGCGCAATCGAGCCTGCCCCGGCGGCGCCGATCTTCCCGGCCATGACCGACGCATCCGTCACGGCATCGGTTTCGCAAGCCCCTGTGGCGGCCGAGCCCGCCAAAAAAGCCGCGACCGCCAAGGCCAAGCCGGCCCACACCGCGGCGAAAGCGGCGGCGGCACCAAAGGCGCCGGTTGCGAAGGCGCCCGCCAAATCCTCGCCGGCTCCGGCCAAAGCCGCCGCGCCCGCCAAGAAGGCTGCGCCCAAGGCTGAGGCGAAGCCCGCGGCGGCGAAGAAGCCGGCCGCCAGGAAGGCGGCTGACACCAAGAAGACGGCGGGAGCCGCCAAGTGAGCGTTTCGGACAAGGAGAAGGAAGAAATCGAGAAATCGTCGGCGCCGCTGATCGAGCATCTCATCGAGCTGCGCCGCCGGCTGATCTGGTCGCTGGGGGGCTTCTTCGTCGCCTTTCTCGTCTGCTTCTTCTTCGCCAAGCGCCTGTTCAACCTTCTGGTCGTGCCATTCAAATGGGCGACGCAGTGGGCGGGGTTGGACCCGCACAAGGTCGAGCTGATCTATACCGCGCCCCAGGAGTTCTTCTTCACCCAGGTGAAGCTCGCCATGTTCGGCGGCATGGTGATCGCCTTCCCGCTGATCGCCACGCAGATCTACAAGTTCATCGCGCCGGGCCTCTACAAGAACGAGCGCAGCGCCTTCCTGCCGTTCCTGATCGCGTCGCCCATCCTGTTCCTGATGGGCGCCTCGCTGGTCTATTTCTTCTTCACCCCGATGGTGATGTGGTTCTTCCTGGCCATGCAGCAGGTCGGCACCAACGACCAGGTGCAGATCTCGCTGCTGCCGAAGGTGTCGGAATATCTCAGCCTGATCATGACGCTGATCTTCTCCTTCGGCCTGGTGTTCCAGCTGCCGGTGGTGACCAGCCTTTTGACGCGCGTCGGGCTCCTGTCGTCGCAGGCGCTGGCCGAAAAGCGCAAATGGGCGATCGTGCTTTCCTTCGTCGTCGCCGCGGTGCTGACGCCACCCGATCCGATGAGCCAGTGCGGCCTCGCCATCCCGACCATCATCCTCTACGAGGTCGCCATCTGGTCCTCGCGCATGATCGAGCGCGCCCAGGCGCGCGACCGCTTGGCACGCGAGCAGGAGGATGTCGGGGCGACAGTGGCTGAAAAGGCGGCCGACACCTCGTCGACGCAAACGCCGAGCTAAGCAAAAGGCGAAAAACGGCGACGGTGGCGCCGGCCTGTCTTGCATCGATCAGGGATGCGGTTTACCCCCTCGGTCCTTACTTTTGAGGATCGACCATGCTTGACATCAAATGGATTCGCGACAACCCAAAGGCCCTTGTCGAGGCGCTGGTGAAGCGCTCGTGGCCGGCGGGCGAGGCGCGGTCCACGGTTGACGACCTGGTCGCCAAGGACGAGGCGCGGCGCGCGCATCTGAGCGAATTGCAAGTCAAGCAGGAGCGCCGCAACGCCGCCTCGAAGGAGATCGGCAACGCCATGCGTTCGGGCGATTCAGCACTTGCCGAGAAGCTCAAGGGCGAAGTCAGCGACATCAAGACGTTCATCCAGAACGGCGAGGCGCGCGAGCGCGAGCTCGACAAGGCGCTGAACGACGCTCTCGCGGTGCTGCCGAACGTGCCACTGGAGGACGTGCCGGTCGGCAAGGACGAGCACGACAATGTCGTCAAGCGCATCGTCGGCGAAGTGCCGACCCGCCCGAACTGGGTGAAGGAGCATTTCGAGGTCGGCGAGGCGCTCGGCATGATGGATTTCGAGCGGGCGGCAAAGCTGTCCGGTTCGCGTTTCACCGTGCTGAAAAGCCAGCTGGCACGCATGGAGCGCGCGCTCGGCCAGTTCATGCTCGACCTGCACACGACCGAGCACGGCTATGAAGAGATCCAGCCGCCGCTGATGGTGAACTCTGCGACGATGTACGGAACTGGTCAGTTGCCAAAGTTTGAAGAGGATCTGTTTTCAATCCACTCCGAGTGGCACGAGTTTCGATTTGAAGCTCTGAGCGAGGCGAGTGCACTCAGCGCCTACATGGATATGACCGATCGGCTGTCCAAATTTTCAGAGTCACTCTTTCAAGCGCCGGGGTTGACGTCGGAGACTGGGCTATCAATCAAAGAAAAGATAGAAACCGAGCTTGGCAAAGGCCTCTTGGATTTAGTCGGAGCTAAGCGGGCGCGAGTAGAAGAACTAGAAGGTCAACTTGACCTTCTGCGAGGCAAGGGTGTACCTCAGAAGTGGCTCATCCCCACGGCGGAAGTGCCGCTGACCAACCTCGTGCGCGAGGAGATCACCGCGCATGAAAAGCTGCCGCTGCGCTACACGGCGCTGACACCGTGCTTCCGTTCGGAAGCGGGCTCGGCCGGCCGCGACACGCGCGGTATGCTGCGCCAGCACCAGTTCTACAAGGTCGAGCTGGTCTCGATCACCGACCAGGAAAGCTCGATCGCCGAACATGAGCGCATGACCCAATGCGCCGAGGAAGTGCTGAAGCGCCTCAGCCTGCCGTTCCGCACGATGACGCTGTGCACCGGCGACATGGGATTCGGCGCGCGCAAGACCTACGACATCGAGGTCTGGCTGCCGGGGCAGAACGCCTATCGCGAAATCTCGTCCTGCTCGGTCTGCGGCGATTTCCAGGCCAGGCGCATGGATGCCCGCTACAAGGACAAGGACGGCAAGGGCAATCGCTTCGTCCATACGCTGAACGGTTCGGGCACAGCGGTCGGCCGCGCTCTCATTGCTGTCATCGAAAACTACCAGAATGAAGATGGCAGCGTAACCATTCCTGAAGTGCTGCGGCCTTACATGGGTGGTCTTACCAAGATCGAAGCGAAGTGACTTGATGCGCATTCTCCTGACCAATGACGACGGCATCCACGCCGAAGGGCTGGCGTCGCTCGAACGTATCGCGCGCACGCTATCGGATGATGTCTGGGTGGTGGCGCCGGAACAGGACCAGTCCGGCTACGCGCATTCGCTGTCGATCTCGGAACCGCTCAGGCTTCGCAAGATCGGCGAGAAGCACTATGCCGTGCGCGGCACGCCGACCGATTGCGTCATCATGGGCACGAAAAAAATTCTGCCCGGGCCGCCGGACCTGATCCTGTCCGGCGTTAATTCCGGCGCCAACATCGCCGATGACGTCACCTATTCCGGCACCGTGGCGGGCGCCATGGAAGGCGCGCTGCTCGGCGTGCGGTCGATCGCGGTGAGCCAGGCTTATTCCTATGTCGGCGAGGATCGCGTCGTTCCCTACGAGACGACCGAGGCGCTGGCGCCGGCTTTGCTCAAGCGGCTGGTGGAGACACCGCTGCCGGAAGGCGTGCTGCTCAACGTCAATTTCCCGAATTGCGCCCCCGACGAGATCGAAGGCACCGTCGTCACCTCGCAGGGCAAGCTGGTCCACAGCCTGTGGGTGGACGAGCGCCGCGACGGGCGCGGCTTGCCTTACTACTGGCTGCGCTTCGGCCGCGAGCCGGTCGAGGGCAAGAAGGGCACGGACCTATTTGCGCTGCGCAACCGGCTGGTGTCGGTGACGCCGCTGCAGCTCGACCTAACCGCCCATGAACTCCGCGACCAGCTGACCAAGGCGCTGTCATGAGCAACGCATTGCCATGAATGGGGTTCTGGCATGAATACGGGCATCGACGACCGCGAGGGTTTCGCCGCTTTCCTGCTCCGGTTGCGGGGCAGGGGCACGGCGCCGAAGGCGCTGGTCGCCGCCTTCGAGGCGACGCCGCGGCGCGGTTTCCTGTCGGCCCAGTTCCATGCGATCGCCTGGTCGGACGGCATGCTGCCGATCGAATGCGGCGAAGCAATCGAGGGCGCCGATCTGCAGGCAGCCGTGATCGCCGCGCTCCATATCGAGCCGGGCAACCGCGTGCTCGAGATCGGCACCGGCTCGGGTTACACGGCCGCTGTCATGTCGCGGCTCGCGGCGCGCGTCATCACGATCGACCGCTACAAGACCCTGACCGAGCAGGCCAAGCAGCGCTTCGAGGCGCTCGCCATCAGCAATGTCATCGCCCGCCAGGCCGACGGTTCCAATGGCCTGCCCAATGAGGGGCCGTTCGACCGTATCGTCGCCTGGGCGGCCTTCGACAGCCTGCCGCGCTTCCTGCTCGACCAGTTGTCGAGCGGCGGCGTCGTGATCGCGCCGATCGGTCCGGAGGAAGGCGAGCAGGTGCTGGCCAAGCTCACCAAGGTGGGCAGCCGCTTCGAGCGCGAGGACATCGGCATGGTCAGGCTGCAGCCGATCCTGCGCAGCGTGGCTGCCGTCATCTGATAGGCGCTTGGCGGCTCCGCCAAAATTTCCGCCAATGTTTTAAGAAAATTTTTGTCGGATTCTAATGGGTTAACCCGACAGTAACATTAACGCGCTTTAATCATGGCCAGTTTGTACCGGGTCTGTGCGGGTTAGTGCGATGCAATTCAATCACTTGAAGGCAAACAGGCGCAATCTGGCGCGCGGTTGCGCGGTCCTCATGATTGCCGGCGCGGCGGCCGGGTGCAGTTCCCAGTCGATGCGTTTCAATGGCGTCGATGACGTCTTCACGTCATCCACCAACAATCAACGCGCCATCATCAACAAGCAGAATGTCGACCAGCCCTATCCGGGCGACACGGTCGCGCCTGCGCCTGTCGACGGCGCCCACACCCAGTCGGTGAGCCGGTCCAGTCTCGAGCCGGTCACGGCGCAGCAACTGCCGCCTCCGTCGGCTCCGGCTCCCGCCAAGCCGATGCGCACCGCTTCTGCTCCCGCCCTCGCGCCGGCTCCGGCACTTGCGCCAGCGCCGCATCTCGACAGGACTGCCACCGGCACGGTCGCTCCGGCCAAGCCGTTCAAGACCGCCGAGCCCGATGCCGTGCGCAATGCAAGCGCGACCCCGCATGCGACCGAGATCGTCGTCCGGGACGGCGAGACGCTTTCCGGCCTGGCGGCCCACTACCACGTGCCGGCAGACGCGATCGCCAAGGTCAACGGGATCGATCCGAAGAAGGGCATCCGGTCCGGCCAGAAGATCGTCATTCCTGCTTATGCCTATTCGAGCAAGGCGGAGCCGAAGGTCGCGGACGGCAAGCCGGCGAACACGCCGAAGCAGCCCGCTCCGGAGAAGGTTGCCGTGCTGCCGCAGCAGCCCAAGGTCAAGGACGGCAAGGCGGCCGCTCAGGTCGACGCGTCCGCCGCGGCCGCGGGCTCAAAGAACCCGAAGCCGGCGCCGCAGGTGGCCGAGGCCAAGCCGGCCGGCGCCGGAGGCACCTATACTGTCCAGCAGGGCGACTCGCTGTCGTCTATCGCAAGGAAGACCGGCGTCAGCGTCGTGGCGCTGAAGCAGGCCAACGGCATGCAGGCCGGAGTGCTCAAGATCGGCCAGACGCTCAAGGTTCCGGCGGGCGGTACCGTTGCCGTCGCCGCCGCCAAGCCCGCCGCGACTGCCGCCAAGTCGGCGGTCGATCCGGTGACGACGGCGACCACGCCGCCGCCGGCGAAGACCACTGAGACGCTCGCCTCATACACGCCGCCGAAGAAGGATGCCAAGGTCATCCAGCAGGCCGAGGATGACGACGCGGTGGCCCCTGACGCGACCGGCATCGGCAAGATGCGCTGGCCCGTGCGCGGCCGCGTGATCTCCAGCTTCGGCTCCGGGAAGGACGGCGTCGACATCGCGGTGCCGGAAGGGACGCCGATCAAGGCGGCCGAGAACGGCGTCGTCATCTATGCCGGCGACGGCCTCAAGGAATTCGGCAACACCGTGCTGGTGCGCCACGAGAACGGCCTGGTAACCGTTTACGGTCACGCAAGCTCCATCGAGGTACAGCGCGGCCAGAAGGTCAAGCGCGGCCAGGAGATCGCGCTCTCAGGCATGACCGGCACCACCGATTCGCCGAAGCTGCACTTCGAGGTGCGCAAGAACTCGGCCCCGGTCGATCCGTCGGGCTATCTCGAATAGAACAAGAACAATTGCGGACCGCCTGACCTCCAGTCCGGTCCGCCGTCTTCAGCCCGCCCTGCCAAGGGGCGGGCTTTTTCAGTTATGGGCCAGGATAGCCGGTCAATCTTTCAGCGGCTTGCCCAGCCGGCCGGCGAGGTCCTGCGTGAACTGCCAGGCGACGCGGCCGGAACGGCTGCCGCGCGTCGTTGCCCATTCCAGCGCCTCGGCGCGCAGCGTCTCGGGATCGATGGTCAGCCCGTGATAGCGGACATAACCGTCGATCATGTCGAGATATTCGTCCTGCGAGCATTTGTGGAAGCCGAGCCACAGGCCGAAGCGGTCCGAAAGCGAGACTTTCTCCTCCACCGCTTCCGAGGGGTTGATGGCGGTCGAGCGCTCATTGTCGATCATGTCGCGCGGCAAGAGATGGCGCCGGTTGGACGTGGCGTAGAAGATGACGTTCCCCGGCCGGCCCTCGACGCCGCCTTCCAGCGCCGCCTTCAGCGACTTGTAGGAGGTGTCGTCGTGGTCGAAGGACAGGTCGTCGCAAAACAGGATGAAGCGATAGGGAGCCGCCTTCAGGAGACCCATCAGCTTGGGCAGCGTGTCGATGTCCTCGCGGTGGATCTCGATCAGTTTCAGCGGCCGGTCGAGCTTGTCCGAGGCGTTCACGGTGGCATGCACGGCCTTGACCAGGGACGATTTGCCCATGCCGCGCGCGCCCCACAGAAGCACGTTGTTGGCCGCATAGCCGGCGGCGAAGCGCTCGGTGTTGTCGAGCAGGATGTCGCGCACGCGGTCGACGCCGCGGATCAGGCCGATGTCGACGCGGTTGACCTTGCGCACGGGTTCCAGATAGCCGGGATCGGCCTGCCAGACGAAGCAGTCGGCAACGCCGAGATCGGTCTCCGGGACGGGCGGAGGGGCGAGGCGGGAAACCGCCTCGATCAGGCGATCGAGTTTCTTGTTCAAGGCGTCCAGGCTGTCGGTCATATCAGGTCTTTTTGCTGAGATATTTCAGGACGTGGGAGCAGCTTCCATGACATCGCTGCAAGAACCAGGCTCAAGCTTTTGTTGGAGCATGATCTTTTCGGTGGCCTCGAAGCCGCTTCCGCTGCGACGCTCTAGCACGCCGCGAACGGCTGGAAAAGCAACGCATTGGGCGCGCAGCGCAGTTGCATTGGCAACTTTACCGACTATATTCCGGCCAAATTTTCGCGGGGCCGCCCCGGCGGTATTTCACCATCCAGGAGTTTTCTTGATGTTCGTTACACCGGCATACGCCCAGGGCGTCGGCGCTTCGCCAGACATGTTCATTTCGATTTTGCCGTTTGTCCTGATTTTCGTGATCATGTATTTTCTGATCATCCGGCCGCAGCGGGCGCAGTTGAAGAAGCGCCAGGAAATGCTGTCGGCGGTGCGCCGCGGCGATACGGTGGTGACCGGCGGCGGCTTCGTCGGCAAGGTGACCAAGGTGATCGACGACAATGAGCTGGAGATCGACCTTGGCGGCGGAACCAA
>RXJA01000180.1 GCA_003963455.1 Hyphomicrobiales bacterium
TCATCGGCTTCACGCCAAACCTCGTCGTCGGTCTCTACATGGGCTACGACACGCCGCGCGGCCTCGGCAAGGGCGCCACGGGTGGCGGTCTTGCGGCGCCGATATTCAAGGACTTCATGCGCGTGGCGCTCGACGGCAAGCCGAACACCGACTTTCAGGTTCCCGACGGCATGAAGCTCATCGCCATCAACCGCAAGACCGGCATGCGCGCCGCCGAAGGCGATCCCAACACCATCGTCGAGGCGTTCAAGCCAGGCACCGGTCCCGCCGACAGCTACTGGGTTATCGGCATGGGCGCCGATGGCTCCAACGGTTCGGGCGGCGCGCTGTCGCCGCAGGCGAACCAGGCCATCCAGGACGGTGGCGGCGGGCTCTACTGACGTCTCGACACGTCTTGAATGGGTCGGCAAACCGCCGGCCCATTTCGCTTTACAGGCGGCGATGCCGTGCCTATGTATCGCGCCTATTCCGAAAAGACCGAAGAACAGGACCGGACGAAGAGCCATGCGCGCGGAAACGCTCAACATTGTCGACGAGATCAGGCAGGCGATAACCCTGCTGAGGAGGCATCTTTGACTGGGATCAGGCTGTAAAGCGGCTTGAATACCTGAACTCGCGCGCCGAGGATTCCAGCCTCTGGAATGATCCGATCGAAGCGCAGAAGCTGATGCGGGAGCGCCAGGAGCTCGAGGACGGCATCGCCGCGGTCAAGGGAATGACCCAGGCTCTGGAAGACAATATCGGGCTGATCGAGCTCGGCGAGGAAGAGGGCGACGACGGCATCATCGCGGAGGCGGAGGCGGCGCTGCGCTCGATGCAGGGCGAGGCGAAGGCCCGTCAGGTCGAGACGCTGCTCTCCGGCGAAGCCGACGCCAACGACACCTATCTCGAAATCCATGCCGGCGCCGGCGGCACCGAGAGCCAGGACTGGGCCTCGATGCTCCTGCGTATGTATACGCGCTGGGCCGAGCGCCGCCGCTTCAAGGTCGAGGTGCTGGAAGTCCATGACGGCGAGGAAGCGGGCATCAAGTCCGCCACTGTGCTGATCAAGGGGCACAACGCCTATGGCTGGCTGAAGACGGAATCCGGCGTCCATCGCCTGGTGCGCATTTCGCCTTACGACAGCAACGCGCGCCGCCACACATCCTTCTCCAGTGTCTGGGTGTATCCTGTCGTCGATGACAAGATCGAGATCGATGTCTCCGAATCGGATGTGCGCATCGACACCTACCGCTCCTCCGGCTCGGGCGGCCAGCACGTCAACACCACCGACTCGGCGGTGCGCATCACCCATCTGGCAACCGGCATAGCGGTTGCCTGCCAGGCCGAGCGCTCGCAGCACAAGAACCGCGCCAAGGCTTGGGAAATGCTGCGCTCGCGCCTCTACGAGGAAGAGTTGAAGAAGCGCGAGGCGGTCGCCAATGCAACCGAGGCGTCGAAGAGCGATATCGGCTGGGGCCACCAGATCCGCTCCTACGTGCTGCAGCCCTATCAGCTTGTGAAGGATTTGCGGACCGGCGTTGAAAGCACCTCGCCGTCGAGTGTGCTCGACGGCGACCTCGATGAGTTCATGGAGGCCTCGCTCTCGCATCGCATCGAGGGCGGCGCGGGCGAAGCGGTGGCGGACCTCGACTAGGATTCCCAGCGCCGCACGAAGGAGGAGCCGGTGGCGCGCAGACTTACCGGAAGATGCTTCTGCGGCGCCGTTTGCTACGAGGTGGCGGACGAGTTCGTCTACGCGGCGAACTGCCATTGCTCGAACTGCCGGCGCACGACGGGATCGGCCTTCAAGCCCTTCGCCGGCATCGAGCGCGGCAAGTTCCGTCTCACCGCGGGCGACGACAGCCTGCTGCTCTATGGCGACGCGAGTGGCCATGACGCGCATTGCCGGCAATGCGGCTCGCTGCTCTATTCGTTGGTCCGCGACGGCGCTTATGTTCACATTGCCATGGGCACCTTGGTCGACGATCCGAGCATCCGGCCGACGGCGCACATCTTTGTCGGTTCCAAGGCGAAGTGGTTCACAATCAATGACGACCTGCCGCAGTATCATGGGCATGTTCCCGGCTGAGTGGCCTGAAGCGCTCGTCGCTGGTTGTTGCGCCGGCCAAGGAATCAGCGCAGCCTTTGCGGTGCTGTATAGAAGCATTTATGGCCGGACGCGGCATAACTGCGACTGACGATCCGGCCACTGGGAAGACACGTTCCGAGAACGGGCAAGCGAAAACGCTTGATGCTCGAAAGGAACGCTTCGATGTCTGCTGCCAAATCAAGATCGGCCCAAGCCGTTCGCCCGGCTGGCCGACTTTTGTTCTCCCTGCTTGCTGTCGAGATGATCGCCGCCCTGACGGCGACGGCCACCGCTCATGACGCCCAGCCCACCGCTGCCATGCCGCAGGGGTGGAAATACCCCTTCGCCTGCTGCGCCAACTTCGATTGCAAGGAGGTGCCGCAATCGTCGATCAGCGAGCGGCCCGAAGGCTACGTCATAAAGGGCACGGGCGAGGTGGTGGCCTACAGCGACAAGCGGGTCAAGAATTCGCCCGACGGCGAGTACCACTGGTGCGCGCATCAGGCCGGGCTCGACGCCGGCAAGACCATCTGCCTGTTCGTGCCGCCACCCTCTTACTAGGGCTTTGGACCTGCTGCGGCAGGAGGCCGGCCCGATGGCGCGGACCTCGATCCGTGTCAGGTGAATGCTGCTTACGCTGCTGACGGATGGTTGTCAGGACGGCTTCTTTATGTTGCCTTGCCAAGGAGCAATTCCAGGAAAAGTGCAAAGCGGTTTTCCGTCCGGAATTGCGTGAACCTGAGCGTGCAATTCCAGGAAAAGTGCGAAGCGGTTTTCCGTCCGGAATTGCGTGAAGGGCGCGGCGGGCAAAGGGAGAGGTGAGTTCATGACCATCCAGGGAAGCTGCCACTGCAAGGCGACAACCTTCGAGGTTGCCGAGGCACCGCGGACGGTGACGCAATGCACATGCTCGTTCTGCTCTAGGGTCGCTGTGGGCCTACTATGTGCCGTCGCAATTCAGGCTGACGAGCCCGCCGGAGAACGTCTCCTTCTACCGCTGGGGCTCCAAGACCGTAAAGCATGGCTTCTGCGCTGTCTGTGGCTGCGGCACTTTCACCGAAACGCCCGACTGGTCGACCGGCAAGCCGGATTTCGACAACCCGAAGATCAGCGTCAATTCGCGCCTGTTTGACGATTTCGATCTGGACAAGGTCGAAGTGGTGGTCATCGACGGCAAGAATCTGTGGTAGAGGCGAGGCGGGAACGATCGCCGGGCTTTGCCGGCCGCATTCCCGCTCCGTTTTTCGCCGCATTTCATGCTACAAGGCTGCGGAAGGGCTGATTTGGCGCGGCCGCAAAGGCCGTGAATTGGAGAGGGACCAATCTCATGAAGAAGACCGTGCTCGTCGCCGTGGCGACGGCTATGTTGGTGAGCGCTTGCACCACCACCGATCCGTATACCGGCGACCAGAAGATCTCCAATACGGCTGCTGGCGCCGGCCTCGGCGCGCTGGCAGGCGCCAGCCTTGGTCTGCTCGCCGGCGGCAATGACCGCCGCAATGCCCTGATCGGCGCCGGCATCGGCGCGCTCGCGGGCGGCGCGATCGGCGCGACGATGGACCAGAACGAGGCCGAGCTTCGCCGTCAGCTGCAGGGCACCGGCGTCAGCGTCACCCGCAGCGGCGACCAGATCATCCTCAACATGCCGTCCGACATCACCTTCAATGTCGACCAGGACGCGGTGAAGCCGGGCTTCTATCCAGTGCTGAATTCCGTCGCGCTGGTGTTGAAGAAGTTCCGCCAGACCACGGTGGACGTTTTCGGCCACACCGATTCGACCGGCGGCGATCAGCACAATTTCGACCTGTCGCAGCGCCGCGCGCTTGCCGTCGCCAATTACCTGGCCGGCCAGGGCGTCGATCAGCGCCGCTTCGCGGTCACCGGTTTCGGCAAGACGCGCCCGATCGCGTCGAATGCCACGGCCGCCGGCCGCGAACAGAACCGGCGCGTCGAAATCCAGCTGTCGCCGCTCACCTGAGAAGACTGCGCCCAACAGCGCAGCTCCATCGAAGCAGACGGCCCCACGCGGGGCCGTTTTTGTTTGGCGAGATCCGAAGCTGGTCGATGGCCCCAGGACATTAGCTTGTTCTAATTGACACTTTTCCGGAACCCTGGAAAGGACTACCATCCTGCTGTTCCAGAGGGGCGGTCAATCGGCCGCGCAATCAACACTGCCGCCCCGGTCTTGCACGGCCAGATCAAGGGAATCCGGGAGGAATGCATGACAAGAACAGCTCGCCTCGGGCGCTGCGGCGTCCTCGCTTTCGCAGGTCTTATCGGCACTTGGCTCGGCGCCGCCGCGGCCCAGGCCGAGGACGCCAACAAGGCCGACATCGATGCCTTGAAGAAGTCGCTGGCCAAATATGAAGATTACACGGCCGCCGTCCGCGACCTCTATTTGTCGACCGTCGGCTGCGTCCACTATGCCGGGGAAAAGATAGACGGCGCCATGTACTACCCGAAGGGCGCCATGGGCATCCATTTCGTCAACGTCCCGAGTATCGGCAGGCCGCTTGACCCGATGAAGCCCAATGTCCTGATCTACGAGCCGACCAGGAAGGGCCTGAAACTTGTCGGCGTGGAATGGCTGGTGCCGTTGACACCGGATGTGAAGGAGGCTCCGAAGCTGTTCGGCCAGAAATTCATGGGGCCGATGGAGGGGCACTATCCGCTTATTCCGAGGGAGTTCGTGCACTACGATCTTCACGCATGGCTGTTCAGGGACAATCCGAACGGCATGTTCAGCCCGACCAACCCGAAGGTGACATGCAACAAGGCCGATTTCCCGATGCTGGAGAAGCCGACCAAGATGATGCCTGGACCGATGTAGGGCAGGGCGGGCAAACGGTGCAAAAAGAAACGGCCCCGCTCGGGGCCGTTTTCATGTCTGCGTCTGCCGATTCTCGAAGCTCAGACTTTCGCGACGATCCGCATGAAGGCCGGCACGTCGTCGCCGAAGCCGACGGTTGCGTCGTTCTCTTCGTGGCTATGGCGGCCGGGGCGGTCGCGCTGCGGGCGGGCGTCGCCACGCTGCTCGTGACGGCCGCCGGAGCCCTTGCGCTCGTTCTCGGAACGGATCGCGTCCTTGCGGGCGCGGCGTTCGGCGATGTCGGCTACTTCGGCGGCGGGCTGCTCGTCGCGCGCGACGTCGGGCATCCCGTCGGGCTTGGCGTGACGGTCCTTCCTGCGCTCGCCGCGTTCTTTGCGATCGTCCTTGCGGTCCTCGTCCTTGCGGCCAGCCCGACGCGGGGCACCGCGGCCGCGGCGCGGCTGCTCCTCGCCCTCGCTTTCGGTCACCGTCGACAGGTCGCCGTCATGCCACTCGATCTTGGTGCCGATCAGCCTCTCGATCGCGTCGACATATTTGGTGTCGGAGCGGGTGGCGATGGTGAAGGACTTGCCGGCGCGGCCGGCGCGGCCGGTGCGGCCGATACGGTGGACGTAATCCTCGGCATGGATCGGCACGTCGTAGTTGAAGACGTGGCTGACATCGGGAATGTCGAGGCCGCGCGCGGCGACATCCGAGGCGACGAGATAGCGCAGCTTGCCGTCGCGGAAGTTGGCTAGCATCTGCATGCGCGCGCGCTGATCCATGTCCCCGTGCAGCGCGCCGGCGTCGAAATCATGCTTGAGCAGCGAGCGGAACAGCTCCGAGACCTCGACCTTGCGGTTGCAGAAGATGATCGCGTTCTTCAGGTCGGCGTCTTCGGCCTTGATCAGATTGCGAAGCGTCTCGCGCTTCTCCCACGGCTTCGCGCCGGACTTCACCAGCCGCTGCGTGATGCTGGTCGCGGTGGAGGCGGCCTTCGAAACCTCGACGCGCACCGGCGCGTGCAGGAATTTCTCGGTGAGCTTGGTGATCTCCGGCGGCATCGTCGCCGAGAAGAACAGCGTCTGGCGCGTGAACGGGATCATCTCGCAGATGCGTTCGATGTCGGGAATGAAGCCCATGTCCAGCATGCGGTCGGCCTCGTCGATGACGAGGATCTCGACGCCATTGAGCAGAAGCTTGCCGCGCTCGCGGTGGTCGAGCAGGCGGCCGGGCGTTGCTATCAGCACGTCGGCGCCACGCTCGAGCTTCTTGTCCTGCTCGTCGAAGGAGACGCCACCGATTAGAAGCGCGATGTTGAGCTTGTGGTTCTTGCCGTATTTGATGAAGTTTTCCTCGACCTGCGCGGCCAGTTCACGGGTCGGCTCGAGGATCAGCGTGCGCGGCATGCGTGCTCGCGCCCGGCCCTTTTCCAGGCGCGTGAGCATGGGTAGCACGAAGGATGCGGTCTTGCCGGTGCCGGTCTGGGCGATGCCCAGCACGTCCTTGCCCAGCAGCGCATGCGGGATGGCGCCGGCCTGGATCGGAGTCGGCTTGGTGTAGCCGGCGTCGATGACTGCGGAGAGGACTTTCGGCGACAGGCCGAGGTCCGAAAAGGTCAACGCTTCTTGAGCGGTCGTGGTGTCTGAGGACAAGTGTTTGATGTCTTTGGCTGGTTCGGGAAATCGCAACGCGTGTTGCGGCAGGCGCCGCGCGCCTGCAAGATCGCGGTTGCAGTTAGGCGCAAGTCCGCGATTTGTCAACAGAAACGGGTAGGAATCCGGCGATTGTGAAGACGTAACCTTAATCGCGATGCTTAAAGCGCGTCTCGTCGAAACGGAATCGGGCTACACGCATTAAATCTTGCTTGATTGCATGTCGTGTTCGCAAGACCGCTGCGCACTTTCGGACGACATGCATTGATCGAAACAATATCGCTGCGCCGGCTCAATAGCGAAATTGCTCGGCAAGGATGCGTTCGTTCCAGGAATGGTTCGGGTCGAACAGCAAAGTTGCCGTCGCCGTCGGCGATTCCCGCACGGTAACGGAGGCGACCGCCTTGACCTCGGTATGGTCGGCGGCGGCATTCACCGGACGCTTTTCGGCTTCCAGTATGTCGAAGCGGACGGTCGCCTTGTTGGACAGCAGCGCCCCGCGCCAGCGGCGCGGCCGGAAAGGGCTGACTGGCGTCAGTGCCAGCAGCGGCGCATCGAGCGGCAGGATCGGTCCATGGGCCGACAGATTATACGCAGTGGAGCCGGCGGGCGTCGCAATCATCACGCCGTCGCAGTTGAGCTCCTCCAGTCGCACCTGACCATCGATGGTGATCCGGATTTTCGCCGTCTGGTAGGACTGGCGCCACAACGCCACTTCGTTGATGGCCGGGGCCGACACGGATTCGCCGTCATGCGTCACGGCGATCATTTCCAGGGGACGGATCGTCTCGGCGACCGCGGCGGCGATGCGTTCCTCGAGACCGCCGGCGCGATATTCATTCATCAGGAAGCCGATGGTGCCACGGTTCATGCCGTAGACCTTCTTGCCGCTGCTCATCGTGTCGCGCAGCGTCTGCAGGAGGAAGCCATCGCCGCCCAGGGCGACAATGATGTCGGCCTCGGCAACGGGTATCTGCCCATAGCGCGACGACAGGCTCTGCAACGCTGCCCGGGCGTCGTCGGTGTCGGAAGAGACGAATGCGAAACGGCTGGCGGCTTTGCTCATGGCTCCCGGAGGGCGACCATCTACGGGGCCGCGCCGGCGACGGCGTAGCATGCGCCGCCGGTATCTGTGAAGGGCGACGTACCGTGCCGAGCGCACTCCACAATCGCGCTTCGTGACAGTCGCGACACGAATGTGATGGCCGCAATGGTTAAGAGGAAGCTTAAACACTCGTAAAGCCGGATCGATCATGTTAGCCGACAGTGGATGGGTTGGCGGGGGC
>RXJA01000020.1 GCA_003963455.1 Hyphomicrobiales bacterium
CGTCGAACAGGTCCCAGAACGCCCAGGGAAAGCCGGCGGCTTCGGCGCTCTGCCGCACATCGGCGATGTAGCGGGCGCGGTCGGGGTTGGGGGCGGCGGTGTAGCGGGCGTCGGTGCGCAGCGCGCCGAATTCGCCCATGATGATGCGCTCGGGCGCGATGCCATGGCTGTCAGCCCAGTTGCTCACTTGCCGCAGGTAGCCGTCGATGAAGCGGCGGTCGGGCTGCGCGTCGAAATAGACTTTGAGCACCTTCTCGGTCTCGGCAAAGGCGGCGCGCTTGGCCTCGTCCGACCTCTCCGTGTCCTTAGCCATACTCGCCCTGACCGAGGCCAGCGTCTGTTCCAGTGTCCCGGCCGAGGCCGGCCACGGCACGTTGTTCAGCGCGCGGTAGACCGGCTCGCGCATCCATGGCGCGCCCTGATGGCTGAACAGATAGGGCTCGTAGAAGTGGAAGGTGAACAGGACCGGCTCGAATTCCGCCAGCGGCGCCGGGTCGAGCGCGGTGAGCCCGCGCACCATCGATCCACAGCCGCCGGTGACCAGAAGCGGCAGCTCTCGCGCCGAACCCCGCGCGGCGGTCAGCAGCGCCGCCTGCACCTCGGGCCAGGCTTCGGAGGAACAATCCTGCGGCGGCTCGTTGACCGGCTCCAGCGCGACCCTGCCGGGCGCCATGTCCTTGAGCATGCCGGCCACGTCTCCGACGAAGACCTGGTAGCGCGCGAATTCGGGCGCGCCGGTGCTGGAAACCATCCTGTCGGGGCTCCAGTAATGCGTGGCGCCGTTGGCCTGCACGTTGAGGATGACGCCGAGATCGGCGGCAAGCGCGGCCTTTACCGCTGCGCTGAGCATCGCCATGAGGTCGGCGCGCCGGCCCGCCTCGGCGGCCAGGAACGGTCCCGGATCGACGGGCAGGCGGATGAAGTCGAGGCCGCTGGCGCGCAGCCGGGCAAGGTCGGCCGGCGTCGGCACGGGCCGCTGCGACTGGAAGGGCGGCCAGTCATAGTCGGTGCGCGGCGCTGGAAATTCGCGCGTCAGGGCAAACCACGGCCAGGCGTTGACGCCGCGCCTGAAAGGCCATTCGCCGGTCGCGGCTTTCGCCCGGGAGGTCGACGGCGCGGCCACGGCCAGCGGCGCCGTAGCCGCGGCCAGCGCCGCGCCGAGGACACGCCGGCGCGACCAGCCGGTCATGCGTGGGCCAGTCATGCGTGCTTGGCGCGGCCGGGTTGCGCCGGCGCGACGCCGGTGGCGCCGAGCTGCCGCAACGCTTCCTTCTCATAGGCCGCGAGCACGTCTTCCCAGCGGAAGGCCTCGCGGGCGCGTGCCCGCGCCGCCTTGCCGCAGCGCGCCACCAGCGCGTCGTCGGCCAGCGCCTCGTCGATCCTTCGGCTCAGGCTGTCGGTATCCTGGAAATAGGTTGCCGCCTCGCCGGCGACCCAGCGGTTGTAGCGGTTGTCATGCGCGATCACCATGTTGCCGGCGGCCAGCGCCTCGACAAGCGAGGGGTTGGTGCCGCCCACCGTGTGGCCGTGCATGTAGGCGCGCGCATGGTAGCGCAGAGCCTTCACCGCCGCCTGGTCGTAGATCGCGCCGGGCATGATCACCGTGCTGCCCGCCGCCTCGCGCACGGCGCGATGATAGGGGATGTCGTCGTTGAGCGTGCCGAGCACCACGAGCTTCATGTCGCCGCGGTCGCGGCGGCGGAAGGCTTCGATGATCGGCAGGATGTTGTTATCGGGTTCGATCCGGGCGATCGAGACCAGGTATTTGCCGGGTTCGAGCCCGAGCGCGCGAACGGGTTCCTCCGGCGCCGAGGTCACCGGGTCTGCCCCATAGGCGATCGTGGCGATGGCGCTGCGCGGCCGCCGCGTCGCAAGGTGGTCGGCGATGGCGGGATGATCGGCGACGAGCCGGTGCGAGAGCCAGGCGCCGATCCATTCGTTGAGCCAGAACCAGGCGCGCGCCGCGGGGCCCCATTTCGGCCGCCGCCACTCGATGCCGTCCATATTGGTGATGATCCTGCGCCGCATGAGCCTGAGCCAGGTCAGGAACACCGCGCCATTATAACCGAGCACCAGGCACACGCCCGGCCGCCTGGCTGCGTCGAGCACGCATTGCAAGTCGAATTCCAGCGTCGCGCGCGGACCCTTGGAGGCGACCTCGATGGTGATGAGCTCGATGCCGCGCCAGGTGTCGCTCGTCACCCTTTGGCCCACGCGTTCGACTTCCTTCTGGCAGTAGACGCCGACTTTCCAGCCGCGCCCGGCCAGGAAAAGCGCCAGGCGCTCGGCGAAAGTCTCGAAGCCGCCGTGGGAGGCCGGAATGCCGCGCGTGCCCAGGATCAGGATCGAAGGCTCTTCGATCTGGATGGAAGGTCGTTCGGCTTTCAAAGCAAAGGATTCCCCAGGGTCCGGTCGCGGTTGTCGTTATGTCAATGACACCCAGCAACTTCCGTGCCAGGGGTACCCCCAGGACGAATACTGCCATGAAGTCGTAAAATTTCTCTTCAGAACGCATGGCGTGCTTCATTATCGGTCAACTTTCGCGACGTATCTGTACCGGTACGGGGCACGGTTGGGTTTTCAGGGCCGCAGCCGGGCATTCGACGTTCCGGCACGATCCTTGCTCCCGGGCCTACGGTGGCCACCGCTGGATAGGGCGGCGTGCGGATTTGGCATGAAGTTCCTTCCGCGCTTGAAGGGTCCGGTGCTGAGCGGACCCGGGGTGCAAGGTGGAAAGATTGAGATGCGCATAGCCTGCGTTCATCAGGGCTACGAGCTCTATGGTTCGGACCGCAGCTTCGCGGAGAGCGTGGCCGCGCTGCGCGCCGCGTTTCCGTCAGCCGAGATCGAGGTGGTGCTGCCGCGCGAGGGGCCGATCGTCGATATCCTGAAGCCGCATGCCAGCCGCATCGTGTTCGAACCGCTCTGGGTGCTCAGGCGCCAGGCGATGCTCAGGCTCGCCACCATCGAGATGGCGCGGCTGCCGGTGGCGCTCTGGCGGGCGTGGCGGCGCATGCGGGGCAGCGACCTCACCTATATCAACACCTCGATCATCGCCGACTACGCGCTGGCCGCCCGGCTTCTGCCGCGCAAGGCGTTGCTGCACATCCACGAGATTCCGGAAGGCGTGTTGCGCAAGGTGCTTGTCGCCCTGATGCGCTGGAGCCGCGCCGACCTGATCTTCAACTCGCGCGCCACGCGCGCCACCTTCGGCGATCCGCCGGCCGTCGATGCCAGGGGGCGGCGCACGCATGTCGTCTATAACGGCGTCGCCGGGCCCGCGGCCGCCCTGCCGATGACCTATGACGGCAGCCGCCCGCTCAAGGTCCTGCTGCTTGGCCGCGTCAACCGCATCAAGGGGCAGGAGGTGCTGCTCGAAGCGGTCGCGTCGCTGGAGCCCGCCTTGCGCGATCGCGTCGAGGTCCGCCTCGTCGGCGGCGCCTTCGAAAGCGTCGAGCGCGAGCAGGCATTGGCCGAGCTGGTCGGGCGCATGGGGCTGACCCGGCATGTCCAGGTGCTGCCTTTCGTCTCCGACCCGGCCGACCATTATCGCTGGGCCGACATCGTGGCGGTGCCGTCGCGCCGCCCGGAATCGCTCGGCCGCGTCGCCATCGAGGCGATGAGCTGGGGCCGGCCGCCGCTGGTGTCGGCGATCGGCGGGCTGGTGGAAGTGGTGGTCGACGGCGTGACCGGCTGGCATGTGCCGCCCGGCAACGCGGCCGCCCTTGCCGGCAAGCTGCGCGAGATCATCCTGCGGCCGGACCTGTGGCGCGGCTTCGCCGCCGCCGGCCGGGCGCGCTACGAGGCTGTCTTCAGCGAGCCGATCGCCGCCGCGGCGATCGTGGCGATCGTGGCCGACAAGCTGAAGGCGGCGACGGCGCGGCAGGGGCGGGCGCGTGTCGCCCGTGAGGCGGAGACGAGCCCTTGAACTTCGCGTTCCCGGCCCATCTGGTACGGCGCCTCATGCTGATGATCGGCGGCGAGGCGATGCAGAGCGGCTTCCATTTCGCCCTCAACCTCGCGCTGCTGCATCTTTTGTCGGCGCAAGGCTACGGCCTGTTCGCGCTTGCCATGGTGATGGGCGGCGTCGGCCTGTCCTATATCCGTTCGCTCACCGCCGTTCCGGCCACCATATGGATGAGCAGGAGCACCAGCAGCGCCGGCGTCGACGCCCATGACGTAACCTTCGGATCGGCCGCGCTGGTTGTGGCGGTGCTGATGGGGCTGGGTACGGGGCTGCTGATGCACCTCCTGGGCGATCCGAGCGGCATCGGCGCCGCCTGCTTCGTCGGCGCCTGGTCGCTGCGCAGCCATATGCGCACGGCCTTCTTCGCGCGCCGCATGCAGCTCGTCGTCTCGATCAGCGACGGCGTGTTCACGGTCGTGGGCATAGTGCTTGCGGCAGTGGCGATCTGGCTCTTCGCCGATGCGCTGCAGGCCACCTTCTACGCGCTTGCCGGCGCCAATCTGATCGGCATCGCCGTTCTGGTGAGGCTGGCGCGCCGCAAGCTGCGCATCTCCTTCCGCGCGCCGACCTGGCGGCGTTATGCCAGGCTCTGGCCGCAGCTCTGCTGGTCGGGGTTCAGCGCCACCACCACCAACATCCAGGGGCAATGCCTGGCACTGCTGGTCGCCGGCATTGCCGGGCCGGCCGCCTATGCGCCGCTGGCGGCGGTGCTGGTGCTGTTCGCGCCGCTGCGCATCGTCAGCCTTGCCTTCGCCAACATGACCCAGCCCGAGCTTGCCAAGCTGATGCACAGGAACGAGACCGCCCGCGTCTGGACCCAGGCCAGGATCTGGTCGCTCGTCATGGGGCTCGGCAGCCTGGTCTATGGCTGCGGCATCCTCCTCATCCTGCCGATGATCAAATCCCAGGCCCTGCAGGGCGCCTCGACAGGGGTCATAGGGCTTCTGGCAATCGCCAATTACGTGCCGATCATGCTCTATGTCATGCCGCGTGTCGTGCTCGAGATCATGAGCGACTTCCGCATCGTGGCCTTGATCACCATGGGCGGCGCGATCGTCGGGCTGGCGCTGATCGCGGTCATCCTGGCCATCGCGCCGCCGACCTGGACGCTGGCCGGCTCGGCGGTGTCCGAGACCTTCGTGTTCGCGCTCTCCTGGTATTTCGCGCGCCACCGTATGTGGAACATCGAGCACCCGAACGACAAGCGTGACAGCTGGTTCGGCTCGTGGCGTCGCGCGGCCGCGCTCGTGGCGCCCAGGCGATAGGAGAGATCGTGACGAGCGAGGCGATGCCGATACCCGCCGTGGCCGATCTGGCCGAGATGCACGCCGCCGGCGCCGCCAGCGGCGCATATGTGGCGCGCCTGCACGGCAGCCTCGCGGCGGTCAAACCGCTCTGGCAGCGCCTCGAGACGGACGGCGTATGCACCGGCCACCAGCATTTCGCCTGGGCCGAGGGGATCGTCGAAAAGCTCGTGCCGCCGAAAGCCGAACTCGCCATCGTCGAGGTGAGGGACGCCGCGACGGGCGAACCGGTGATGCTTTTGCCGCTGATGCGGCGCCGCGCGTTCGGCCATTGGGTGATCGAGTGGCTGAGCTGCGGCGTGTGCGACTATTCGGCACCCTTGCTCGCCGGCGCGGCGCCCTGGACCAGGCAGTCCGCCGAGGCCGCGTGGGCAGCGGTGCTTTCCGTGCTGCCGCCGGCGGACCGCGTCCACATTACCGGCATCCCGAAAGAGATCGGCGGCGTCGCCAATCCGCTCGCGCTGCTTCCGCAGGCGCGCGATTCCATCCACTCCCACTACGGCATCGCCATGGACGGCGACGCCGAGACCGTCGTCAAGCGCATCTGCCGCCCGTCCTTCGTCAAGGCGCTCAACAAGGACCTGCGCCGGCTCGACCGCAATGGCGGCCTGGCGCTGGTGGAAGCCGACACGCCGGCCCTGGTGGACTCCATCTTCGGCCGCCTGGTCGAGATGCGGCTCAGCCGTTTTCGCGAACTCGGCCGGTTCGACCTCCTGGCGCAGCCGCAGGTGATCGATTTCTACCGAGGCGCCGCGCATCGCGGCCTGGCGGACGGCTCGGTGCGCATCTTCGGCCTGCGCTCCGGCGACATCATGGTCGCGGTGCAGTATCTGGCGGTCCACCTGGGCACCCTGCACGCGCTGCTGATCGCGATCGACCAGGGCGCGGTGCCCAATGTTTCGCCGGGACTTTGCATCATGGGCGAGCTGATCAAATGGGGGCGGGGCGCCGGCTTCGACTATTTCGACCTGTCGGTCGGCAACCAGAGCTACAAGGAACATATGGGCGCGGTGAAGTCGGTTCTGTCCGAACTCTGCTACGGCATCACGCTGAAGGGCGTGGTCGCGAGCGGCGTCATCAAGTATCGCGGCCAGGGCGTGGCTTTCGTGCGCGACAACCCGCGCCTGTTCAAGCTCGCGCAGGAATTCATGCAGCGCTGGCGGCGGCTGCGGGCGGGGCGGTGAGCGGGCGGCTTTGGCCGGCAAATTGACTCACTTCGAGCTCTCCGCCATGCTTACGGGCAGCCGTGTCTTTAGCGGCAGTGTGTTTGAGTGAGGCCATGGCCAGTCCCGTTGCCAGAGAAAAGTCCCGCCGCGCCGCGGTGAAGACCGCGCTCGACCGGCACAAGGTCTATGTCACCGCGCAGCGCTTTTCCGGCGGCTCCTACAGCGCCCGCGTGCTGGTCGACGGCGAGGCCTATTGGGTCGACGAGTTCCGGCTGAGCCAGTTGCGGCAAGGGCTGACCCCGGCGGAGCTGGAACTGACGCCGGCGATTGACGATTGAGTTTTCACGGATGACGACGGCCAGGCTGGCGGGACAGCGCCCCCCTCTGTCCTGCCGGACAGTCCGGCAGGACAGAGGGGGGCGCGAAGGAACTCGGCCTTCGCCGGTTTCCAATCCGGCCTTCGGCGCCTAGCCCATGCCCGCCAAACTCAAAACCTACCGCGCCAAGCGCGAGTTCTCCCGCACCCCCGAACCCGCCGGCGGTGTGGCCGCAGAGGGCGGCAACCGCTTCGTCATCCACAAGCACCACGCCACCGCCGACCACTACGACCTGCGCCTCGAACTCGGCGGCGTGCTGAAGAGCTGGGCCGTCCCGCGCGGCCCCTCGCTCAACCCGGCCGACAAAAGGCTGGCGGTCGAGACCGAGGATCATCCGGTCGAATATCTCGACTTCGAGGGCGTCATCCCCGAAGGCGAATATGGCGGCGGGCCGATGATCGTCTGGGACACGGGCACCTGGGCGCCGATGGACGATGTCGAGAAGAGCCTGCGCACCGGCGCCTTCAAGTTCCGGCTGGCCGGCCAGAAACTCAATGGCGGCTGGATGCTGACGAGGCTGAAGCCCAAGCCCGGCGAGGACGAGCACAAGAAGAACTGGCTCCTGTTCAAGGAGCGCGATCTCGCTTCCGACACCAAACGCGACATCCTGAGCGAGCGGCCGGAAAGCGTGAAGTCCGGCCGCCGCATCGAGGAACTGGCGGCGCCGCCGGGGAGGCGGGAGCGCCTGCCGCCCAAGCCTGGCTCGCTGAAGCCCGGCGCGCTGCCGGGGGCGGTGAAGGCCGCGCCGCCCGCCCGCATCGAGCCGCAGCTCGCCACGCAGGTGCCGAAACCGCCGGGCGGCGATGATCCCGCCGGGCGCACGGGCGAACTGTGGCTGCACGAGATAAAATTCGACGGCTACCGCACCATGGCGCATGTGGCGGATGGCGAGGTGCGGCTGATCACCCGCGGCGGCATCGACTGGACGAAGCGCTATGGCGATCTCCCGCAGGCCTTTTCGCGCCTGCCGGTCAG
>RXJA01000113.1 GCA_003963455.1 Hyphomicrobiales bacterium
CAACCGCAATTTCTTCATCACCATCGCGCTGTCGGTGCTGATCCTGACGCTCTGGCAGGTGTTCTACATGAACCCGCGCATGGAGCAGCAGCGCGAACAGGCCCGCATCGAGCAGCAGCGTGTCGAGGCGCAGAAGAAGGAAGCGGGCGGCGGCGCCAACTCCGGCGCGGCCGGAACGCCGGCCCCGGCAGCCGGCAGTGTTCCGGGCGCCCCCGGCGGCGACACCGTGACGGCGGCCAGCCGCGACCAGGCCGTCGCCTCGACCAAGCGCGTCAAGATCGACACGCCGAGCCTCGATGGTTCGATCAACCTGACCGGCGCGCGCCTCGATGACTTGAGGCTCAAGCATTATACCGAGACGGTCGACAAGAACTCGCCCGAGATCGAGTTGCTCAACCCCTCGTCGTTGCCCAATGGCTATTTCGCCGAGATCGGCTTCGTCGGCAACGACACGACCGGCGCCGTGCCTGGTTCGGACACGGTCTGGAGCGTCGAGGGCAATCCGACGCTGACGCCGTCGTCGCCGGTGACGCTGACCTTCACCAACGACAAGGGCCTGACCTTCAAGCGCACCATCTCGGTCGACAACGAGTATATGTTCACGGTGTCGGACACCGTGCAGAACTCGGGAACCGCCCCGGTCTCGCTCTTCAACTATGGACGCGTCACCCGCTTCGACAAGCCCGCGGTTGCCAGCACCTACGTGCTGCATGAGGGGCTGATCGGCGTCACCGGCAGCGAGGGCTTGCAGCAGTTCAAATACGCCGCGATCGAAAAGGACAAGGAAGTCAAACCCGGCAAATCGACCGACGGCTGGCTTGGCATCACCGACAAATACTGGGCGGTGACGCTTGTCCCGACCACCAAGCAGCCTTTCCAGCCGAAGTTCTCCTTTTTCGAGTTCAAGGATGGCCCGCACAGCCATAGCTATCAGGCCGACTTCCTTACCGACGCGATCAACATAGCCCCCGGGCAGTCGGCGACAACCGAGTCGTCCGTATTTGCCGGGGCGAAGGTGGTTTCGACGATCAACGGATATGAGCAGGATCGTCACATCCGCCAGTTCAACCTGCTGATCGACTGGGGCTGGTTCTACTTCATCACCAAGCCGATGTTCTGGCTGATCGACACGCTCTACAAGTTCTTCGGCAATTTCGGCCTGGCGATCCTCGCCACCACCGTCATCGTCAAGGCGATCTTCTTCCCTTTGGCCAACAAGTCCTACGCCTCGATGGCGAACATGAAGAAGGTGCAGCCGAAGATGGTCGAGATCCGCGAGAAATACGCGGACGACAAGATGAAGCAGCAACAGGCGATGATGGAGCTGTACAAGACCGAGAAGATCAATCCGCTCGCCGGCTGCTGGCCGGTGGCGCTGCAGATCCCGGTCTTCTTCTCGCTCTACAAGGTGCTCTACATCACCATCGAGATGCGCCATGCGCCGTTCTTCGGCTGGATCCACGACCTTGCGGCCCCGGATCCGACGTCGATCTTCAACCTGTTCGGCCTGCTGCCTTTCGCGGCGCCCGCGTTCCTGCCGCATATGGGCGCCTGGGCGGTGGTGATGGGCATCACCATGTTCCTGCAGATGCGCATGAACCCGGCGCCGCCGGACCCGACCCAGGCGGCGATCTTCACCTGGATGCCGGTGATCTTCACCTTCATGATGGGCAGCTTCCCTGCCGGCCTCGTCATCTACTGGGCCTGGAACAACACGCTCTCGATCCTGCAGCAGGGCGTGATCATGAAGCGCCAGGGCGCCAAGATCGAATTGTGGGACAATCTGGCGGCGATGTTCCGCAAGAAACCATCGCCGGCGGAATAGAAGGCCTCGACGTCTCAAACCAAAACCCCGGCCAAGGCCGGGGTTTTTTGCTGATGTGGACATTTCCGTCGGCGCCCGGCCGATCGCAAAGCCCATCACGAGGGCGGGTCGCTACAATCTTCGGAAAATTATCGAGCCCGTGAAACTCGGCGCCGGCTCGCCTCGTATGAGTTGCGTCATCCCCAAAAGGCCGAATGGCTTCCGGCGCAACGTCGCCGGTGCTTGGGAGGCTGTCCGGCAGGCCGGGATCCCGTGGGGGTGGGGTCCCGGCCCTTATTCCATGACCGCGCTGTGGTCTATCTTGGCCGGCGTGCCGGGCTTGCGCAGCAACAGCACCAGCGGAATGGCGGCCAAGGACAGGATCATCATCAGCTTGAAATCGTCGATGTAGGAGATGATCGTGGCCTGCAGCGTGACGAGGCCGTCGAGCGCGGCGCGGCCGGCGGCGGTGTAGGGGCTCAGCGCCTGCGCGATCGCCGGGTCGCCGAATGCCGGATTATACGGCGTCACATAGGTGGCGATGTTGGCGTGGTTGATCTGCTGGTTCTGCGTCAGCAGCGCCGTGACGACAGAGATACCGACGCTGGAGCCGATGTTGCGCGACAGATTGTAGAGGCCGGTGCCTTCCGAGCGCCGCTCCGGCGCCAGCGTGGCGAAGGTGATGGTGGTGAGCGGCACGAACAGGAAACCGAGCCCCGCGCCCTGGATGAAGCCGGTGCTGATGATCGTCCATTGCGAGACGGCCGGCGTCCAACCGGTCATGTCGTACATCGCCCAGGCGGTGATGGCGAGGCCGATGAACAGCAGCCAGCGCGTGTCGACCTTGCCGACGAGACGCCCCACGACGAACATGCAGGCCATGGTGCCGAGGCCGCGCGGGCCCATGACGATGCCGGCCGTCACCACCGGATAACCCATCAGGGTCTGCAGGTAAGGCGTCATCAGCGCCAGCGAGGCGAGATAGGTGATGCCGATGATGAAGATGAACACCATGCCGACGGCGAAGTTGCGGTCGAGGAACAGCCGCGGGTTCACGAAAGTGTCGCGCGCGGTGAAGGTGTGGACGATGAAGATGTAGAAGGCCGACGCGCAGACCAGCGCCTCGACGATGATCTCGGCCGAGGAGAACCAGTTGAGCTGTTCGCCGCGGTCGAGGAACATCTGCAGCGACGCAATCGCGATGCTGAGCATGCCGAAGCCCAGCCAATCCAGCCTGGCCTTGAAGTCGAGCTTGGTTTCCTGGACGAACATCGAGACGCCGGCGAAGGCCAGCGCGCCGATCGGCACGTTGATGTAGAACACCCAGCGCCAGGAGACGTTCTCCGTCAGCCAGCCGCCGATGACCGGACCGAGCACCGGGCCGACCATGACCGAGACGCCGAACAGCGCCATGGCCGAGCCGCGCTCCTCGACGCTGTAGATATCGAGCAGGATCGACTGCGACAGCGGCACGAGCGCCGCGCCGAACAGGCCCTGCAGCAGGCGGAAGCCGACGATCTGCGGCAGCGACTGGGCGAAACCGCACAGCACCGAGGCCACCACGAAGCCGGTGATCGCCACCAAAAGGATGCGCTTGCGGCCGAAGCGATTGGCCAGATAGCCGGACGGCGGCGTCATCACGGCCGCGGCGACGATATAGGAGGTGAGCACCCAGTTGATCTGGTCGGCGCTCGCCGAGACGCTGCCCTGGATATAGGGTAGCGCGACGTTGGCGATGGTGGTGTCCAGTGCCTGCATGATGACCGCCAGGATGACGCAGGCGGTGATGGCGCCGCGATTGGCGACCGCGGGCGCGCTTGTCGCGGAAGCCGTTGTCATGACTTCTGTTCGAACCGCTTGAGGAGGTCGGTGACGAAGTCGGGCAGGCCGCGGGCATGGCCGGTGTCGATGCTGACGACCGCGCTCATGCCGCCGCGCAGCGGCGGCTTGCCGTCCGGATCATCGATCGTCACCCGCATCGGGATGCGCTGCACGACCTTGACCCAGTTGCCGGAGGTGTTCTGCGCCGGCAGCAGCGAGAAGCTGGACGAGGAAGCAGGGCTGATCGAGCCGACGGTGCCGTGCCAGACCTCGCCCGGATAGCCGTCGATGCTGATCGTCGCCTTCTGGCCGGGACGCACATAGGTGAGCTCGGTTTCCTTGGGCTCGGCCGCGATCCAGATGTCGGTGGACGACACCAGGCTGAAGGCCGGCTGCGACGCCGGCAGATACTTGCCGACCTGCAGCGCGTCGACATTGGTGACGATGCCGTCGAACGGCGCCTTGACGGTCGCGTCGCCAAGGTTGCGCTGCGCATCGTCCACCGCCGACTGGGCCTGCAGGTAGAAGGGGTTCTGCTCGACCGGCTGGCTGGCGTCGCCGCCGAGCTGGGCAAGCATCGCCTGGGCCTGCGCCTTGGCGACGGTGACCTTCTGGCGGGCGGCTACGAGGTCGTGCTGGGCGCTGTCGAAAGTCGCCTTGGAGGCCGTCGAGGTCTTGAGCAGGTCCTGCTGACGCTGGAAGGCCGACTCGTAGTAGGGAATGTCCGCTTCAGCCTGATCGATCGATGCGAGCGACTGCTGGTAACTCGCCTGCAGCGTCAGCACCTGGTTGCGCACGGTGCCGAGCTGCGCCTTGGCGCCGGCGAGCGCGGTTTCGAAGGAGGCGGGCCGCAGACGGAAGAGCACATCGCCCTTCTTCACCGCCTGATTGTCATGCACGTCGATCTCCTGCACGGTGCCGGAGACATCGGTCGAGACGCCGAGCGACTGCGCCTGGATATAGGCATTGTCGGTGGTCATGATCTGGCCGCCGACGACATAGTAGTAGCCGCCGGCCACCAGCGCGATCGGGAGCAGCGCAAACAGGACCGGCCGGGCGCGGCTGCGGCGCGGCCTTGCGGGAGCAGGCGGAGCCACCGTTACGGCTGCCGGCTTCGGCTGCGCAGAAGGCGCTTCAGCTACCGGCTGCGGGGCTACGGGGCTTTCCAGCCCGTCATCGTCGATTGCGGGATTGCCGCCACCGCGCCTCTGCTCGCGCTGGCTGTCCAGGCGGATGACCTGGTCGCTTGCTCTTTCGCCGGGATCTTCTCCGTCGGCGGGCTTTCTGGGCGAGGTTCCTTCAGACATGGGCTTTCTCCCGGTCGACGGCCGGCTGGGCGCAGGCCTCGAGCAGATTGGATTTGATCAGGCAAAGGGCTTGCAGCAGTTGCTGCTGCGCGTCCGCGGACAGGCCTGAGAAGGCCTCCTCGCGCGTCTTGCGGCCGTTGCCGCGCATCACCTCGATGAGCGGATGGGCCTTCGGGGTCAGGTAGATAAGCCACGCCCGCCGATCGGCGGGATCGGGCCGGCGCTCGATGAAGCCGCGCGCTTCCATCTTGTCGAGCAGCCGGGCCAGCGTGATCGGCATGATCTCGATGAGGTCGGCCAGCTTGTTCTGGTGGATGCCCTCCTGCACGGAAAGGCAGGCCAGCACCTGCCATTGCGCGCGGGTCAGCCCAAAGGCGCGCGAGCGCTGCTCGAACCGCTTCCTGAGCAGGCGCGCGACATCGTGCAGCACGAAGCCGATATTGGGCGAAGAGGGCATTGGGAGAACTTCGGAGTCGACAGACAACTTTTCGTGAGCATGCTTATTATCATCATGCACATAATCCTGCTGGACGCGGCGCGCAAGACCGACTAAGGCGCATGGTAAAAATATCGCATGGGCCAGAAACCGGCCGGACCTGGCCTGTTTCGCGGCAAGGACAAGACGATGAACCGGCTCAAGATCATCATGCTGGCGCTGCTGGCGGGATATGCTTTTCCAGCCGCCGCGAAGGACGCGGTGAGCTGCGGCGGGGCGGCGATGCTGGGTGGCGCGCAGCTCAACTGCAGCCACGTGCAATCCAAGGCGCCGCCGCAATTCTGCACATTCAGCTGGGCCTTGCACACGACGGCCGGCGAGCAGAAGATCGTCGAAGGCAGCTTCTCGCTGCCGCCCGGGGCATCGAACGTCCAAGTCTATCAGGGCAGCGGGTTCGACAGCGCCCTTTCCAATCCGATCGTGGTCTGCCGCGGCAGCCACTGAGCGCTTGGTGCCATGGACCGATCACGTTAGTTTGATCGCGCGGGCATCGCCTGCCGTGCCCGAACATGCCTGCAAAGGACCGCGATGACCGGACCCAACCCCGACATAAAGCATCCGATCGCGACGCATCCGCGCGTCGGCTTCCTGAAGGGGCTGGTGACGTCCCCCAACATAGAGATCGGCGCCTTCACCTATTACGACGACCCCGACGGTCCCGATAAATTTGTCGAGAAATGCGTCCTGCACCACTATGAGTTCATCGGCGACCGGCTGGTGATCGGCAAGTTCTGCGCCATCGCGGAGGGCGCACGCTTCATCATGAACGGCGCCAATCACGCCATGTCCGGCTTCTCGACCTATCCGTTCAACATCTTCGGCCACGGCTGGGAGGAAGGCTTCGACCCGCAGACCTGGTCGAAGGAGATCCGCGGCGACACGATCGTCGGCAATGATGTGTGGATCGGCATGGACGCGGTGACCATGCCGGGCGTGAAGATCGGCCACGGGGCTATCGTCGGAGCGAAATCGGTTGTCACGCACGACGTGCCGCCTTATGCGATCGTCGCCGGCAATCCGGCCAAGGTGGTGAAGATGCGCTTCGACGAATTCACGGTGCGGCGGCTGCTCAAGGCGGCCTGGTGGGACTGGCCGGTCGACAAGATCAGCCGCAATCTCGACGCCATTCGCGGCGCCGACATTTCCAGGCTGGAGGCAGCGGTTTGAGCGCGCCCGGCAAGAGCACGAACGACACGGCAATCAGCCCGGAGCTGTTCACCCGCGGCTGGGTCTTCATCCGCGGCGTGCCGTCGATGAAGTTCCTCCCGCCGGAGGGACCGCCGGAGATCGCTTTCGCCGGACGCTCCAATGTCGGCAAGTCCTCGCTGATCAACGCGCTGGTCGGACACAGAGGCCTGGCGCGCACGTCGAACACGCCGGGGCGCACGCAGGAGCTCAACTATTTCGTGCCGGACGGGTTCTCCGGCGAAGGCGCCGACCTGCCGCCGATGGCGCTGGTCGACATGCCGGGCTATGGTTACGCCAGCGCGCCGAAGGACAAGGTCGATGAGTGGACCAAGCTGATCTACGAGTATCTGCAGGGCCGCGTGACGCTGAAGCGCGTCTATGTGCTGATCGACGCGCGCCATGGCATCAAGGCCAAGGACGAGGAAGTGCTGACCCTGCTCGACAAGGCGGCGGTGTCCTACCAGGTGGTGCTGACCAAGACCGACAAGATCAAGGCCGCCGGCGTGCCGAAGCTGATCGAGCAGACGCTGGCCAGGATCAAGAAGCGGCCGGCGGCTTTCCCGGTGGTCCTGGCGACATCATCGGAGAAAGCCTCGGGCCTCGACGAGCTGCGCGCCGCGATCGCGCTGGTGGCGAACGGCGGCTAGAGTGCTTCACCGTTTCACGGAAACGGCGAAGCGCGCTATCTCTTTGTTTTGCGCAATTCCGGACGGAAAACCGTTACGCACCTTTCCTGGAATTGCTCTAAGGCCGCCCGCCGGGGACCGACCCATCAGGAATCAGTCCGTCTCGTCGCGTTCAGGCTCACGGTCGCGCCGTCCGGTGAGGATCTCGCGCTTGCCGACATGGTTGGGGGCGCCGACCAGGCCTTCCTTCTCCATGCGCTCGACCAGCGAGGCGGCGCGGTTGTAGCCGACGCCGAGGCGGCGCTGGATATAGGAGGTCGAGCATTTCTTGTCGCGCTTGACCACCTTGACCGCTTCCTCAAAGAGCGCGTCGCCATCCTCCTCGGCGATCGAGCCCTTGTCGAAGACCGGACCGGTGTCGGCCGCCTCCTCAGCCTCTTCCTCGTCGGCGGTGACGGTGTCGAGATATTCGGGACGCCCCTGCGCTTTCAGATGCGCCACGACATGCTCGACCTCCAGGTCGGAAACGAAGGGGCCGTGCA
>RXJA01000081.1 GCA_003963455.1 Hyphomicrobiales bacterium
GCCGAACTCGCGGATGAAGCGCTCCTTGTCGATCATCTGCCAGACGAGATGCGAGGGGTCGAAGTTCATGCCGACATCGCCGCCCCAGGCTTCGAGGATGCGGCGCCAGATGTAAGGCGAATAGGCGATGTTGTGCCCGCCCGGCCATTCATCGTAGCTGAAGATCATCGGGCAGTTCTCGAAGGCCAGCTTCACGCCATGCTCGCGGGCATGGGCGATGATCGCGGGCCACACTTTCTGCGCATCTTCCCAGTTCGCATCGACGGTCTTCGAAGCGTCGCCGCCGCAGAAGGTGTTGACGAGCGGGACCCCCATGCGGCTCGCCAGCACGATCACCTTCTTCAGGTGATCGATCACCGCTTCGCGATGCGCTTGGTCGGGATGGAGCGGATTGGGGTAGAAGCCGAGGCCGGAAATGGCCAGGCCCTTGCCGGCAAGTTCGGCGGCGATGTCCTTGGCCTGCGCGGACGGGATGTCCACGTCGATATGGCTGGTGCCGGCATAGCGGCGGCTGGCGCCGGAAGTCTTCGGCCAGCAGGCGATTTCCAGCGCCTCGAAACCGGCCGAGCGCGCCCAGTCGGCGACATCGCCGAGAGCAGTATCCGGAAATGGTGCCGTGAGCAGTCCAAGTTTCATGATGCCTCCCAATACCAACTATGCAGATCGAGCCGGCTGCTTCAACGGCGCATCTGTTGGCCCAGAACAGACTTGTTTGACGAAGCCCATCGGATCGTTCGAGAGCAGGCCGTCGAGGCCGGCGACGACATGCGCGCGGAACGTCGCGTTGGCGGCCAAGGACGGGTCGAAGACAGCGTCGATTGCCAAGATCGCGTCGGCGAGCAGTTTGCTGTCCCAACCAATGCGGTCGGCGATCGCCGCGATCCTGTCGGCAAGGGGATCCGACACCTGCCAGGCGCGGCCGAAACGCGCCGACGCCTTGATCAGATAGGCCATCCAGCCGGCCACGGGAACCGAAAGAAGCTCGATGCTCCCGCCCTTCGCCAGGCGGTCGCGGATAGGGTTGAGCAGGCGCTGCACGATCTTCTGCGAGCCGTCGGTGGCGATCTGGTGGTTGCGGTGGCGGATCGCCGTGTTGGTGAGGCGCGACAGGCTCTGCTCGACATAGACCATGGGCGATATACCGGGCACGGGCATCAGCGTCGGCAGTGTTTCCTCGGTCAGCATGCGGCGGACGAAGCCCGCCAGAAGCGGGTCGGCGATTGTCTCGAAAGTGTGTTCGAAGCCGCCTAGAACACCGAGATAGCAGAGCGTCGTCTGGGCGCCGTTCAGCACGCGCATCTTGAGGTGCTCGAACGGCGTCACGTCGTCGACGAAGGTGGCGCCGACCAGGTCCCAGCGCGGCACGCGGCCGGCGAAGCGGTTCTCGATCACCCACTGGCGGAAGCGCTCGCCGACGACGACGGCGCTGTCGCGGTAGCCGAAGCGCTTCTCCACCGTGTCGATATCGGCCGCGGTCGTCGCCGGCGCGATGCGGTCGACCATGGCCGAGGGGAAGGCGACATTGGCTTCGATCCAGTCGGCCAGCTTCCCGCCGCGCCGCTCGGCGAAGGCACGCACGACATTGCCGAGGATGGTGCCGTTGGTCGGGATGTTGTCGCAAGACAGCAGCGTCACCGGCAGGCCATGCGACGCCATGCGCAGTTCCAGCGCCGTTGCCAGGATGCCGGGCACGCTGCGCGGCGTCCCGGGATTGGCGAGATCGTGGACGATATCGGGATGGTCGAGGTCGAGCGCGCCGCTCGATGGGATGTGGCAATAGCCTTTCTCCGTCACCGTCATGGTGACCATCTCGATCTCGGGCGCGGCGAGCACGTCCAGCGCCGGCCCGGCGCTGTCCTGGCTGTCGACGACGCGCATGATGCTGCCGATGATGCGCGCTTCAACCTCGTCGTTCTGGCGGAGGAGCCGCGTGTAGAGGCCTTCCTGGCGCCCGAGCGTGCCGGCCAGCAGGGGAGGGCGGATATTGATGCCGACCAGTCCCCAGCGGTCGAAATCCTTCGCCAGCAGGTCGTCGGTGTATTCGGCCTGATGGCAGCGGTGGAAGGCGCCGACGCCGATATGGGCGATCCCAGGCTTCAGCGCGGCACGATCGTAAGCCGGCTTGCGGACCTCGGACGGCAGACGGCCCAGCAGCGCAGGGTTGAGACTCTCGGCGCTCATCGGTTGGCTCCGATCACCCATTGCTCCTGGTCGACAAGCGTGCCGGTCATCGGGCCGGCGGCGTCGGAAAGCAGGAAGACGGCGAGGTTGGCTATGTCGGTGACGGAGAACAGCCGGCCGAAGGGCTGCGTTGCGTTGGCGGCATCGAGCCAGCCTGGACCCTGGCCGAGCGTCTCGGCCTGCATGACGCGCTCGGCAGGCGTGTCGGTCCAGCCGACATTGATGCCGTTGACGCGGATGCGGTCGAAGCGGTGGGCATTGGCGGCGTTCTTGGTCAGCGTCGCCAACGCGCCCTTGGTGGCGGCGTAGACGGCCAGCTCCGGCGAGCCGCAATGCGCGTTGATCGACAAGATGTTGACGATCGAGCCGCCCTGTCCGCGCTTCTTCATGTCGGCGATCGCCGCCTGCATCAGGAAGAAAGGCGCGCGGGCATTGACGGCAAAGAGCGACGACCAGTCGTCGAGGCTGGCGTCCACGAAGGAGGCGCGATCGGTCAGGCCGGCGGCGTTGACCAGGCCGTCGATGCGGCCGAAGCGTTCGATGCAGGCCTGCGCCAGCCTCGCCGGGGCTTCGGGGTCGCCGAGGTCGGCGGCAGCGAATGCGGTGGCGGCGCCCATGACCGAGAGCTCTGCCGCGGCAGCGTCGCCACGGTTGCGGTCACGGCCGGTGATCAGCAGTCCGGCGGCGCCCGAGCGCGCAAGCGTCTCGGCGATCGCGCGGCCGATGCCTTGCGTCGCGCCGGTGACCAGCACCACCTTGCCGTCGAGACGAACCTCCATTCCTCCTCCCGGAACAAAGTTTCTATTTTTTCAAATATGGAACGATAATTCCCTGCAGTCAACCGGACCGGGTCATCCAGTCCTGCGGACGACCACCCCGTGGACCAAAGCCATGCCGACCGCGAGCGAGGCGGCGAGCGAGCGGAAGCCGGCGAAATCGGACTCAACCACCTCCAGCCAGGTATCGGAGAGCTTCACCAGCGGCGAGAAGGTACTGTCGGTGATGGTGACGATGCGCGCCTTGCGCTCATGCGCGACGGCGACGAGGTCGGGCGTGATCGAATTGTAGGGACTGAAGGAGACGGCAAGCACCGCGTCGCGCGGGGTGATGCAACCGACCTGGTCGAGCGCGGTCGAGCCGACATTGTCGACGAGCACGTTGCGCACGCCCTGCTGCGACAGCGTCAGCGAAAGATAGGTGGTGACGGGGAAGGCGCGCTTGCTGCCGATGACATAGATCAGCTCTGCCGCCGCCAGATGATCGACCATCGTCTCGAAACCGGCGATATCGAAATTGTTGCCGATGCGGCCGAGCGAGGCCTGGCAGGCACCGACCATGCCGTTGAGGAAATGTAGGTTCGCATTCGGCTCCTCGGCCTTGTCCGGGCTGCCTTGCGTATCCGGCCAGGAGCCCTTCATGCGTTCCTTGAACAGGAGCTGGAAATCGGAAAACCCCGAATAGCCGAAAATCTGCGCGAAACGCACCAGCGTCGAGGGCTGCACCCCGGCCTGGTCCGCCACCTGCGCGATCGTGCCCAGCGCCACTTCACTCGGATGCTGCCAGAGGAAGATCGCGACCTGGCGAAGCCGTTTGGGGAAATGCACGGTGCCCGACGAAAGCACCGCCCGCAGCTCTTCATAGGTTTGCGGCTTGGTGTAGCCCAGCGCCGCCAGCGAACGGCTTCGCTTTCTCGCCGCCGTCTCCAGGCCATTCGCGGACGATTCGTTGGCTGCTCGGCGACGGCCGCTCATATGACGTAACCAAGGACAGCTTGAAACACCCGAACCCTCCCTCCGGATGCGGTCCATCACTTGGACCACGAGAAACACTAGCGCGGCACGATCGTTTTACAAAATAAAAAATAGAAATATCATTCGAAAAACGCTGACGGACTGCCTATGGTCCGCACCACGGCGAGACACCGCTGCAATCGGGAGGATAATCGCAATCATGGTCTACGCAACCGCGGACGGAACCACGCGCCAACGCCTGAGAGTTGGAATGGTCGGAGGCGGCCGCAATGCCTTCATCGGCGCCGTGCATCGGCTGGCCATGCGGCTCGACGACCAGATCGCGCTGGTCGCGGGCGCGCTGTCCTCGGATCCGGGCAACGCGGCCGCCTCCGCCGCCGAGATCGGCATCGCACCCGAGCGCAGCTATGCCGACTATCGTGCCATGGCGAAGGCCGAGGCGGCACGGGGCGACGGCATCGAGGCGGTGGTCATCGTCACGCCCAACCATCTGCATGCGCCGATCGCGACCGCCTTTCTCGAAGCCGGCATCGACGTGATCTGCGACAAGCCGCTGTCGACGACGCTTGGGGAGGCGCAAGCGCTGGTGGCGCTGACCAAAGCCAAGAAGCGCCGGTTCGTCGTCACGCTCAACAACACCGGCTACGCCATGGTGCGCCAGGCCCGTGAAATGGTGGCGGCGGGCGAACTCGGCCGCATCGTGTCGGTGCATGGCGCCTATATCCAGGATTGGCTGACCAAGCCGATCGATGCCGAGGGCCAGAAGCAGGCGGAATGGCGCACTGATCCGGCGCGCGCCGGACAGTCGGCGGTGCTCGCCGATATCGGCGTGCATGCCTTCAACCTGGCGAGCTTCATTTCCGGCTTCGAGGCCGAGCTGGTTTCGGCCGACCTCTTCACCGCCGTGCCGGGACGGCGGCTCGACGACAACGCGCATGTGCTGCTGCGCTGGACCGGCGGGGCGCGCGGCACCATCCTCGCCAGCCAGACCTCGCCCGGCCACTACAACGACCTGTCGGTGCGCATTTTTGGCGAGAAGGCCGGGCTCGAATGGTCGGGATCGCGGCCAGAGGAGTTGCGCTTCTCGCCCTATGGCGAGGAGACACGCACGCTGGTGCGCGGCGGCCATGGTTCGAGGGCGGAAGCCCGGCGCGTCTCGCGCATGCCTGCCGCGCATCCCGAGGGCTACATCGAGGCCTTCGCCAATTTCTATCGCGACGCCGCCGACATCATCCGCGCGCATCGCGCGGGTGGTGCGGTCGATGCTGATCGGGCAGCGCAGGTACCCGATGTGGTCGACGGCGCGCGCGGCGTGAAATTCGTGGCGGCGGCGGTGGAGTCGAACGCGGCGGGCGGAGCTTGGACGGCAGCGCGGTTCGGATAAGGGGCCGAACACCAGCTATCTCACAAGTACTTCAAGGTTGTCGCGGGTGGCTCCAACAGTGTTGCGCCGCGCGATGGCGGCAAATAACGATCAAATGATCCTCCACGCCTGTTCCGGCTCTTGCCGGCGGCGGTCGGCGCCTTAGTTCCCATGGCGGGCGGGTGGCCATCTGCCGACACAGGAGGCGGCCGTGAAGCATCAAACCCTTGACCAAATCAACGCCGTTGCCGACGTTCATGCCGAAGCACCGGCTCTCTTCGCCAATCGAGGCCAGCGCCTCGAACGCTGGGCGCAACTTCTCGAACAGAGCCCGAGCCGCCGCCTTACGGCGTTGGCGGGCACCGAATACGTATTACCCGACATGCGTGCGAGGATGCGCGCTGACGGATCGGCGATCACGGTCGCTTTCGAGGATCCGATCTTTCGCGCGCAAGGCCTGCAGGACGACACTTACGGCGAAGCCAAGCGCTTCTTCGAAATGAGCGACTGGCAACTGCATGAGGTCGTCTGCCACTGCCATGTCGGCGCCAACATGCCGGCACGCTGGGCGGCATCGCGCGTGCGCGCGTCGGTCTCTCCGGGCGCAGGCATTCTTGCCTGGCTGAGAGCGGTGTTCATGCATTAAGGGCGGATCGCCGTTTCATGGAAACGGCAATCCGCTCTACCTCTTTGCTTGGAGCAATTCCGGCTTGTGCGACCCAATGCCGGACGCAAGATTGTTGCGCGCCTTTTTGGAATTACCCTGGCGATGGCCGCGATGTACGCAAGCGCGCCAGTGCAAGACGTCGATGGGAGCGACGGAGGCATAAGCGGATACCCTGCGCTCCCCAAGACGACGTCATGAGTTAGTGAAACGATCGAGGACGTTGCGGGTGATCTGCTCGGTGAAGCGGTCACCTCGCTTGAGACCCATCACCCACTCGCAGGTCGCGGCCGTCAGCACCTCGCCCTTGCCGCGCGTCATGTGCACCATCATGCCGGCGCCGTATTTGTAGCGGGCGAGGCCTTCCGGCGTGACTTCGCCTGTCACGCATTTCACCAGGCCCTCATGGTCGCTGCTGCGGACGTAGTAGCGGAAGCCCTCGCCGTTCGGCTCGTCCTCGGCAAGCACCGCCGGCGCCATGGCGAGGATCTCGATCGTTTCCGGCTGACCCTCGACCGGGACAGGATAGGGCAAGCCATGCCTGAATGTGTAATCGAGACCGTCGACCTCGTAGGCGAAGATGCGTTCCTTGTCGCCGAAGATGTCGGCATAGTGCAGCCCCGTGCGGGCAAATGCCCAATGCTCCGGCCGGTAGACGGTGAAGCCTTTCTGGCCGTGCGGCGCGAAACCGCCCCACGACGCGTAGAGCCCATGCAATCCGTTGACGCCGACGGTCGAGGCGCCCGGCCAGGCGACGTCCTTGTCTTCCCAGGCAGTCGACAGCAGATGCGCCTTTTCGGTGCCGGCGACCGGATCGGCGTTGATCGCGTTGAACTTGTGGCAGATCTGGCGCTTGCCGTCTTCCTCCAGGCGGATCTGCCAGAGGAAGTTGGCGCCGAAGCGCGCGAGCCTGCCGCCGCGCTCGACATAGGCTTCGATCGCCAGCCGCATCTCGCGGGTCCAGTATTCGTCGTGGCCGACAATGGTCACGCAGGAATAAGCGTCGAGCAGTTCCGGCCTGTAGTGCAGGTCGGTCTGCGTGATCATGTCGAGCTCGTAGCCTTCCTTCTCCGCCCACAGCACGAAGTGGCGGTCGAACTGCGCCCAGCCGGCGGCGGCGTAATACTGGCCGAAGCCGTTGGCATAGGCCCATTCCTTCATCGGATAGCGCGGCGCGTCGCCGAATTCCGGCAGCGGGTCGGCGCAGATGCGCGGCGCCCCGGGCGGCAGCCAGACCACGCCCCGGGTCCACGGACGCTCAAGCGAGAGCACGGGGGAGGGCTGGTCCTTGTTCGGACCGACGACGCCGAAATAGTGATTGGCGCCACCGAAATCGTTGTAGGCGGTCCAGGTGCCGGTCGGCAGGATCATCAGGATCTTGGCGCGGCGCGTGGCCGCTGTCGGACGCACGACGAAGAAATGGTGCTGGACGAACTTGCCGCCATTGGCGCGGGCGCAGGTCGAGACGATCCGGTAGAAGCCCGAGCGCAGATCGGCCGGCAGGCGCCAGCGGTGGCTGACGGGCCAACCGCAGCCGGCGCTGTATGCATCCGCCGGGGTCGGCGCGAAGACGCCGGAAATATCCTCGACCTTGTGGACGGTTTCAGGCCGATAGCCGTCGCGGTAGATTTCCAGCGTCCAATGTGGCGCGGTGGTCGAGGAATGGAAGACCACCTCGTCGCCAGGGTCATAGGACATTGCGTTCGTGTAGGTATAGACCTCGGGCAGAGCCGGGTCGCCGCGCGGCGCCTCGTACCACGGGTTCGAGTGCCAATGCTCGTCGGCGGACATGGCCCAGGCTTTGCGCGGGCGGATGTTGACGGGACCAAGTTCGGGCGGAACGAAATCGTCTTCACGGGACATGGGCTTACTCGTTCAAGGATGATCTGAAAGGGGTTCGGTCAAAGAGCGTAGGAAACGAGCTGGCCCGGCAGGCCGAGCGTCACCCAGAGCCGGCCGCTATGGACACAGCAATTGGTCGGGTCGCTGCCCTCGCCGCAATCGATCATCTCGACCAGACGGCCGGTGGCATCGAGGATCGCGACCCGGTCGCCGGTGCTGCCGGTGACGTAGAGCAGGTCCTCATGGAAGACCATGCCGTCCGGATTGAAGTGGTCGTCCAAGCGAACCCATTCGGCCATCGCGCCGACGCTTTCGCCATTCCAGTCGAAGCGCAGCAGACGATGCTCCATGGTTATGCCGACGATCAGCGAGCCGTCGGGATGGAACACCAGCCCGTTGGGGAAGCCGGTCATCTTGGCCAGCGCGCGGACCTTCCGGTCCTGTCCCGCCGCAAGCAACTGCCCGCCGTGATAGGCCGCGTGGTCGGCTCCGAGCACCTCCCAGTTCTGCGGGTCGGTGAACACGATCTCGCCTGCCGGCGTGAAGATCAGGTCATTCGGCCGCGAAGGTTTTGCTCCGGGCAGATGGTCGGCGAAATTCTCCCAACGGCCGTCGAGTTGCAGGCGCTGGATGCAGCCGGGGATCATCGGTTCGGCAAGATGCAGCTTCTCGAGCGACTCCGGCGCAAGGCCGCCATTGTTGCAGATGTAGAGCGCGCCGTCGGGGCCGAGCCGCATGCCGTTCGGCGCGCCGGAAAGCGTGGCCAGCTCGCGTATGGCGCCGTCCTTGAAGGCGCGAACCTTCGCGTGCAGCAGGTCGACGAAGGCGATTGAACCATCCGGGAGCGCCACCGGTCCCTCCGGAAAGCCCAGGCCCGTCACATGGATTTCCTTCGACCGTTTCATAACGCCTCCCTCTTCCACTTGTGCTTCTAGCCGGCGACGGCCAGCCCGCGCCTGGCGCGTCCCACCTCGGCGCCGGCTTGTGCCGTCTCGTCGGGCGCAAGGTGGCAGGCCACAATCTGGCTGGCGCCGGGCACGGCGCGCAGCGGCGGTACTTTCTCCCGGCAGATGTCGCGCGCCAGATGGCAGCGCGGGTGGAACCGGCAGCCGGGCGGCACGTCGGCCGGATTGGGCGGATCGCCGGTGAGCATGATACGCTTCCAGCCGACCTGGCGGCGCGCGGCCAGTGTCGGCGCCGCCGACAGCAGCGCCTGCGTGTAGGGATGCAGCGGCCGCCGCATGATCTCGTCGGCCGTTCCCTGCTCGATGATGGTGCCGAGATACATCACTGCTATGCGGTCGGCGACATGGCCGATGACGTCGAGGTCGTGCGAGATGATCAGGTAGGAGATGCCGCGCTTGCGCTGGATCTGCAGCATCAGGTTGACGATCTGAGCCTGGATCGACGGATCGAGCGCCGAGGTCGGCTCGTCGGCGACGATGATCTCCGGTTCCAGCGCCAGCGCCCTTGCAATGGCGATGCGCTGCAATTGGCCGCCGGAAAACTGTCCAGGCAATTTCCGGATATCGATGTTCTCCAGCCCGACGAAGGACAGAAGCTCGCGGATGCGCGTATCGAGCCCAGCGCCAAGCTTGACGCCATGCGTGTCGAACGGCTCGCGCATCACTTCGGCAATGGTCATGCGCGCGTTGAGCGAGGCGAGCGGATCCTGGAACACGGCCTGCAGGCGGCGGCGGATCGGCAGCATGCGCCGGCCGCGAAAACCGGTCACGTCGACCCCATCGAAGCGCACGCGTCCGTCCGTCACGTCGACCAGTTTGAGCGCCAGCCGGGCGAGAGTGGACTTGCCGCATCCGCTTTCGCCGACCAGCCCCAGCGTCTCTCCCTTGCCCACGGCGAGCGAAACACCGGCCACCGCCTGCACTGCGCGACCGCCGCGGCGCTGCGAAAAGGTCTTCGAGACGGCATCGAGCTCGAGCAGCGCCAAGGTCAGCTCCTCGCGACTTGAAGAGGCATCGCCGCCTCGATCGGATGATGGCAGGCGAGTTCCACGGCGCCAAATCCGCGGCGTGGCGGCTCGATGGCCTTGCAGTCGTCCTGCGCGCGCGGGCAGCGCGGATGGAAGCGGCAGCCGGACGGGAAGGCGCCAAGCCCGGGCGCGCCACCGACGATGGCGTTGAGCTCCTGCTTGGCCGGCGTTTGCGAGATCATGGCGCTGGTCATCAGCGCCGCCGTGTAGGGATGCGAAGGCTGCAGCATGATGGAATCGGCCGGCCCGACTTCGGCGATGCGGCCAGCATAGAGCACCAGGATTCGGTCGGCCACCTCAGCGACCACGCCCATGTCGTGGGTGATCAGGATGATCGTCAGCGCCATCTCGCGCTTCAGCTCGGCAAGCAGCTCGAGCATCTGCGCCTTGATGGTGACGTCGAGCGCCGTCGTCGGCTCGTCGGCGATCAGCAGGCTGGGGCCGGCGGCCAGCGCCATCGCGATCATGGCGCGCTGCCGCATGCCGCCGCTGACCTCGTGCGGATAGGCGGAGGCGACGCGACGCGGGTCGGGAATGCGGACGCGCTCCAGCATCTCCACGGCGCGCTTCCTTGCCTCGGCGCGGCCGGCAAGGCCGTGCGCGACGAGGGTCTCCGCGATCTGGTCGCCGACCGGCCAGACCGGGTTCAGCGAGCTCAGCGGATCCTGATAGATCAGGCCGATCTCCGGGCCGCGCAGCTTGCGCAGTTCGGCATCGGGCCGTTTCAGCATTTCGCGATCCTTGAAGCGGATCGAGCCGGAGACGAAGGCGGTGGGCGGCTGCAGGCCGGCGATCGACATGCCGGTGAGCGACTTTCCCGAGCCGGACTCGCCGATGATGACGAAGGTTTCGCCTTCCTCGACGTCGAAGGAAATGCCGTCCACCGCGACGAGGTTCTGGCCCTCGCGCTGGAAGCCGATTGCGAAGTCGCGGACCGACAGGATCATGTGGCCCGCCTCGAAGCGAGCGCGTCGCCGATCAGCGAGAAGGCGGTGGCGGTCAGCATGATCATGGTGCCGGGAAAGACAAGGTACCACCAGGCAGAGCCGAAATAGGGGCGCGAGTCGCGGATCAGCAGGCCCCATTCCGGCGTCGGCGAATTGGCGCCGAGACCGAGGAAGGAAAGGGCGGTGACGGCGACCAGCGCGTAGCCGATGTCGGTGGTGACGCGCACATTCACCTCCTGGACGACGAAGGGGATGATGTGGCGGCGCAGGATGGTCATCTCCGAGACGCCGAGCGCGCGGGCTGCCTCGACATGCGGCCGCTCGCGCAGGCGCAGCACCTCGCCGCGGACAAGCCGCGCATAGCCCGGCCACCAGATGATGGCGAGCGACAGCGCCACGCTGTCGAGGCCGCGCCCGATCGAGGCGGCGACGGCCAGCGCCAGCACCAGCGCCGGAAAGCCGAAGAACAGGTCGACGATGCGCATCATCAAATTGTCGATGCTATGGCGCGCCATGCCGGAGACCGCGCCATAGACCACGCCGAACAGAGCGGAGGCGAAAACGATGGCGATCGCCACGCCGAGCGAATAGCGGGTGCCGTAGACGATGCGCGAGAAGACGTCGCGGCCGCCCTCGTCGGTGCCGAAGATATGGGTGAGGCTCGGCGGCTTCAGCCGGTCGGCCATGGCGAGCGCGATCGGGTCGTGCGGCGCGATCAGGCCGGGCAGAAGCGTGAAGGCGGCGAGGATGGCCACCATCAGCAGGGCGAGCGGCAGTAGCACGCCCTTAGGCCTCGCGATACGGCGCGCGGGCTGGGTGGAAATGCTCATGAGCCGACACTCTGCACGCGCGGATCGATCACCGGATAGAGCAGGTCCATCACCAGGTTGATGATCACGAAGCCGGCCGTGGACACGATCGCCAGCGCGATGACCGGCGAATAGTCGAAGACCTGGAAGGACTGATAGGCATAGAGGCCGATGCCGGGCCAGTCGAAGATGACCTCGACCAGGATCACCCAGCTGATCATGTAGCCGAACTGCATGGTGGTCGCCGTCAGGATGGGCGACAGCGCATTGCGCAGGATGTGCTTGAACAGGATGCGGTTGGGCGACAGGCCTTTGCCGCGCGCCGTGCGCACATAGAGCCGGCTTTGCTCCTGGATGAGGGCGGCGCGCGACAGCCGCGTGCCGACCGCGAGCAGGTTGACGACGATGGTCGCGGCGGGAAGCGCCAGGTGCTTCAGGCTGGCGAGAAAGGCCGAGATGCTGCCGGCCAGCAGGGAATCGATGAGCAGGAAGCCGCTGATCACAGGCGGCGCCGTCTCGCGGATCGGGAAGCGTGAGCCGAGCGGCAGCCAGTGCAATTTGTAGAAGAAGAAGAACTGAAGCGTCATGCCGAGCCAGAACACCGGAATGCCGGTGCCGATCATGGTGATGAGACGGATCGCGCCGTCCACCGCGCCGCCGGGCCGGCGGGCGGCGAGCACAGCCAGCGAGAAGCTGATCGCCAGATAGAGGACGAAGCTGACGATCAGCAGTTCCAGCGTCGCCGGCAGATACTGCTTGAGATCGGTGCTGACGCTGCGGCGCGTGCGGATGGACTCGCCGAGGTCGCCCTTGGCAAGTCCGATCATGTAGGAGGCGAATTGCTCCGGCAGCGGACGATCGAGACCGTGCTCGACGCGAATGCGCTGCACGGTCTCCTCGGACGCGTTCTGGCCGGCCAGGAAGGCTGCGGGGTCGGCCGGAACGACACGGCTGAGGAAGAAGGTTATGACCGCGACGGCGATGAGGACGACGAGACCCCAGACCAGACGCTTGAACAGAAAGGCGATCACAACCGTGCCGTCCGCATGCGCACTCCGCCGCTGTTACTTGCTGTACATTTCCCAGAAGCGGGCGTTGATGTACTCGGCCGGGTCGATGCGGTAGCCGCCGATCCGGTCAGGCTCGGGCACCACGGTCTTCGGCCGCGCGGTCCAGATGATGTAGTGAGAGTCCACCACGATATCGGCCGCCTGCTTGAGCAGCTTGCCACGCTCGGTCGGGTCGGAAATCGTCGGCAGCTTGGCCACCAGGTCCTGCAGCGTCTGGTCGAAGAATTTGCCGGAATTGTAGAACCCGCCCTTGAGATAATGCGCGGCGAAGAACTTGGTCGCGTCGGACGGACTGAGATTGGCGTTGCCGAGCACGAAGCAGTTGCTCTTGTCGGACTTGATGGCGGTGATCGCCTCGACGAAAGGCTGTTCCTCGATCTCGACGGTGACGCCGAGCTGCTGGGCTGAAGATTGAAGCACGGTCGCCGCGAAGCGGAATTCCGGGAAACCGGCGGGCACCGAGCATTTCATCTTGGCGTTGGCGAGACCCGATTTGGCAAGCGCCGCCTTGGCGCCGTCGAGATCGGTCTTGATCTCGGCCTCTTCCTTTTCCGGGCTGCCGGGGAACCAGGAGGGCACCGGGCCGCGGCCGACCTCGGCCTTGCCCTGGAAGGATTGCACCATGGCGTTGTAGTCGAACGCCTTGACCAGCGCCTCGCGGAAATCCTTGTTGTTGGTCGGCGCCAGGTCCATGTTGAGATAGATCGCGGGCCATGCCCAAAGATTGTTGCCTTCGACCAGATGGAAGCCGCTGCTGGTGCCGATGCGCAGCGCCTCGTCGAGCGGCACGAAATTGGCGAGGTCGAACTCGCCGCCTTCAAGGCCGCGGGCGCGGTTGGCGCCGTCGGTGACGAAACGGTCGAGCACGCGGTCGAACGGCTTTTCCGGGAACTTGCCCCACCATTTGTCGTTGCGCTTCAACTCGATCTGGGTGCCGCGCGTCCAGGACACGAATTCGTAGGGGCCGGTGCCGTTGGCGTTCTCGTTGAACCATGCCTGGCCGAGATCATCCTTGTGCTTGGCGATGTCCTCGTCGGACAGCATCTCGATGCGGCTGAGGTTCGAGGCGAGGAAGACGGTCGGCGCCTTGGTCTCGATCTTGACGGTCTTGGGGTCGACCACGGTGACACTGGCGATGTCGTCGACCAGATAGGATTGCCCCTGGCCGATCTTCAGCAACCGGTCGAGCGTCGCCTTCACGTCGTTGGCGTCGAAGGCGGTGCCGTCGTGGAAGGTGACGCCGTCGCGCAGCTTGAAGGTCCAGACCTTGCCGTCCTGCTTCCATTCCGTTGCCAGCGCCGGCAGCAATTTGGACGGATCGGAGAGGTCGAAGTCGACCAGCCGATCATAGATGTTGCGGGTGACCGTGAACTCCCAGTTCACGTTGGCCTTGGCCGGGTCGATCGTGCTCGGCTCGCCGGCATCGGCGTAGACGAAGGTGGATGCGTCGTCGGCGAAGGCCGAGTAGGAGACGCCGCCCATCAAAAGGCCGATCGCCAGTCCCAAAATCCCATTGCGAAGCTTCATTGTTTTCCCCTTATTTTTGACCTCTGGAAATAGAATATATCATATATGATGAACGTCGCAAGCGCTCATGAGGACGTTTCCGCATTGCTTGGCGAGCAGTGAAAACGGGGTCGCACGCCGCGTAAGGACGCGGCGAAAAAGGGTGAGCCGCCAGGCACACTCGGAGTCTCTCATCCTGGAGCAGGTTTCTGGATTCTTGGGGGCTTTGAGAGGGGCAGCCTAGCGTCGCGACCGCTGTGGAGGCTCGTCTTCGGCGTCTTCCTTGCTCTCGATCGCAGCGAGGTGCTCGACGAATTTGCGGCCGCCTTCGATCAGGTCCTGCTCGAAGGCGCGCCGTAGCGCCGCCTCGTCCTTGGCGCGCAAGGCGGCGATCACGTTGACGTGCTGATGCTGACCTTCATAGGTCGGGTGGCCGTGCGGATAGAGCAGGCTGAGCAAGGGGCCGGCCTGGATCCACAGTCGCTCGATCATCTCGATCAAATGAGGCATTTCCGATTTGCGATGGACCGCGAAGTGGAAGTCGTAATTGTACTGGAGCGCGGCCGCGTAGTCCTTGGTGCGCTCCGCCTCGATCAGCTTGTGATGGATATCTTCAAGGGTCTTGAGGAACGGCTCGTCGATATGCGGCATCGCTTTTGAAGCGGCATAGGGCTCCAGCACCAGCCGGATGTCGCGCAGCTCCAGATATTCCTTGAGGCTGATCCGCCGCACGCGGATGTAGTAGCCCGGCTTCATCTCCAGCGCGCCGTCCTTGACGAGCTGGAAGATGGCTTCGCGCACCGGCGTCTCGCTGGTGCCGAGCTGCTGGGCGAGGTCGCGGATCTTCAGCCGGTCGCCTGGATGGAGCCGCGCCGACATCAGCTCCTGGCGAAGACGCAGGTAGATCTGCGAAGACAGGCTCGTCGCCTGGATCTCAGGCAGGTTCTGCATTCGTCAGCGGACTCGCTTTTCGCATCTGGCCAATGGTTCTCAAGATCACACGGTGCCGGGTCTGTCCATATCGTGGGCCTGGAGCCATTCGAAAAATCCGGTTCATAAGAACGGTGTCTCCGCTAGGTCAGGATGACGTTTCGTTGAATCGCCATCCCGATCCAAATCTTTGTTGGAGCACGATCTTATCGGAAAACCGGTTTCCACTTTTCGGATCATGCTCTAGCCGGGCAACAAACCCGTTCCGTAGTTGCCGTATCGCTTTCCGACCCGCTCCATTTCCTCCTCTGGAAGCAGGGCGGGCTCGCCGGCCTGCAACGCCATCAGATACTGACGCGCCAGCGTCTCCAGTTTCACCGTGGTCTGGAAGGCGGCTTCCAGCGTCTTGCCGATGGCGATCATGCCATGATTGGCGAGCAGGCAGGCGGTACGGTCCTTGAGCGCCTCGACCGCCGACGCCCCGAGATCGACGGTGCCGAAGGTGGCGTAGCGGGCGCAGCGCACATCGGTGCCGCCGAAGGCCGCGACCATGTAGTGGAAAGACGGCAGCGGCCTGCGCAGGCACGCCAGCGCCACGCAGGCATCGGCATGGGTATGGATCACCGCATTGGCGGCAGGGTAGGCATCGAGGATCGCGGCATGCATGTGCCATTCGCTGGATGGGATGCCTTCGCCCCTGATGGCGCCGTGGGGATCGACCCGGACGAGCCGGTCCGGCATGAGATTGCTGCTGTTGGCTCCCGTCGGCGTGATCAGCATGCCGCCTGATACCCGCCGGCTCACATTGCCGCTGTTGCCGTGATTGAAGCCCTTGTCCTGCAGACGGCTCACCGTCTCGACAATGGCGTTGGGCAGATTGTCTTCGTTGATCATCAGGGCTCCGGATGCCGCATGGATTCGAGCGTCGGCAGAAACATATCCGGCGGTCCGAGCTTTCCGGATTTGAGGCTGAGCGCGACAGTCTCGCCTTCCTCCGTCGTCGCGCGCGCGATGCCCGGGCCCTGGTAGGCGCCGATTCTCAAGCGATCTATTCCGAGCTGCTCGACCACCGAGCCGGATGTCTCGCCACCCGCGACGAGGAAGCGCCGGACGCCGCGCCTGCGCAGTTCCACGGAGAGCCGGCCGAGGATAGCCTCGGCGAAATTTGCCGCGCCTTCGCGCCCATGTCTTGCCTGCGCGGAGCCGACCTGCTCCGGGCCGGCGGAGGTGGCGATCGCGATCGGGCCGCCCGCGAGATGCGTGCCCGCCCAGGCGAGGGCCTTCTCAACCGCCGCATCGACACTTGCGACCGAGGCGATGTCGATGCGATGCACCGGCCTTGCCTGCTCGAACGCAGCGAGCTGCTCCAGTGTTCGTTCAGCGCAACTGCCTGCCAGCACCACGCCCGGGCTTTCCACCGCCGGCAGCGGCCGCTTCGGCGGCGCGTCGTCCAGCCAGCCGCGCTCGCGCCAGAGCGCGGGGTAGTGGCGCATGACCGGCGCATTGCCGGTCATCAGCGGCCAGTCGACGGTGAGCGCCGCGATCGCGGCGAGATCTTCCGCATGGATCGCGTCCATGATGACGTGCCGGATGCCTTGCTCGACCAGTTGGTCGACATAGGCGCGCCGAATGGAAGGCTCTGCCCGCACGACATTGTGCGGCAAAAGCCCGACGGCGAGTTTCGACTGCCGCTGCAGCACGCGCACCAGGTTCGGATCGGTCATCGGGGTCAGCGGATCGAACCGTTTCGGCGATTCCGAAACCAGCTGCGCGCCGACGAACAGATGTCCCTGGAAGACGCTGCGCGCGAGATCGCCGGAACTCGGGCAGAAGCCGGTGTGCGTGGCCCGCGTCAGGGCAAGCAGACTGTCGGCCACCGGGCCGATATTGCCGTCATCGGTGGAATCGAACGTGGCGCAGTATTTGAAGAACAGCCGCGTCGCGCCGATGTCGAGCAGCCGCCGTGCCGCGTCTTCCGATTTCCGCACGGCCTCGGCGGCGGGGACGACCCGGGTCTTCTGCGCGACGACGACGGCGGGCGAGTTGGCGAAATGCCGGACCTGGGCGGGCTTGGTCACGAAGCCGCAATCGACACCCAGAGCCACCAGCATCGCTGCCGTTTCCATGCCGCCGGTAAGGTCGTCGGCGACGATGCCGATGATGGGCTGCATGTTCCTCCCGTTACTCCAGAGCTATTGTGCAAGGATGATACATGATATATCGAACGCTGAAAAGCAGTCTTAGGCGTCGGTTCGCACGACGCGGCGGGGTTTTCATGGACCAGCATTCGAAGAGCATCGAGGGCGCCTTGCGCGCCCGGGCAAAGCGCGTCATCCCCGGTGGCATGTGGGGGCATCAGAATGCGCCGCGCTTGCCGGTCGGTTACCCCCAGTATTTCTCGCGCGCTGAAGGGTGCCGCACCTGGGACGTGGACGGACGCGAGTATATCGACTTCCTCTGCGGCTGGGGGCCGATGATCCTGGGCTATGGCGACGCCGACGTCGAGGCCGCGGCCGACAGGCAGCGGGCGCTTGGCGATGCGATGAACGGGCCGAGCGAGCGGCTCGTCGAACTGGCGGAACTCATGGTCGAGACCGTCCCGCATGCCGACTGGGCGATGTTCTCCAAGAACGGCACCGACGCCACGACCGCCTGCCTGACGATCGCGCGCGCGGGCACCGGGCGCCGCAAGATACTGGTCGCGCGCGGCGCCTATCACGGCGCCATTCCGTGGTGTTCGCCATCGGTCGCCGGCGTTACCGAGGAAGACCGCGCGCATCTGGTTTATTACGACTACAACAACGTCGAGAGCCTGCAGGCCGCGGTTGGGCAGTGCAGGGGCGATCTCGCAGCGATCCTGGTCTCGGCTTTCAAGCACGACCTTGGCAAGCCGCATGAACTGCCGACGGTGGCGTTCGCGCGAGAAGCGCGGGCGCTCGCCGACGATGCCGATGCCGCGCTGATCGTCGACGACGTGCGCGCCGGCTTCCGCCTCGATATGGGCGGGAGCTGGGAAACGGTCGGCGTGCGGCCCGACATGGCCGCCTGGAGCAAGGCGATCGCCAACGGCCACGCGCTGGCCGCAGTCACCGGCAACGACCGTTTTCGCGAAGGAGCGACACGCATCTTCACCACCGGCTCCTTCTGGACCGCCGGCGTGTCCATGGCCGCCGCGATCGCCACGATCCGCAAGCTCAGCGCCGTCGATGCGGTGGCGCATATGCGGGCCATGGGCCAGCGTTTCCGTGACGGTCTCGATGCGCAGGCGCGGAAGCACGGCGTGCCGCTCAGGCAGAGTGGGCCGGTGCAGATGCCGGTGCTGTTGTTCGAGAACGATGTGGATCGGGAGCTCGGCGACACGTTCTGCCTGGAAGCGCTCGCCCGTGGCGTCTACCTGCATCCGGCGCACACGCTGTTCCTGTCGGCTGCCCACCGAGAGGCTGACATCGATCAGGCGCTGTCGGTGACGGACGAGGCTCTGGCGGCGGTCGCGCGGCTGCAGGGCTGACAAGAGTTACGGCGCAACGAAGCCTTCGTGTCCCTGCAGGAAGCGCAGGAAATCCTCGCCGCCCAGGATCAGATCCTGCTCCATGGCGGCGCGGGCCTTTTGCGAATTCTTCTCGCGCAGGCCCTCGATCACCGTCAGATGCTCGGCGGCGCCGACATATTTGTGCTCGCCCTCGTTGAAGAAGACGGTCAGCATCGGCCCCATCGAGACCCACAGGCTCTCGATATGGGCGACCAGCATTTCCATGCCGGACAGCCGATAGACGGTGAAGTGGAAGTCGCGATTGTAGCGGAATGAAAGTTCCGGATCGCCGGCCCGGTCCGCCTTCTCGAACACTTTCTGGATGGCGGTCAGCTTGTCGATGTCATCCTTCGTCGCGTTCTGAGCCGCAAGTCCGGCGGCAAGGCCCTCCAACGCCAGCCTTATGGTGCGGACCTCCATGTAGCGCGCCAGCGTCAACGCGGGCACGGTGACGAAACGCCCCGAACGCAACTCCAGGCCGCGCTCGCTGACCAGCCGCAGGCAGGCTTCGCGGGCGGGGGTGACGCTGGTGCCGAGCTGGTCGGCGAGATCCTGCATCACCAGGCGCTGCCCCGGCCGGAACTGCCCCGCGATCAACCCTTCGCGAAGGGCGACATAGGCGCGTGCGGACAGATTGCCTTGCTCGAGCGGCTGAATGTTCACGGCAAAGTTCTCCTCGGCATTGTTGTGTGGCGTCTTCTGCCGGCGGTGATTCTACAAGATATAACCAATAGACGCTTTTTCCTTCACTGTATTGCTGTGCCTGCTAGAGCAGGATGACGTTTCGTTGAATCGTCATCCTGCTCAGCTCTTTGTTGGAGCATGATCCCTTCCGAAAACCGGTTCCCACTTTTTGCGTGCGCTGACCTACGGTTCGGGATCATGCACTAAGCGAGCAAGGATTGAGCGACATTTTCGACGCCGGCCGCATCGAGCTTGTAGTGCCGGTAGAGATGGGTCGGCGGCGCGATGAGGCTGTATTCGTCCTTGATGCCGTGCCTGACGAGCCTTGCGCCGCCGCCTTCCTCGGCCAGCACTTCAGCGACGGCGCCGCCCAGGCCGCCGAGGATATTGTGCTCCTCGACGGTGAGGATGACGCGGGACTTGCGCGCCGCCGTTATCACCGCCTCGCGGTCGAGCGGCTTGATCGTGTGCATGTCGATGAGGCCGACGGAACGGCCCTTGCCGTTGAGAGATTCCATCGCCTGCCTGGCCGAGTGCACCGCCATGCCACAGGCAATGATGGTGATGTCGTTGCCGATGCCGTGGACCACCGCCTTGCCGAATTCGAAAGGCGCGTCCTCGGCGTAGACGACGGGGTCATGGCCGCGCGAGATGCGGAAATAGATCGGCCGCGGATGATTGACCGAAGCGCGCAATGCCGCGGCGAATTGCGGGCCGTCGGCGGTCGAGACGACGGTGAGGTCAGCGATCGAGCGCATGATCGCGATGTCTTCCGTGGCATGGTGCGAGGTGCCGTAGAAGCCGAGCGAGATCCCGGTGTGGTGGCCGATCAGGCGGACCGGCTGCGCGCAATAGGCGACGTCCATGCGGATCTGCTCGCAGCACAGCAGCGCCAGGAAAGAGGCGAAGGTCGCCACATAGGGCATGACGCCCGTCGTCGCCATGCCGGCCGCGGCCGAGACCATGTTCTGCTCGGAGATGCCGAACTGCGTGAAGCGTTCGGGAAAGCGCCGGGCAAAGCCGACGAGGCCGTTGGAATGCTGCAGGTCGGCGGTGCCGGCGACGACCGGATGGCCGGCTTCGGCAAGCTCGATCAGCGTGTCGGCGAGGACTGCGAGCGAGGGGGCGCGCTTGTTGATCTCGCGATACTGCCAGCTGTCGGGATGCAAGGCCGCGCTCATTGCGCACCTTCCAGGATCGTCTGGCGGGCGCGGGCTTCGTCTTCCGGCGCGAGATATCCGAGATGCCAGCCGGGTTCGGTTTCCATGTAGTCGATGCCCTTGCCCTTGAGCGTTTTGGCGATGATGCAGCAGGGTTTCTCGCGGCCGGTATCGGCCTTGACCTTGCGCAGCAGGTTGGCGAGCGCGACGACGTCGTGGCCGTCGACCTCATGCACCTCCCAGCCGAAGGCGCGCCACTTTTCGTCCAGCGGCTCGACCGCGGCGACGTCGTCGACCTTGCCGTCGAGCTGGTAACCATTGCGGTCGACGATCGCGACAAGCTTGCTCAAGCGATGGGTGGCGGCGCTGATCGCGGCCTCCCACACCTGGCCCTCCTGCATCTCGCCGTCGCCGAGCAGCACGAAGACATTGAAGTCTTGTCCGTGGAAGCGGCCGCCGAGCGCCATGCCGACGCCGTTGGAAAGCGCATGGCCGATCGAGCCGGAGCTGAAGTCGACGCCGGGCACCTTGCGCATGTCGGGGTGATCGCCGAGCGGGCTGCCGAGGCGGGTGTAATCGTCGAGCCAGGAGCGGTCGAAGAAGTCGAGATCGGCGAGGATCGGAAACTGGCCGACCGCCGCATGGCCCTTGCCCATCAGGAAGCGATCGCGGTCCGGCCAACTCGGCTCGCCGCGGCGCAGCCGCATCGTGTCGTAATAGAGCGTCGAGAAAATCTCGGCGCAGGAGAAGACCGACGAGTAATGGCCGACCTTGGCGATCGAAATCAGCCTGATCGTTTCCAATCGCACGAAGCGCGCCCGCTCGCGCAGGCGAGCAGCCTGTTCGTCCGATATCCCGTCATTGCCGCTGTTGCTCGGCCATCGGCTCGCGCCTGAGGACGCCATGTCGATCTCCTCCGTTTCCATTTATCTGCTCTCGACAACTTATAAGTTATAAGATATTCGATTGAGCCGCAAGAACAATCATCCGCTCCTAGGGAACAGGAAATGCTGCACAATTCGGCTCGGGCAACCGACATGAGCTTGCATCTGCATTCGCAGACGGACCCGCGGCGGCACGAGCAGGACGGACCGCTGATCATTTCCGGCGGCGATGGTGTCTATGTCCGCGACGCCGTCGGCAACCGCTATATCGAAGGCATGGCAGGCCTGTGGACGGCGTCGCTCGGCTTCAACGATCAGAGACTGGCCGCCGCCGCGACCGCCCAGTTTGCCAAGCTCGCCAACTATCACACCTTCAACCATCGTTCGAACGAGCCCTGCATCGATCTGATCGAGCAGCTCGCGGCGGTCTCGCCAATTCCGGACTGCAGGATATTTCTGGCCAATTCCGGCTCCGAAGCCAACGATTCCATGGTCAAGCTCGCCTGGTATTATCAGGCGGCGCGCGGCAAGCCTGGGAAGCGGCGTATCATCAGCCGCAACGGCGCCTTCCATGGCAGCACGGTGATGGGCGCGGTGCTGAGCGGCCTGCCGCATATGCACCGGTCATTCGGCATGAGCCTCGACGACATGCTCTATGCCGGCAAGCCGCATTTCTACCGCGAAGGGCGAGAGGGCGAGAGCGAGGAGGCGTTTGCCGACCGCTTGATCGGCGAACTGGAGACGATGATCCTGGCGGCCGGTCCCGACACGATCGCGGCCATGATCGCCGAGCCGGTGATGGGAGCGGGCGGAGTGATCGTGCCGCCGAACGGTTATTTTCCGAAGCTGCGCGCGTTGCTCGACAAACACGATATCCTGCTTCTGGCCGACGAAGTGGTCTGCGGCTTCGGCCGTACGGGCAACTGGTTCGGCAGCCAGACTTTCGGTTTCAAGCCCGACATGTTCTCGGTCGCCAAGGGGCTTTCCTCCGGCTACCTGCCGATCGCCGCCGTGGTTGTTTCGGATGCGCTCTACCAGGCGATCGCCGACGAAGGGCACAAGAACGGCGTCTTCGGGCACGGCTTCACCTATTCGGGCCATCCCGTCGCCTCGGCCGTCGCCGCCGAAGCATTGCGCATCTATCACGAGATCGACGTCGTCGGCCGCGCCCGGACGCTGGGCGCGCGGATGCTGGAGGCGCTGCGCAACGCGCTTGCCGACTATCCGATGGTTGGCGAGATCCGCGGCGTCGGCCTGCTTGCCGGCGTCGAGCTGGTCGCCGACCGGCGCACCAAGCAGGCTTTTCCGGCCGAGGCCAGGGTTGGCGCGCAAGTCGAACGCGCCTGCAGGGCGCGCGGCATCATCCTGCGCAACATGGGCGACGTGCTGGCGCTCTGCCCGCCTTACATCATCGAGCCGGACCAGATCGACGAACTCGTCCGCGCGCTTCTTCTCGCCATCGAAGACACCAGGGAGAGCCTCTCGCTCTGAGGCTTGGCTGCCATGACTATCACCATCAGACACGACAAAAGCATATATCCCGAAGTCGAGCTTTTCATCGACGGCAAGTGGGGACCGGCCGCCGGCGGCAAGACGCTCGAGGTGCGCAACCCGGCCAGCGGCGAAGTCATCGGCTCGGTCGCCATGGCTGGCGCCGCCGACCTCGACCGAGCGCTCGCAGCAGCCGAACGCGGCTTCAAGGTCTGGCGCAAGGTTTCGGCCTTCGAGCGTGGCAAGGTGATCCGCGAGGCGGCGCGGCTGATGCGCGAGCGCGCCGGTAGGATCGCCGGCCTGCTCAGCCTCGAACAGGGCAAGCCGCTGAGCGAGGCGACGACCGAGGTGCTGGCCTCGGCCGATATCCTCGACTGGTTCGCGGAGGAGGGGCGTCGCACCTACGGGCGCATCGTGCCGGCGAGGGCCAGCAACGTCCATCAGCTGGTGGTGCGCGAGCCGGTCGGGCCGGTGGCGGCATTCACGCCGTGGAACTTCCCGGTGTCGCAGACGATCCGCAAGGTCGGCGCCGCTCTGGCCACCGGGTGCTCGATCATCGTCAAGCCGCCGGAAGAAACGCCCGCCGCGCCCGCCTGCCTCGCCGACGCCTTCAAGGATGCCGGGCTTCCAGACGGCGTGCTCAATCTCGTCTATGGCAACCCGCCGGAGATTTCGAACTACCTGATCCCGCACCCGGTGATCCGGAAAGTGTCCTTCACCGGTTCCGTTCCCGTCGGCAAGCAACTCGCCGCGCTCGCGGGCCAGCATATGAAGCGCGTGACCATGGAGCTTGGCGGGCATGCGCCGGCGATCGTCTTCGACGACGCCGACCTCGACAACGCGGCGAGCCTGCTGGCGGCGGCGAAGTTCCGCAATGGCGGTCAGGTCTGCGTCTCGCCGACGCGTTTCCTTGTCCAGGAGAAATCCTACGCGCCGTTCCTCGACAAGCTTGTCGACCATGCGCGAGCCATCAAGGTCGGCGAGGGACTGGCCGAGGGCACCCGCATGGGGCCGTTGGTCAACGAGCGGCGGCTGCAGGCCGTCGAGGCGATGATTTCCGAAGCGGTGGCCGAGGGCGCCAGGGTCGTGACCGGCGGCAAGCGCATCGGCAACAAAGGCGCCTTCTTCGAGCCGACCGTGCTCGGCGATCTCAGCCCCGGCATGCGCATCATGAATGAGGAGCCGTTCGGTCCGGTGGCGCTGGTGATGCCGTTTGGGTCGTTCGACGAGGCGGTGGCCGAGGCGAACCGCCTGCCTTACGGGCTGGCGGCCTACGCCTTCACGCGTTCTTTGAAGACGGCGATCGAGCTTGGCGCGGAGATCGAGACGGGCATGCTGACGACGAACCATCTCGGCCTGGCGCTGCCGGAAGTCCCTTTCGGCGGCGTGAAGGACAGCGGCTACGGTTCCGAAGGCGGCTCGGAGGCACTCGAAGCCTATCTCGTCACCAAGTTCATCAGCCAGGCGGGATTCTAGCGGTTCGCGCCAATGCCGGGGCTAGACGAACATGTCGGCGCGTTGTTCGAGCTGCAGGCGGGTGCGGCGGATATGGCCGTAGAGGATGAGGCCGGCCTGTTCGCCGTCGCGCCGCTTCAGCGCTTCGAGGATCAGCCGATGCTCGTGATGCACCGCCGCCATGCCGGCCTTGCCGACCGAGGCTGCGAAGGCTCGGCGGTATTGCTGGGTGGTGTTCCAGAATTTGTGGATCATCTGGACGAGCTGGGGCATGCGCGCGCCCTCATAGCTCAGCAGATGGAACTCGCGGTCGAGCTGCAGAAACTCATCGATGCTGTCGGCGGCCTCGATGCGAGACACAAGGTCCTCCAGTCGCGCCAGCGTTTCGGGGCTGAGATTGGCGCTGCTCTCGGAAAGCGCCAGCGGCTCGAGCCGCTCGCGGATCTTGTAGATCTCGATGCATTCGGCGCGGTCGAGCTTGGAGATCCAGGCGCCGCTGTTGGGCACAAGGATGACCAGCCCCTCGCTTTCCAGTTGACGGAGCGCCTCGCGCACGGGGATGCGGCTGATGCCGTATTCCTCGGCGAGCTCCTCCTGGCGGACCCGGCTGCCCGGCCGCAGCCGCCCCGACAGGATGGCGTCGCGCAGCGCGTCGGTGACGCGGCCGCTGGCCAAGGCGGCGCCGTTGCCCTCTATTCCGCCGCTTGCGCGTCTGCCAGCCATGATCTCAATTCCCCGCATCCTGACGATCCCGAAGATGTTAGTGCATCGGCGAGCGGGTGGGAATCGGCACGAACCGATCGCTCACAAATGAGGGCTGGCCGGATGCCAGAGCCGGCAATCCGTCTCGCGCTCATAGGCCTTGCCGGCCGGGAACGAGACCAGTTCGAGCTGCATGCCCCAGGGGCTCAGGAAATAGACCCAGCTCTGACCGGCGCTCGGCCCCTCGGTGCGCACCGTCGGCTCGCCGAGCACACGAACGCCCTGCGATCTGAGATAGGCGACGGCTTCGCCGATATCGTCGACATAGAAGGCGAGGTGGTGTCCGCCGACGTCGCTGTTGCGGGGCTGGGTGCCGTTCCGGTCGGGGGCGGAATATTCGAAGATCTCGAAGTTGGAACCGTGACGGCAGCGCAGGAATTTGAGCCGCTTCATCACCGTACGGGGATGGACGTTGAGATGGGCTTCCATCCAGTCCCCGTCGGACTGGAAAGGCCCGAGCTCGTAGAACGGCTCGCAGCCTATGACCTCGACGAAAAAACGGACGGCTTCGTCGAGATCGGGCACGGTGAAGCCGACATGCTCGGTGCCGCGCAGCCCCGGAAGGCCGTTTCCGGCATGGCTGGTATCATGAGGCATTGCTGGTCCGGCATCTATAATTCTGACGCAAACGTATCCAATGAATGGAAATTGGCAAGAGAATTTGGCAATCTGGCCGAATAAATTCGCTTTATTGTATCCAATTATAGACTCGACATCGGTGGAGGACTTCATGACAGACAGGGCCGCTTACGATCCGGCATTGGGCATAGCCTATGTCAACGGCAGCTATATGCCGCTCGCGGAGGCGGCCATTCCGATCACCGACCGCGGCTTCGTGCGCTCCGATGCGACCTATGACGTCACCCATGTCTGGAAGGGCCGCTTCTTCAGGCTCGACGACCATATCGAGCGCTTCCTGGCCTCGATGCGAGGCCTGCGCATGAGCCTGCCGCTGTCAAAGGCGGAGATAGCAGACATTCTGATCGAATGCGTGCGCCGGAGCGGACTGCGCGACGCCTATGTGCAGATGACCTGCACGCGCGGTGTGCCGCCGGCCGGCACCCGCGACCCAAGGCTCTGCCAGAACAGGTTCTATGCCTTCGCGCAGCCCTTCGTGTGGATCGCCAATGAGGAGCAGCGGCGTGACGGGCTGAAGATGGTGGTGAGCTCGGTGCGGCGAATCCCGCCGGAATCGCTCGATCCGCGCCTCAAGAACTTCCACTGGCTCGACCTGACGATGGGTATCTTCGAGGCCTATGACAAGGACGCCACCGTCGCCGTGCTCAACGACGGCCAGGGCAATGTCACCGAAGGCGCCGGTTTCAACGTCTTCGCAGTGAAGGACAATGTCATCACCACGCCCGAGCGCGGCGTCTTCGAGGGCATGACGCGCCGCACGGTGATGGAGCTTGCGGGTGAGGCGGGCGTCACCTGCGAGGTGCGGCCGCTGCCGATCGAGGAATTGCGCGAGGCCGACGAGATCTTCATCTCGAGCTCCGCCGGCGGCATCATGCCGGTGACGGTGCTCGATGATCGCATCTACGGCAACGGCAAATCCGGCCCGGTCACCAACCGCATCCACGATCTTTACTGGGCTGCGCACAGGGAAGGGCCGCTTTGCACTGTCGTCGACTACGGAGCGGCGGCATGAGCGCCAAAGAGGCAGAGCGCGTCTTCCTGGTGACGGGCGGCACGCGCGGGATCGGCGCGGCCTGCGTCGAGCGGCTGTCGGCGGATGGCGCGCGGGTCGTCTTCACCGGGCGCGACCAGGCAGCCGCCGAAGATGTCATGGCCGCGGTTCCAGGGGCAGTCTTTGCCCCAGGCGACGCGACCAGCGAGGCCGATTGCAAGCGCGCGGTCGACGTCGCGCTGGAGCTCGGCAGGGGCCGTATCGCCGGCCTGGTCAACAATGCCGGAGCCGGCGGGCGCGGCGCCTTCGACCAGACGACGCTCGACGACTGGAACAGGACGATGACGGCCAACGCCACCTCGGCCTATCTGTTCACGCGGCATGCGCTGGCGGGCTTGCGGGCCGGGCGCGGCGCCGTGGTGATGATCTCGTCGGTCGCGGGCCTTGTCGGAGAGGAGGGGCTGGCGATCTACACCGCCTCCAAGGCGGCGCTCATCGGACTCAGCCAGGCGCTGGCGCTGGAATATGGATCAGAGGTGCGCTTCAATACCGTCTGTCCCGGCCAGATCGCGACCCAGATGATGGCCAAGACGCTTGCCATTCCGGGCCGGCGCGAAAGGCTGGAGAACCGCATCCCGGCGGCGCGCCTCGGCACGCCGGAAGATGTCGCGGAGGCGGTCTCCTGGCTGCTTTCTCAGGCGGCCAGCTTCATCAATGGCGCGGTCCTGAACGTCGACGGCGGCGAGACCGCCGGCTTCAGGACCCCGCCTGATGATCCGGCGGCCTAATCCAGCGGCCGGCCCTGGTCGGCCATGACCTGGCGCAGGCCGCGCTCGATGTCGGCGGGGCGTGCGCAGGCGGCGGCCTCGAGCACCTTGGAAATGCTTGGCGAAGCCTCGCCGCCATGCACGCGCTGGATCGGCTGGTCGAGCCAGTCGAAGCAGCGATTCTGGATCTCGGCGGCGAGCAGGCCGCCATAGGACGTGCCGCGCGCGCCTTGCTCGACCACCAGCACATTGCCGGTCTTGCGGATCGAGGCTTCGATGGTCTGCCAGTCGAGCCCGGCGCGATCGAGCGAGCGCAGGTCGATGACCTCGGCGTCGACGCCGAGACGTTCGACCGCCTCGAATACCGGGCGCACCATGGCGAGGTAGGTGAGGATCGTCATGGTCGTGCCCTGGCGGACCACCTTGGCCTTGCCGAGCGGGATGAAGTAATCGAGGTCGTCGACCGGCGCAGGACCGGTGGAATTGTAAAGCTCGACATGCTCGATGACGAGCACCGGATCCTTGCAGCGCAGCGCGCTGTTAATCAGGCCGACATAGTCGAACGGCGTCGAGGGGGCGACGATGCGCCAGCCCGGCGAGGTGGCGAAGATGCCGGCCGGATCCATCGAGTGCTGCGAGCCGTAACCGGTGCCCATGGCAACCTTGGTTCGCAGCACCAGCGGCACGTCGATATCGCCGCCGAACATGTGGCGGGCCTTGCCGATCTGGTTGAAGACCTGGTCGGCCGCCACCCACATGAAATCGGGATACATGAACTCGATGACCGGAAGATAGCGGCCATCCATGGCGATGCCGCCGCCGAGCCCGGTGAAAGCGGCCTCGCTGATCGGCGTGCCGAGCACACGGTCCGGGAAGGCGGCGGCAAGGCCGCGCGTCGCGCCGTTCGTGCCGCCCTTCAGCCGGTGCACATCCTCGCCCATGACCACGATGCGGTCGTCGGTCGCCATGCGGCGGTGCATGACGTTGGCGACGACGTCGATGAATTTGGCGCCGCCGTCGATGGCGCCGCCGAAGGTTTCCAATTCCTCGGTGCGCGTCGTCGCGAATTCCTGGAGGTCGCCGCGTATGCCGTGGTCGCGGAAACCTTCGTCGGGCCAGAGCGCCGGCCTGATCCGGTTCTTGCCGTTCATCTGCTCGACCAGCTCGGCGGCGATATCGGCCATCAGCGCAAGCGCGCGTTCGCGCAAAGCGGCGACGCCTGAGCTGCCGATGATCTGGCGCTGTTCCATTTCGCTCGCCAGCCGGTCGAGCGGATCGCGCGCCCGCCATGCCGCTTCCTCGGCCTTGTCGCGATAGCCGAAGGCACTGCCGGGCAGCGGGCCGTTCTGATGGAAATAGCGGTAGACGTCGGCCTCGATGATGGCAGGCCCGCCGCCATTGCGCATCAGTTCCATGGCTTCTTTCGTCGCAAGATAGACGGCGAGGGGATCCATACCGTCCACTTTCCAGGCGGGAATAGCGAAGGCCGAGCCGCGCGCCGACAGGCGCGGCTCTGCAGTCGCTTCCTCGACATGGGTCGAGACGGCATAGCGATTGTTCTCGATGAAGAAGCAGAGCGGCAGCTTCCAGGCAGCGGCGATGTTCATCGTCTCCAGCACCGAGCCGATGTTGACGGCGCCGTCGCCGAAATAGGCAAAGGCCACGTCGCCCTTGCCGGCGCGCTTGTGCGCCCAGGCCGCGCCAGCCGCCAAGGGCACGCCGCCGCCGACGATCGCGTTGGTGCCGAGATTGCCCGCTTCGGCCCAGCGCAAATGCATCGAGCCGCCGCGACCGCGACAGAAACCCTGCGCCAGGCCGAGGATCTCGGCCAGCGACCTTTGTGCCAGGCCGCGAATGGCTGGCGAGAAATCGCCGGCCGGCGCCAATCCATGCGGCGCGATATAGCGGATCGACTTGGCGAGGAACTGGTGATGCGCGCGATGGGATCCATTGATCTGGTCGCTTGCACGCATCAGGGCGGCCGAGCCGACGGCGCCGCCTTCCTGGCCGACCGCGGAATGGGCTGGCCCATGCACAAGGCCCTGGCCGGCGAGTTCCAGCACTTTCTCTTCGAAGGCGCGGATCAGATGGGCCGAAACCAGCATCGATTCCAGCCCGGCCGGATCGGCTTCGTCCCAGTCGGCGCGCGTCGTGCGCAGTTCGCGCCAAGGGGCTGATGGGGCCAATGTCGAGTAGTCGGGCATCAGGACTTCCTGGCGAGGTCGCGGCTGGTTATATTGGATACGATAGCGTCCAGCATTGCCTTTTTAAAGACTGAAATTGCCGTTTTCTATTATCATTGGATACATTTAGTGAATATGGCAGCCTCTGGCCGAGGTGGCGCACGATGCGATCGGCCCTCGATGGCGCGCGTCGGCGCCGTCAGTCCGCCTCAGGCGCGAGGATGCGCGTCACCTGTTCGGCAATCGCCAGGCTGGAGGTCAGGCCGGGGCTTTCGATGCCGAACAGATTGACCAGGCCGGCGCTTCCATGGGTCATCGCATCCTGGATGACGAAGTCGCTGTTTTCTTCGCCCGGCCCGGAGAGTTTCGGCCGAATGCCGCTATAGGCCGGTTGCAGGCTCTCGTCGGCCAGATCCGGCCAGTATTTGCGGATCGCGGCATAGAAGCGCTCGGCGCGCGCCGGATCGACGCGGTAGTCGAGCGTGTCCGTCCATTCGACGTCGGGCCCGAACCGAGCCGTGCCGCCGAGATCAAGCGTCAGATGGACGCCAAGCCCGCCCGGTTCGGGCACGGGGTAGACCAGCCGCGAGAAGGGCGCCCGGCCCGCCACCGAGAAATAATTGCCCTTGGCGTAGCGAAGCGTCGGCAAGAACCGCCTGTCGAAGCCCTCGAGCGAGCCCGCCAGCGCAACGGCGCCAAGGCCGGCCGCGTTGATGAGGCGCGACGTGGCGATCTCGAAACCTTCGCCGCTCGCCGTGTCGCTTGTCTGGAGCACGATGCGGCCGGCATCGATGCGGCCCGAAACGATGCGCGTGTTGAGCGACAGCATCGCGCCGTTTTCCTCTGCGTCGCCCAGCAAGGCGAGCATGAGCGCGTGGCTGTCGATGATGCCAGTGGAAGGCGAGAGCAGCGCTTTGGTGCAATGAAGCGCCGGCTCCAGAGCTTGCGCTTCGGCCGCGGAGACGAAGCGCAAATCGTCCACGCCGCAGGCCGCGGCCCCGGCCCGGATCGTGTCAAGCACGGGTTCCTGGGCCTCGTCGGTCGCGACGATCAGCTTGCCCGAGCGGCGGTGCGGGATCGCGCGTTCCGCGCAGTAGCGGTAGAGCATCTCGCGGCCGGCGACGCAGAGCCGGGCCTTCAGCGATCCTTGCGGATAGTAGATGCCGGCATGGATCACTTCCGAATTGCGCGAGCTCGTCTCGGTGCCGATGGCATCCACCGCCTCGAGGATCAGCGTGTCCAGGCCGCGTGCGGCCATCTTGCGCGCAACCGCAAGGCCGATGACGCCGGCCCCGGCGACGATGCAGTCGACTTGCTCCATTCTCAGCTCGCCTTGGCGGCGCCGGCGGCGCGCCTGCTGAACAGCCGTTCGAGAATCACATTTCCACCCTCGGTGATGTCGGCGATGATCGCACGCTCGGCGGCATCGGCATCCTTTTTCTCGACCGCCGCAAGCACGGCATGGTGGTTGTCGATCATGGCGCGGCCACCTTCATGATAGGATTCCGCGATCAGCGGCCCCATCTGCAGCCAGAGCCGGTTCAGGATGCCACGCAGCACCACCATGTCGCCGATGTCGGCCAGCGCGAAGTGGAATGTCTGGTTGAGCTCCAGCCCTTCGGTCCAATTCCTGGCGGCGATCGCGCTCTCGTTGCGGGCAATCAGATCGCGCAACCGCTCGATGTCCTTGGCCGTCGCCTTGAGCGCGGCCTCGCGCGCGGCGAGCCCTTCGAGCTTCAGCCTGATCTGGCGGATCTCGCGATAGCGTTCCAGCGTGATGATGGGGACGCGCACCTCGCGCGCCGATTTCTGCACCAGGGCCTCATCCTGGATGAGGCGCAGGATCGCGTCGCGAACCGGCGTCACGCTGGTGCCAAGAGACTGGGCGAGGTCGCGGATGGTCAGCCGCGCATCCGGTGCGAAGCGTCCCTTGATCAGCGCCTCCGAGACGCGCGCGTAGACCGTGTCACCCAGATTTTCGCGTTCGAGCGTCTCGAAGCTGAAGCTCGCCATGCCGTTTCCGCCCCCATTCAGTCATTGTCCCAAAAGGGCTTGACAGTATATCTTATAAGAAACATGATGCATCAAACAGCATAAAGCAAGAGGGAACTGCGACCCTTGAACGAGGGGAGGCAGGGCAATTCCCGCTTGGACGCCTGCAGACAGGAGCCGTCATGGACGCCAGACCGAATTCACCCGAAGCCCGCGACATCCGCTACCACCTGCATGGCTACACCAACGCCCGCAAGCATCAGGAGACTGGTCCGCTGGTCATCGAGAAGGGCGACGGCATCTATGTCGAGGACATTGCCGGCAATCGCTACATCGAGGCGATGGCGGGCTTGTGGAGCGTCGCCGTCGGCTTCTCGGAAAAGCGGCTGGTCGAAGCCGCGACGAGACAGATGTCGAAGCTGCCCTTCTATCACGACTTCGGCTCCAAGGCGCATTCGCCGCTGATCGACCTGGCCGAGAAGCTGGTGCAGATGGCGCCGGTGCCGATGAGCAAGGCCTATTTCACCAATTCCGGTTCCGAGGCCAACGATACCGCTATCAAGATGATCTGGTACCGCTCGAACGCGCTCGGCCAGCCGGCGCGCAAGAAGATCATCAGCCGCAAGCGCGGCTATCATGGCGTCACCATCGCCTCGGCAAGCCTGACCGGCCTGCCCAACAACCATCTCTCCTTCGACCTGCCGATCGCCAACATCCTGCACACGTCGACCCCGCATCACTGGCGTGACGCCGAGCCCGGCGAGAGCGAGGAGCAGTTCTCCGCCCGGCTCGCCGACGATCTCGACAAGCTGATCCTTGCCGAGGGCCCCGAAACGATCGCCGCCTTCATCGGCGAGCCGATCATGGGCGCCGGCGGCGTCGTCGTCCCGCCCGCCGGCTATTGGGAGAAGATCCAGGCGGTGCTGTCGAAATACGACATCCTGCTCGTGGCCGACGAGGTGATTTGCGGCTTCGGCCGGACGGGCGAGATGTTCGGCTCGCAGACCTTCGGCATCAAGCCCGACATCATGGTGCTGTCGAAGCAGATTTCCTCCTCCTACCTGCCGATCTCGGCGCTGCTGATCAACGACAAGGTGTTCGAGCCGATCGCCGACGAGAGCGACCGCATCGGCACCTTCGGCCACGGCTTCACGGGCGGTGGTCATCCGGTCGCCGCGGCCGTCGCGCTGGAGAACATCAAGCTGATCGAGGAGCGCGATCTCGTCGACAATGCGCGCAAGGTCGGCGCGCATCTGCAGGCAAGGCTGCGCAAGCTCGCCTCGCATCCGCTGGTGGGCGAGGTGCGCGGCGTCGGTCTCATCGCCGCCGTCGAGCTCGTCGCCGACAAGGCGACCAAGGCGCCCTGGGGCAAGCCGGCGGCGCTCGGCGCGCTGGTCAACGGCTTCCTGCAGCAGAATGGCGTGATCTCACGCAACATGGGCGATGCCATCGCCTTCTGCCCGCCGCTGATCATCACCGAGACCCAGGTCGACGCGTTGGTCGATGCGTTCGAGCGATCGCTCGCCGCCGCGCTGCCGCAGGTTCGCGCACAGGGCTGACAAGCTTCGCCGGGCGCTTCAGCGCATAAGCGGCGGCAACAGATTCTCGCGTTGACACATAAGATATAAGATGTAAGTTGGTGCGAATGGATACATTGTAGTTGCAATTTCTTGCCTTGCGTTATGAAATGCCAACGTAGAAGTGGCATATTGGATACAAAGAAGGCACCAAAGCCGAAATCGAAAGAGAGCTTCAGCCCCGTGAGGGCGTTGGAAAATGGGAGACTGAATATGAGTGGATTGAAGAAATCGTTGGTTCTGGCGCTGTCGGCGACAGTGCTGTCGGCCGGCATGGCGCACGCGGCCGACTGGTGGCCGTTCAAGATCGCCTCGGCCAAGGACGGCGACCTGAAGAATGTCGGTGAGATCGAGTACAAGCCGCTCGACAAGGCGGAAAAGCCCTGGAAGCTCTGCGTGCTCTTCCCGCATCTCCAGGACAGCTACTGGGTTTCGGTGGATTATGGCATCGTCCAGGAAGCCAAGCGTCTCGGCGTCAAGGTGACGGTGCTGCAGGCCGGTGGATACACGGCCCTGCCGAAGCAGATCTCGCAATATGACGACTGCGTCGCCTCGGGCGCCGACGCTATCCTCGTCTCGGCGATTTCGGAAGCGGGCGTCGCCGCCAAGATCAATGAGGGCATGGGCAAGGGCATCGTCAACATTGCCGTGGCCAATCCGATCCTGGAGACGCCGATCACCGCCCGCATCACGCCCGATTTCTACCAGAAGGGCTTCCAGACCGGCGAATATGTGAAGAAGTATCTGGGTGACAAGCAAGGTACCGCCGTGGCGTTCCCTGGGCCGCAGGGCAGCGGCTGGGCCGAGACCTACATGAACGGCTTCCGCGACAGCACCAAGACCGGCAACATCAAGCTGGTCGGCGAAATGTTCGGCGAGGCCAGCGTGCCGGCGCAGCTCAAACTGGTCGAGGATGCGCTGCAAACCCATCCGGACGTGAACGTCATCTGGGGCGGCGCGCCGACGGCGGAGGCCGCGATCGGCGCCGTTGCGGATGCCGGCCTGAGCAATGTGACGATCATGTCCTCCTATGAGAACCAGACCATGCTGAAGGCGGTGAAGGACGGCCAGGTGCTGGGCTTCGCCACCGAATATCCGGTCATCATGGGGCGCATCGGCGTCGACCTGGCGGTGCGCGCGCTGGAGAAGAAGGAACACGAGAAGGTCCTGCTGGTTGCCCCGGGCATCGTCACCAAGGACAATATCGACAAGATCGACACGACCCAGATCTTCGCGCCGGACGGCTGGCGCCCCGAGTTCTCTGTCGAATAACGACGCGGCCGCCGGCGCGGTCTTCAGCTTCGCGATTTAATCGCGATCCTCCCGGCCTGACCGCCTTCCAGAAGGCGGTCAGGCGACTTGACGCAATTCCGGGCGCAAACCGCTGCGGAGTCTGCTGGAATTGCTCTTGCCGGCTTTGGGCCTTTGGACGAGATGCTGGAAGTTACAGGGTTCACCAAGAGATTCCGCGGCATCGCCGCGCTCGACAATGTCGACTTCTCCCTCAACGAGGGCGAGGTCCACGCGTTGCTTGGCGAGAATGGCGCCGGCAAGTCGACGCTCATCAATCTCATTGCCGGCACGTTTCCCTGGGCCGAAGGCGTCTATCGCATCAATGGCCGCACCATCACCAGCCTGACGCCGCAGGAGGCGCAGGAGATCGGCATCGCCGCCGTCTTCCAGGAATTCAGCCTGGTGCCCGACCTCACCGTGGTCGAGAACATCTTCCTCGGGCGTGAGCAGTCGTCGGGCCTGTTCCTCAGGCGCAAGCAGATGCGCCAGGCGGCGGCGGAGCTGCTGGAGAGCCTCGGCTTCCACCTGCCGCTCGACGAGAAGGTCGCCTTCCTGTCGCGCGCGCAAAAGCAGATGGTCGAGATCGCCAAGGCGCTGCGCATGCGGCCGAAGGTTCTCATCCTCGACGAGCCGACCGCGTCGCTTACCGACGGCGAGGCGGAGAAACTGTTCAATGCCGTGGCGCTGCTCAAGGCGCGCGGCGTCGGCATCATCTACGTCTCGCACCGCATGAGCGAGATCCGCAATCTCTCCGACCGCGTCACCGTGCTGCGCGGCGGCAAGAAGATCGGCACCGTCGTGACCGCCGAGATTTCGGATGAGGGCCTGATCGAGATGATGGTCGGCCGTCCCGTCGAACAGCTCTTCCCGAAGATCGAGCACAAGCCCGGCGCGGTCAGGCTCGAGGTGCGAGATCTCACGACGGAAAAGCACTCCGTCATCGGCGCGTCCTTCACGGCGCGGGCGGGCGAGGTGGTCGGCCTTGCCGGTCTCGTCGGCTGCGGGCGCAGCGAACTCTGCCGCGCCGTCTTTGGCCTGGAGACCATCGAGGCGGGCACGATCAGCCTGGGCGGCAAGCCGGTCGAGCGGCCGACGCCCGCCTCGATGCTTGCCGCCAGTGTCTGCTACTTCCCGGCCGATCGGGGCTCGGAAGGTCTCGCGCTGGCGCGTCCGGCGCGCGAGAATGCGACCATGAGCTCGCTCGACCTGTCGGACCTGTCGTCCGGACCGGTGCTGAAATTCTGGCGCGAGAACGAGGCGATCAGGGTGCCGCTCGGCAATCTCGCGCTGAGGCCGATGGCGCCCGAGCGCAAGGCGTCAGCCTTCTCCGGCGGCAACCAGCAGAAGCTGATGCTGGCGCGCGGCCTGATGAAGCCGTTCGACGTCTATCTGTTCGACGAGCCGACCGTCGGCATCGATGTCGGCGCCAAGGCCGATGTCTACAACCTCATCAAGTCGCTGGTCGAGGCGGGAGCCTCGGTCATCGTGTCGACATCCGAGTTGCCGGAGCTGATCAATCTCGCCTCGCGGGTCTATGTCATGCATGAAGGCAAGGTGGTCGCCGAGCTTGCACAACACGAGCTCAGCGAAGCCCAGGTCCTGTCGCATTATTTCGGAGGGCGCGCATGAGCTCGGAAACGGCGACCATGACCGTTGCCAACGCGCCATCGCATCGCGCGAGCCGGCTCGACCGCTTCCTCATGCAGGGCGGCATCGTCATCACCTTCCTGGTCGTGGCGGTGGTCGCGACCGCGCTGATCGAGCCGCGCTTCCTCAACCGGCTAAACCTGCTCAACGTCATGCGCAATTTCGCGCTGCTGCTCATCCCGTCGCTGGCGCAGATGCTGGTGATGACGGCCGGCGGTTTCGACCTCTCCGTCGGCGCCGTGGTGGCGGCGACCTCAGTGGTGACGGCCGCCGTGATGCTGGTCGGCAGCGGCTACTTCCCGGGCATGGAGCTGGTCGTCATCCTCGCCTCGCTGGTCATCGCGCTCGGCGCCGGCGCGCTTGTTGGGCTGGTCAATGCCGGGCTTGTGGCAACCTTCTCGCTCTCGCCCTTCATGGTGACGCTGGCGATGATGTCGGTGTTGATGGGCATCGCGCTCTATTTCACGCAAGGCATCCCGATCTATGGCGTGGCCGACTCCTTCATCGCCAATGTCGGACGCGGCCAGTTCCTCGGCCTGCCGATCGTGCTTTGGGTGGCGCTCGGCGTCCTTGCCGCCTGCATCGTCATGCAGCGCTTCACGGCGCTTGGCCGCCATATCTATGCGGTGGGCAGCGATCAGCGCTCGGCGCGTCTCTCAGGCGTCGCCACCGCCCGCACGTTGATGGCAGCCTATATGCTGGCCGGCCTGCTCGCCGCGCTCACCGGCTTCCTGATGACGTCGCGGCTCGGCTCCGGCCAGTCGACCATTGGCGGGACGCTGGCGCTTGAAACCATCGCCGCCGCCGTCATCGGCGGCGTGTCGCTGCGCGGCGGCGTCGGCCGCGCCGAACTGGTGGCGCTGGCGGCGCTGTTCCTGTCGGTGATCGCCAACGCCATGAACCTGGTGCAAGTCGACAGCAAATACCAAACGCTGGTGCTCGGCGCGGTGCTGATCGTTGCCTTGGCAATCGAACGGCTTCTGTTGAGAAAGCGGCAGGCATGAGCATGGAGGCCAAGACACAACCGATGGCCCAGCCCTCAGGCCTCTCGCTGAAGGAGATTCTGCGCGCGGCGCGCCTGCCGATCGCCATTGCCGTTGTCCTCATCCTGTTCGGCCTGGTCGAGCCCCGTGTTCTGTCCCTGGGCAACTTCCGCAACATCGCGCTGCAGGCGAGCTACCTCGCGATCTTCGCCATGGCGCAGACCATGGTGCTTCTGACGCGAGGCTTCGATCTTTCGCTCGGCTACACAGTCTCGCTGGTCAGCGTCGCCGCCTCGATGGCGATGGTGGCGATGGGCGGCGGCGACGTTTCGATCCTCTATGGCGTCGGCGCCGCGGTTCTGATCGCCGGCGCGATCGGCCTCGCCAATGGCTTGCTCATCGCCGGCATCGGCATCAATCCGCTGGTGACGACGCTCGGCATGGCCAACATGGTGCTCGCCTTCGCCTCGACGATCAGCGGCGGCTTCCCCGTCACCGGCCTGCCGAAGGGCCTTACAGCGGAGTTCGCGCAAGGATCGCCGCTCTCGATTCCGATGCCGATCTGGATCGCCGCCCTGGTGTTCGTGCTTTTGTTCCTGACGCTGAAGGCGACGCGCTTCGGCCGCAGCCTCTACATCATCGGCGCCAATCCAAGGGCGGCGGTCGCGGCGGGCATCCGCACCGGGCCGGTGCTGGTGCTGGCCTACATGCTGTGCGCGCTGCTCGCGGCGCTCGGCGCGCTTCTGCTCACCGCGCGCACCGGGTCGGGCGAACCCAATCTCGGCGGCAATCTCACGCTGGAGGCCATCGCGGCCGCCGTTGTCGGCGGCGTGCGCCTCTCCGGCGGCGAGGGCGGCGTGGGCGCGGCCGTGCTCGGCGCGCTGTTCGTCACCGTGCTCTCCAACGGCATGAACCTCGTCCAGATCGACGGCTATCTGCAGCAGATCTGCCTGGGCGTCATCATCATCGTCAGTCTGATCGTCAATCGCGACGAAGCCAGGCGCTGATACTCCAACCTCTTCGGGAAGCTCGTATGGCCTATCAAGTTTGCATCGATATCGGCGGCACCTTCACCGATTGCCTCGTCTCGAACAGCAAGGGCGAGATCGCGATCTTCAAATCGCCGACGACGCCCGGCGAATTCGAAAAAGGCTTCATCAACGTGCTGCATGTCGCGGCCGAGGGCTATGGCCTAAGCGGCGCCGAGTTCATGAAACAGATCGACCTCGTCGTGCACGGCTCGACCGTGTCGACCAACGCGCTGGTCGAGCGCAAGACGGTCAAGGTCGGCCTCATCCTGACCGCCGGTCACCAGGACATACTGGTGCTGCGCGAAGGTCCGCGCAAAGGCGCCTTCCAATGGCGGCTGAACTATCCCGATCCCTATGTCCCGCGCCATCTCACCAAGACGGTCGCCGGCCGCATCGACGCGCGCGGCCGTGAATTGGCGCCGCTGTCGCTGGACGACGTGCGCAAGGCCGCTGCCGAATTCCGCGGCCTCGGCGTCGAGGCCATCGCCGTCGGCCTCTTGTGGTCGGTGGTGAACCCGGCGCACGAGCTCGCGGTGCGCGAGATCCTGGAGAAAGAGCTGCCGGGCATTCCGGTGACGCTCAGCCACGAGATCAACCCGATGCCGCGCGAATACAAGCGCATCATCGCGGCCGCGATCGACGCTTCGATCAACCCGATCGTGCGCACCTATATCGAGAAGCTGAAGACCGCGCTCGACGAGGAAGGCTTCGAGGGCGAACTGCTGCTCGCCAATTGCGTCGGCGGCATGATGCCGCTGGCCGACATGATCCGGAAGCCGATCTACAGCGTCATGTCCGGCCCGACGCTGGCGCCGATGGCGGCATTGGCGCTTTCCGACGAGCCCGACATCATCGTCGGCGACATGGGCGGCACCACCTTCGACGTCTCGGCGCTGCGCGACCACCAGATCATCGTCACGCCGGACAGCATGATTCATGACGATTCGCTCGGCATTCCCAAGGTCGATGTGCGCTCGGTCGGCGCCGGCGGCGGCTCGATCGCCTTCGTCGACGAAGGCGGCCTGCTGCGGGTCGGCCCGCGCAGCGCCGGCGCCCGGCCAGGCCCGGCCTGCTACGGCCAGGGCGGCACTGAGCCGACGGTCACGGACGCCAATGTGGTGCTCGGTATCGTCGATCCGGATTACTTCCTCGGCGGCAAGATGCAGCTGAAGCGGGAGCTGGCCGAGGCGGCGGTCGACAAGATCGCGGCGCGGCTCGGCGTCTCTCGCGAGGAGGCGGCCTACGCGATCTACACCACCTCCAACCACAACATGGTGGCGGCGATCGAGGAGATCACGGTGCGCGAAGGCATCAATCCGCGCGACTCCTTCTTCGTCTGCGGGGGCGGCGCGACCGCCATCCATATCGCCGAGATGGCCGACATATTGGGGCTGAAGCGCTACATGGTGCCGCGTTTCATGGCCGGGCTCAGCGCCTTCGGCGGGCTGATCTCCGACATCCGTTCGGAAGAGAGCGCGGTGCTGCTCACCTCAGATGCCGATTTCAACGTCGCCGGCGTCAACGATGCGCTGACGCGCCTGAGGCAGGCCGGCAACAATTTCCTCGCCGAGGCCGGGGTCGCGCCGGAGAACCGGCAGTTCGAGTTCTCCTTCCTCGGCCGTTACGAGTACCAGTCCTTCGAGATCGAGGTGCCGTTCGAGACCAAGGACGGCGTGGTGTCCGAGGGCGATCTGCCGGGTCTGGTCGAAGCCTTCCACAAGATGCACGAGCGCATCTATTCGATCCGTGCCGACAACGACGTCGTCGAGTTCACGGCCTGGAAGCTGCGCGCCATCGGCAAGCGCTCCGGCCAGGACATCTGGCAGAAGAACACGCTGTCCGATCAGAATGGCCCCATCGACCTGAAGGCCAGGCGCGGCATCTACCAGCAGGAGAGCGGTCGCGTCGAAACGGTGCCGGTCTACGAACTTGCGCGGTTGCGCGCGGGTGCGCAGGTGACCGGCCCCTGCCTGGTCGAGGCCGAGACCTTCACCGCCTATCTCAAGGACCAGCACCAGGGCCAGATCGACCGTTACGGCAATCTCGTCGTCAACATCGCCTAGTTCAACAATCACGTGAGAGAACGACCCATGGACTCCATCAACAGGCTCGAGCTCGACGTCGCTGACCGGCGGGTAGACCCCTTCCTGATGTCGGTGCTGAAGAGCCGCTTCGAGGCGATCGTGCGCGAGATGACGCTGGTCGTCATGCGGGCCAGCCGCTCGGCGGTGATCAAGAACGCGCGCGACTTCTCCTGCGCCATCCTCACCTATGACCACCGGTTGGTCTCGGTCGAGGACGCGCTGCCGATCCATGTCATGTCGATGGACATGGCGACGCGGCCGCTGACGGATCTTTTCGACGACATCACGCAAGGCGACATCTTCCTCAACAATTGCCCCTACACCGGCGGCACCCATCACGCCGACCTGATCATGGCGATGCCGGTGTTCTTCGAGGGCGAGCCGCTGTTCTGGGTCGTGGCGCTGTCGCACCACGCCGACACCGGCGCGCCGGTGCCGTCGACCTACCTGCCCTTCGCCAAGAACATCTTCGAGGAGGGCATGCATTTCCCCTGCGTGCGCGTGGCGCAGAACTACGAGGAGAAGAAGGATATCCTGCGCATCGGCACGATGCGCAACCGCGTGCCCGACATGTGGCTGGGCGATGCGCGCGCGCAGATCGGCGCCTGCCGCACCGGCGAGCGCCGCATCGGCGAGCTGTTCGCGCGCTATGGCCGCGACACCATCCTCGGCTTCGTCGAGGACTGGTTCGACTACGGCGCGCGCTGTGCCAAGGCGGCGATCGCCAAGCTCCCGGCCGGCAGCTACAGCTACGAGACGCGGCATGACCCGGTGCCCGGCGTCGCCGACGAAGGCATACCGGTCAGGGTGACGATCAATGTCGATCCGGAGAAGGGGGAGATCGTCGTCGACGTGCGCGACAACATCGACAATGTGCCGGGCGGGCTCAACCTGTCCGAGAACACGGCGACAGGCTCCTGCCGGATCGGCGTCTTCAACAATCTCGACGAGAGCATTCCCCACAATGAGGGCGCAAAGTCGCAGATCAAGGTGCTGCTGCGTGAGGGAAGCGTCGTCGGCAAGCCGAAATATCCGGTCGGCACCTCGGTCGCCACCACCAATGTCAACGACCGGCTGATGATCGCCGGCAATTGCGTCTTCTCGCGCATGGGCGCGCCTTACGGCCAGGCCGAGAGCGGCTCGCACCTGCCGGCCGGCGTCGGCGTCATTTCCGGCCAGGATCCGTTCAAGCACGGCAAATCCTATGTCAACCAGGTCTTCGTCGGCTATGCGGGCGGCGGCGCCCGCCACGGCTTCGACGGCTGGCTGACCTATTGCGGGCCGGCCAATGCCGGTCTCATACAGCTCGACTCGGTCGAGGTGGACGAATCGATGTATCCGATCGTCATCGAGCGCCGCGGCGTGCTGCCTGGATCGCAGGGTTTCGGCGAGTTCGAGGGCGCGCCGGCGACCGGGGGCGTCTTTTATCCGCTCGACCATGACATGACGATCGTCTACGCCGCCGACGGCACCAGCTTCCCGCCGCGCGGCGTGCTGGGCGGCGGCGACGGCAAGGAGAGCGAGACGATCAAGCTCAAGGCCGGCGAGAAGATCGTGCTGCCGGCCTTCAGCGAGGAGACGATCGAGGATGGCTCGCGCATCGAGTTCACCGCCTGTGGCGGCGGCGGCTACGGCGATCCGCTGAAGCGCGATCCAAAGCGGGTCGCGGCAACCGTCAACCGCGGCTGGCTGAGCCGCGAAGACGCCGAGACGGTCTATGGCGTTGCGCTGAAGGATGCCGGCGAACCAGGCCTGCTCGCTGTCGACGAGGTCAGAACGGCCGCGCTCCGCGCCGGGCGGCAGTAGGCGATTCAAGGAAAAGTGCCTAGCGGTTTTCCGTCCGGAATTGCCATGGCGCTGCGAAAGTTACTGCCGCGCCGCAATGCATTCCCCGGCCTCTTGCAAGGACTCAGTTCCGGCAAGTTGATCAAGCGCGTCCCGTCTTGAGTATCCACAATCTATTCGATCCATGGAAAAATTGTTCGGTGGTGAGCCCTCCAAGGGCCGACCGTTCCTTCTAAGGCGGGCCGAAGTCCATAAAAATCACGGATATAGACGCGGGGCGTCGACATACCGAGAAAGTGCCACAGCATGCCCAACCCAACCGTTGTCGGTTTCTCCGGAAATTTCACCCGGCCGTCGAAGACGCGCGGCTTTGTCGAGCATGTCGTCAGGGATATCGCGGTCCGCAACAATCTGTCGGCGAGCACCTATGACATCGAGGACGTCGGGCCAT